>DASXRU010000076.1:0-37215 GCA_036506395.1 Pyrinomonadaceae bacterium | reverse complement strand
ATGGAAACCACAGACATCACTTGACCATAACGTGCCGTCGTCCAGCCAGGCTCGACACGAAGACGCATGAAATGTACCTGGGCCATAGCGATTCCGATAGTAGTGACCAGCAAGATAATTGTGGCGAGCAGAGTGAGAATTGCCGGACCAGGATATTTCCTGATAAATATCACCGCCAGGACCATACCCACCAAATAGACGATAAGCGCAGGCGCTGCATAAGCAAGTTGCTGTGTCAGGAATGAACCCCATCCGTCCATTTGAATTCCTCCTTCACGGCCTATTGATCATTTCCTTTACGGCTCTGACAAAACCTCAGCCGAATGGCCTGTCAATCGAAGGGCTTTGTGCCGTGAAAAACTTCGGACCGTTCTCGTTGATATACAAACAATCCTCCAGGCGGATGCCAAACTCGCCATAGATGACGATCGTCGGTTCGTCGCTGAAGCACATGCCGGGTTGAATCGGGGTCTTATTGCCGCGCACGAAGTTGGTCCATTCGTGCCCGTCCAGACCGATGCCGTGGCCGGTGCGATGAGGCAGCCCGGGCACTTTGTAGTCAGGACCAAAGCCGGCGTCAGTAATCACCTTGCGGGCAGCAGCATCGACAACTTCACAAGGCAAGCCAACTCTGGCCGCTGCGAAGCCGGCGTCCTGGGCCTTGCGCTCGAGATTCCAGATGTCGCGCTGGCGTTGGGTCGGCTTGCCGAACACGAACGTGCGCGTAATGTCTGACTGATAACCGTCGACACTACAACCTCCATCCATTAAGACCACATCGCCTTCCTGCAACTTTTGCGGCGTGCTGCTGCCATGCGGAAACGCGGTGTACTTGCCAAAGCTGACGAAGATTCCACCGGTGACGCCCAGCGCCCGAAACGCGGCGGCGCAATTGTCGGCAAATTCATCCTGCGTCATGTCCGCGCGCATACTGTCGTGCGTGGCTTTGTAAGCGACGATCGTAATGTCGTTCGCGCGCTGCATCAGCGCAATCTCCGCAGGCGATTTGAACATGCGGCAACCTGCAGTGACGGGAGTGGCGCTGACAAATTGCAAATTCGGCGCTTCTTTTCGAATACCGTCGAAGAGAAAAAAGCGCACCCGCTCTTCCATGCCAATGCGGCCGGTACGAATGCCGCGGTCGCGAAAAATTTCGCCCACTCGTTTGTAAGGACTCTCGTCTTCTTCCCAGGTTCTTATGTCAGCGCCAATCTTGATCAGCTCACGCGCGCGTTCTTCTTCAAACTTCGGACAGACCCAGGCGATCTCGCCGCGCGCGGGAATCACTAAGGCAAACATTCGCTCGCTGGTGCTCCAGCGCATGCCGGTGTAGTAGAACATGCTCGAGCCGGGCTCGAGGTAAATTGCGTCGAGGCGGTGCTCGTGCATCAAACGCCGGGCTTTCTCGATCCGCGCTTTTCGTTCGGCGAGCGAAATCGGGGCCACCCCGGTGGTCATGCTGCGCAGCTTGCGGATCGGATCTGGCGTTTCGCGCTGCTGAAAAAACTCCACGGCCGTGGTTTCCGCGTGGGCCGTTCCGCCAAACGCGACGGCTCCGGCCAGGCCGGCGGAAAGGCGCAGAAAGTCTCTTCTGTCAGTGCACATGGTTCTTTGAAGCGCAGGCCTCTCTCCTGATTCGTGCGGAAAACTCATCCGCCCGCCGGCTCCGATCTACGGTCCCGACTATGAAGAGATGTTTCTTCGCCCTGTCAGTCGCGAACTGCCTGTAGCTGGTCTGATTATCGAAAAGAGGGCGATTGCAATGCGGCGGAGAGTATCAGAAGCATTGTGGCGAATCAATTTATTTTTGGCGGCCACACCTGTGCGATAATCGGCGGCGCTCAAGTGAAATGAAACCAGATTTACTAACCAAGTCGATTGGCTTTTGCGCCGTTGTGTTTAGCGGAGTGCAGCCTTTGATTGCAGCTGGGGCGGGATCGCCGGAGCCTCCGGGGCCTCCAGCGCATGGCGGCGGCCACTCGCTCGATCCGATGCTGCTGGTGGGCATTGCGGTGATCCTGATCTTAGCCAAGCTCGGCGGCGAACTTTTTGAAAGAATCAATCAACCGGCGGTACTGGGTGAACTGATTGCCGGCATCGTGCTGGGTAATCTCTTACTGGTCGGATTTGCTCGAGCGGAGCCCTTGAAAACCGATGCCTTCATCGCCGCCCTGGCCCAGATTGGTGTGATCCTCCTGCTGTTCGAGGTTGGGCTGGAAACAAATCTGGCGGAGATGCGCGAAGTTGGATGGTCATCGCTGCTGGTCGCCGGCGCCGGAGTGATCGCACCGTTCTTTCTAGGCTGGGGCGTATCGGCTTACTTTCTTCCTCATGAATCGAGGCTGGCCCACATTTTCATCGGATCGGTTTTGTGCGCCACCAGCGTCGGCATCACCGCACGAGTACTGAAGGACCTGGGAAAACTTTCGACGCGCGAAGCACGCATCATACTGGGTGCGGCGGTAATTGACGACGTCATCGGGCTTTTGATTCTGGCCGTCGTTGTCGGTGTAGCCGGCGCGGCCAATTCTGGAGTTCAATTTTCGCTGGTTGGCCTGGGCTGGATTGCTGCCAAGGCGCTGGCCTTTTTCAGTGCCGCATTTGCGATTGGGCATTACGCGGTACCACCGATATTTCGCAGCGCGGGACGGTTGAAGACAGGCGGCGTATTACTCGCGCTGGCCATTGCTTTCTGTTTCTGGCTTTCCTGGATGGCTGCGAAAGTCGGGCTGGCGCCGATCGTGGGCGCGTTCGCGGCCGGTCTGGTGCTCGAAGAAGTCCACTTCAAACCTTTCCTCGAACGCGGCGAGCGGAACTTGCGGGAGTTGCTGTCGCCCGTGACCTCGATTTTCGTTCCCATTTTTTTCGTGTTGATGGGAATGAAAGTCGATCTGCGCGCTTTTGCCAATCCTGCAATATTGAGCTTCGCGATTTTCTTAACCATAGCAGCCATAGCGGGCAAACAAATCTGCTCGCTGGCTGTGGCCGAGCGCGGCTTGAACCGTCTGGCAATTGGCCTGGGGATGATACCGCGGGGAGAGGTTGGATTAATCGTGGCCGGCATCGGCGCTACCTTGATGCTGCCGAATTCCGCGGGCGTCAATGAACCGGTAGTAAACACGGTCACATTCGGCGCCGTCGTGATCATGGTATTCGTGACAACGCTGGTAACACCGCCGGCATTGAAGTGGGCCCTAGCCAGGAAGTAGGACAGACACTCCTGTCTGTCACTGAGCCGAGTTTTTAAGAGACGGAGGGAAAGATGGGGAGCAAAAAGGATCAGCGCAAGGCCGGCGTACGCGCCAAGCGGCGTGGCCAGCAAATGGGAACTGGGGGAAAGCCGGATCAGAATCGTAAAGAAATGGATAAGACGCCGGCGTTGCGCGGCCGGCTCAGGAAGAAGAACGTTATGTTTGCCGACGAGTCAACGCAACATACCGGCGGCGATGCAGTGACGCCACGGATGAATTCGCCCTCAACTCCGGCTATGAATATAGGTGGGCCCAAAGGGGAAAGTGGTGGCGAGGCAGTTTTCAAGCGCCGGCTGGCGAAGAAGCGCAAGAGCTAAATCAGCCGCGGATGAACGCAGATAAACGCGGATTCTGAAAAGAAAAGTCCGGGCTTATTCCATCCGCGTGTATCCGCGTTTATCTGCGGCTAGATGCTTCACACAAGGTTCATCGGGGTGGGATTCTTCGGGTCCTTTGTGTAGTCGTAAAACCCCCGGCCGGTTTTACGACCGTACAGACCAGCCATCACCATGCGTTTCAAAAGCGGCGGCGGCGCAAAGCGCTTCTCCCGAAACTCATTGAACATGATCTCGGCGATGTAGTACGTGGTGTCGAGTCCCACGAAATCGCCCAGCGTCAGGGGACCCATGGGATAACCGCATCCAAGCTTCATCGCGTTATCGATGTCTACAGTTGACCCCACACCCTCTTCCAGCGCGCGAATCGCGTCCAGCAAATAAGGCACCAGCAGACGATTCACAATGAATCCGGTCTTGTCGCTTGCGCGCACCGGAGTCTTCCCGAGTTTTCTTCCGAACTCGACTGCTTGTTCGTAAACCGCGTCGTCGGTGAGGATTGTCCTAACCACTTCGACCAGTTTCATGATGGGCACGGGATTGAAGAAGTGCATGCCGATGAAGCGCTTCTGGCGCTCAGCCGAAGTGACATTCATCATCTCAGTAATCGAAAGCGAGGAAGTGTTGGAGGCGAAAATAGTTTCCACTTTGCAGACGTCATCGAGACGGAGATAAGTCTCGCGTTTGGTGTCGAGGTTCTCGATGATGGCTTCGATGATGATGTCGCAATCAGCAAGCTGATCCAAAGACGTAGTTCCGGTCAGACGGCCGCGAATCTCCTTCTGCTGTTCGGCCTTAATCGTCCCTTTGTCTGCGAAGCGCGCGAGCGATTTTTCAATTCCGGCGAAGCCTTTGGCGATTAGATCGTCAGAAACTTCCCGCACGATAGTTTCAAATCCGGCGCTCGCCGCAGTCTGCGCTATGCCCGCTCCCATCAGGCCGCAGCCGAGCACGCCAACTTTTTTGATTTCCATATAAGTTTTCTCTCCGGTGAGTTTAGTTATTCTTTGCCTGGCGATGCGGTCACGGAGGCCGGCTTCGATTCATTAGCATCGGAGCTGTTTGCATTCTCAGTTTCGATTAACTTGATGCCGTAATTTGCCCCCTGCACGTTAACCCATTCATCCCGCTTCTTAATCCAGGCTTCAAAGTCTTCATAGAGCTTCTTGATCTGTTCTCGATTCTGTGGCCGCGTGCGTTGAGATGGCGGGACTGTCTGCCATTCCCTGGCCCGTAGAAGGAGTGTCTTCAACTCTTTCCGTAACAAATCGCTTTGTTGGTCGGGTGCCCGGGCTGAGTCAAGCTTCCCGGTGACCTCTTCGAAGGCCTTCGGTTCAAGCTCATGAACGAGACTTACTTGAAACGCTTTGGTGCCGTTATTCAAGGCTTCAAGGTAAGAAACAATGGCTTCGGCGCTATTATTGTTTTCCTGCTCGGCTAAGTTTGCGGCTAGCGGATACTGGCTATGACGGTGGCGCGCCACCATAACAAAGCTAACGCATACCAGCGCCAACGCCAGAATTTGCAGAGTGCGCCAGGTGATGGTGATCGTGGCGCGTTCGCCCGGCCGTTTGTAGTCGACTAACAGGGCCAGCGCCGCCCCGGAAGCTAATCCGCCGAGATGCGCTGCATTATCGATGAAGCCGCGGCCCATAAAACCAATGAAGAGATTTATGAAAATGAGCGGCAACAAACCGGTCCCAAACGCGCGTTTGAACCCCTCAGGCAATTCGCGGCGGAACTTGATTCCGAATACAAACAACACACCAATCAGTCCGAAGAGCGCGCCCGAAGCTCCAGCTGACGGGTCGTCCCTGACTTTGAAAACAAAGCTGCCCACCAAACCATTCACCATCTCCGGCCGTACGGTAAGATAACTGGCGACGACCCCAGCCACACCGGTGACCACCCAGAAGACGACAAACTTTGCCGAGCCGTAGAGTTTCTCCACGTATGGCCCAATCATCCAGAGGCTGTACATGTTTACCAGCACGTGCGGCAGGTTCACGTGAATAAAAACAGGTGTCACCAGACGCCACCATTCGTGATCCTGTCTGATGAGCAAATTAAGTTTTGCGCCGTAGGCTAGTAACACCGGGTGCGTAAAGCCCGGCCACAACGCGCCGCTGGACATCCCGTTGGATTGCCACATCAGCAGAAAAACAAAGAAGTTAGCGACCAGAAAGAGAATGGTGAAGATGTACGAACGATCCAGCACCGCTCGGGCAAAGCGGATCGCGTCGCGATCGTAATTACGCCGGACCCGACTGTTGGGTGACGACGAAGCGGCCATGTCCGCGCCGCAAACGGTGCATGAATTTTGTCCCGGTCCGACAATGGCGCCACACTTGCGGCACATCGACGGCCGTCCCTCGAGATTCATCTTTTATTTCCGGCGATTAACAATCGTGACAGAAATCACGCGGGATGCAGCATCAAGCCAGCGCCTTACCAACGCGGTACGGTGATGACCTGCGAACGCGCTGTTCTAAATCCAGCGGAGCTAACGTAGCTTTGTGACATGTTCCGAGCGTTAGCGGTAATGTTCCAGGGATGCGCTGGCTGACACTTATCCTGCGAGTTTCTCCAGAAGATTGACCAGGTCGTCGGCGTGCTCCTCTTCCATGGCGAGGATTCCTTCCATCATTCGCCTGGTGGTAGGGTCGTCGTTCCCCACAAACGTGATCATCTCGCGATAGCTGTCGATAGCAATGCGCTCGGCAACCAGATCTTCTTTGATCATGTCGTTAAGAGTATCGCCTTCGACATATTCCGCATGGCTGCGTGTCAGCAAACCTTCCGGAGAAAAATTAGGCTCGCCGCCGAGTTGAACAATCCTTTGCGCAATTTGGTCGGCGTGTGCCTGCTCGTCGGTTGCATGCTGCAAGAACTCAGCCGCGACGCTCTCCGCATGAATGCCGGTAGCCATGAAGTAATGCCGCTTGTAGCGCAGAACGCACACGATCTCGGTGGCCAGCGCTTCGTTCAGCAATTTGATAACCGTTTCCCGGTCGGCGCTGTAACCCTCGGTAACCGCACCGCGCTCGATATGCTGGCGCGCCCGCTCGCGCAGAGTCTTGATGTCAGTGAGAAATGGCTTATCGCCCACAGTGTTTTCCCCCGTTACTGAATTTGTAGTATGCGGGATATTACTCGCTTCGGCGAAGAGGGAGCAAGTAGGGCCAGATACAGCGCTCTTTGTCAGGTTTAGAAGGTCCAGGAAGTACCCAGCCGAAGTTAAGTGACAATACGGAGAGGCTCTACCGAGTGACGAATCTGTTTGACCTGAAGGCCTGACAGTATTTCGTTCAAAGCGACTTGATCGTCTTCCGGCCCAGTATTTTGGACGTTTCTATGCAGCATTAACCAATCAGCAGCTGCGGCATGCTTCTTGTTAAAGGGCCGTTGCCTATCCCTCGGGGCGGTCCGGGAAAACTCGGCCCCGGTTTGGTTCGTTTAAAGGAGTCCCCTGAATGCGATAGCAGATTCTTTCCCAGGCCCTAAAACCAAGGGCCCGTGAGGTCGACTTACTTTCAGAAAAAGTGCGGGAGAGTATGTCCCAAACCCAAGTCCCCAAGAAAGCTTTCGTTTATCAGACCGCGGTGACGGTAACGGGCCTGTGTCTCTGGGCCCTGGCTGCTGTCGCACTGGTTGTCGAATATTCTCTACGTGAACAACTGATTGTGCTCGCCATAGTGCCGCTGGTCGTGGTGGTCGGAATGTTTCCCACTTCGATCGTCCTACCGTATGGTCTAAAGTTCACAAAGGAAAAGATCACATTCACGCTTACCGACGCATTCATCCTGCTGGTGGCATGTTCGTATGGAGTGATTCCGGCGATCGTTGTCGGCGGAATTGAAGGCTTGACGTCGTCAATTCGCGCCGTGCGCCGGCCCTCGAGCAATCTCTTCTCGTCGAGCATGTTTTCCCTGGCGGCGGCAATGGGCGGATGTGCCCTCCATGCTGTATTGCGCTATGGTTTCGCTGAAGCACCAGTTGGCCATGTCTATCCTTTCCGTGCAGCCACGGTCGCGCTGCTCGTGGGCAGTGTCGTTCAGGTGATTGTTAACTGGGGTCTGCTGTCGACATTGCTGGCGCTGCGCTACGGCAATCCCATCCTGCGCGAGTGGAAAGAAAAACTGGTATGGGCGGTTCCGATGTTTCTCCCGACCGGCACGGCTGCCACTTTGCTGTACCTGGCGCTGCACTACGACGGATTGGTGATGGCACTCATTGGCGGACCAATTCTGATAGCCATCTATTTCGGCCATCGGCGGTACGGCGAGAGTATTCAGGAAAGAATCAGCGTGATGGAAAAGGGCCATCGAGAAACGATCGAAGCCCTGGCAGTCGCCATAAACGCGAAAGACAAAGTCACTCATGAGCACGTTCTGCGCGTGCAAATCTACGCGGCGGGAGTGGCCCGTCTTTTGAAATGCAATGACGGGGAGATCGAAGCGCTGAAAGCCGGGGCATTGCTGCACGATATCGGCAAAATCGCGGTGCCTGATCACATTCTAAACAAGCCAGGAAAATTGACCGCCGATGAGTTCGAGAAAATGAAATTGCATACGACCGTCGGCGCGCAGATTCTGGGCCGGGTTGCTTTTCCATTTCCGATTGTTCCAGTGGTTCGCCATCACCACGAGCGTTGGGACGGCAAGGGCTATCCTGACGGGCTAAGTGGCGCAGACATTCCCCTGACAGCGCGAATTCTATCGGTGGTGGATTGCTTCGATGCGGTGCGGGAGGATCGGCAGTATCGCAAAGCCATGACCCGAGAACAAGCGATTGACTTCATTATGAGCGGCAGTGGAACGATGTATGACCCGCAAGTGGTAGGAACGTTCATTACCCACCTGCCGGAATTCGAGGCCGAGATACTGGCGCATCGCAATGGAGGGGCGCCGACATACGGAATCGAGCCGCTTGAGCAACTGTCGGAAGCGGCGCGGCTTGTGGCGCCCGCGGCCGGCCTGGCCGAAACTGCTCCAGTCCAGAAACGGCGAGACCTTTCACACCAGGAGTTGAAGCTGTTTTACGATCTGGCGCAGGAAATGAGCAACGCACATGACCATCGCCGCGCCATTAGCGCATTTCTCGAAAGGCTGCCCGCCATTGTGCCCTTCAATTGCTGCGCAATTACGCAACCGGCTCCGGAGAGCGGCAAGTATATCGTTGCCTATGCAGCGGGCCACAAAGCTGAGTTGATGAAGAATCGCGAGATTTCTGTTGGTGAAGGGGCAACCGGATGGGCCCTGGCGAATCGCCGGTCGTTCTGCAATGCTGATCCCAAACTTGATCTGCCGCCGGCCCTGGCCGAATCCTTTGCCGGCTATCGCACGCTCGTTGTCTCTCCCATAATCAAAGGAGAGGATCTACTCGGTGTCATTACGCTATATTCCTCGGACCTTGCCGCATATACGCCGGATCATCAACGGCTCTTAGAGGAAGCGTCGAGACTGCTGGCCAATGCTCTGTCAGCAACCGCAGACGCATTCAGAGCCTTCCCATCTGATAGGGTGTTGAAACAAACCGAGCCCCAGCTACAATCTGAGCTGGCCCACTGAACCAGACACTGACGAAGACCTCCCGAACCCCGCCCTATAGAATCTTACCCTGCAATCTAATTTCCCGCGGCCCTTCCGTTTTTGTCGTGACCTCGATCGGCGCGTGCCATACGAGGGTCTTGATGCGGCACGTGCCCGTGTTGTCTTCGCGGCAGTAGTAGAGTGTCAGCGAGGCGCGCAATTCGGCGACACCCGCATCAAGTGTTCGTATGGGAATGCGAAGAGGAAGCTGCAAACCCTTTGCCGTCCGGGCGCCATTCTGTGCATCAATCGCCAGGGTCTGCGATCCCTTCTCAACCGAAACACGATAGCGCTGCGGCGCGGATGGGTTCAGGTGATAGCCAGGCGGGAGAGCCACGTCGATGAGTAATGAACCCGCGTCTCCCGCGCGCAACTTCTGGGAAGTAACTTTGATCTCTTCCGCATTGGGCGCGACATCGGCGTCCGCGATTTCCATCGCTGGATTTGAAGCCGGGGGCAGGAGACCCTTAATCGAAAGCGTAGTCGTCTCTTTTGTCCTCAAGTCGACGACCCGAACGGCGTGATTGTTAGTATCCGTCACATACAGTTTGCCACTCGCCACGCTCAGTCCGCCCGGCTCATAGAAGGACGGCGATGTTCCGCCTGCTTGTCCAGGTTTCCCGGTGCCGGCAAAAGTCTTTACTGTGCGGGTTTGCGGATCGAGGATCTTGATCTTGTGATTGTAGGTGTCGGCGATCAAGACTTTGCTGTCCCAGAGCGCCAGTCCCAGCGGATGTTGCAGGCGCACGTCATCACCCTTGCCGTCCACATCACCAAAGTCGAAGAGATCTCCGCCCACAAGCGTGCGCACTTCACCGTTTGGTTTCAAATCGACTGCACGAATGATGTTGGCTTCACTGTCGGCGACGTAAAGCGTCTGGCCGTCACTCGCCAGTCCGGACGACTGCGCGAAGCCGGCTTCACTTAACGGACCATCCACGCGCGCTTCGCGTCCCGAGCCGGCAAAAGTGGAGATTTCCTGGCGGTCTAGATCCAGCTTCCAAATCTGATGCGGGCCGGCCATCGCGATGTATAGCGTCCGCCCGACCAGCTGCAAATCCCAGGGCGAGTTCAGAGCAATAGTCCGGCCGGACCCTGTCTTGAAGTAATCATGCGACTGTTGGCCCGTGCCGGCGATAGTTTTTACGGTATGCGACTTCAAATCGATCTGGCGAATCAAATGATTCTCGGTATCAGCAACATAGAGCGTGTCGCCATCCAGGGCCATTCCCTGCGGGCGATAGAAGCTGGCGCGATCGTAAGCACCATCGGCGGCGCCGGGAGTTCCCGTGCCGATAGTCTGGACGAGGGTGCCGTCAAGTTTTGTAATTACGATTCGATTGTGATTGGAGTCCGCGATGAAAAGACGATCCGATCCGGCATCGGCGAGAATCTTTCCGGGAAACGCCAGCGGCAAATCGCCGATCTTCGCTCGTTCCAGAACCAGCTTCAGCGGTTGTTCGTTGAGCTGGCCGCGCCGGCGAGCATCGGCGACCGTTTTGGCGATCGCCTGATCGATCACTTCATAGTTTCCCTCGCCTGAGATCGAGCCGACCACATAGCCGGCAGGATCGATCAGTACCTGCGTCGGCCAGGCGTTCACACCATAGCTGCGCCAGATAGCAAAGTCCGCGTCGTTTACCACCGGATGCTCGATCTCGTAGCGCAGAATGATGCGGCGGATGTTGTCCGACTCTTTTTCGTTTTCAAACTTGGCCGAATGCACGCCAATCACCACCAGCTCGTTGGCGTACTTGTGCTCGAGCTTTTTTAGATCGGGAATGATGTGCATGCAGTTAATGCAACCATAAGTCCAAAAGTCCAGCAGCACTACTTTGCCTTTGAGTGCGCTGAGCGAGAGGGGCTTGTCTGTGTTGAGCCAGCCGCGATCACCGGTCAGCTCGGGTGCGCGCACCGGAGCGCGTTCCTGTACGGGCATAAGAGAACCTTCCTGAGTTAGTTTAATAGTTGAACCGGCAAGCGCCAGAGATATACCGAACCAGCCGGGAAAAACCACGATCCAGAGCATGGCTCCAACCACTCGCTTATGGATTGCCAGGGCAGTCATACTTAATCGCGCAATATCTCGTCCAGTCGTTCGGTCGCGCGTCGCAGATGTGGAATCGTAATTGATCCGCCAACGACCAGCGCTACATTGAATGCATCCATGAATTGCGATCGCGTGACACCTGTATCGGCGCATTGCTTCAGGTGATATGTGATGCAATCGTCGCAGCGCAGCACGATCGAGGCTGTCAGCCCCATTAACTCTTTGGTGCGTTTATCGAGGGCGCCGTCTTCGTAGGCCTGCGTATCGAGCGCAAAGAACCTCTTGATGCCGAGATGGTCGCTGCCCAGCAGTTTCTCGTTCATCTCCGCCCGGTAACGATCAAATTCATCCATACAATTCGGTTCCTTTCAGACGCGATCCGCCGGCTTGTCGTGGGAGTTCTTCATAACTTTAACATAGAGGCACAACCGAGTTCAGCCGGTGGCTCCGAGCGCATTGCGACGCAAGTGGCAAACGTTTGACAGGGTATCCCCTCCGTGTTTTCATCCATTGGCTGTCAAAGCCGGGAAATCAGCTCCTATGTCTTTTGATTCAAATGACTCGGTCCATGGCGGGGGGCAGGCTCGACACGAGTTGCTGGTGATCGAGACGGGTGGACGGCTGTTGGGAGTCTTCACCGAAGATGTTAACGGCATCGTCGCTGGGAAGATACCGGCGCCTTTGCCGCGGGCCCCGGTTTCGGTACTGGGCGTGATTGCCTTCCGCGGACGCATGTTGACTGTAATTGATCCGCTGCCGTTGCTGGGCGGGCCATCTCGGGGTGCTGCGCCCGCCATCGCCGTGGCTTTGAGTGGTGACGAACAATTGGCCCTTGCGGCCGATTCCAGCCGCGGGGCTATCGAAATATCTTCCGCAGACATTAAATTGTCGGAGCAGGGTACTGAACCGGAGATTATTTACGGAGCTCTGCAGCGCGGGGGCGAGCACATTAGCGTATTGAATGTGCCGAAGTTGTTCGGCGCCACGGTGCAACAGCAGGAGCGCCGCCGCCGGCGCTTTTAGCCGCCGTTATCAGCAGCCTTTTGCGGCCCGAGCCGGTTGCGAATCGCGCTTGCGCTGGGGAAAATTTCCCGGCATACTGAGCTCCTTAGGTTCCTGCTCTCGCGCATCAAAGGTGACTGCGCCTGCCAGTGATCGGAAAGCGACGACGTTCGGCTGAAGAGAGAGTTAGGCTGGTTGTCAATTTGTTAGAAGCCGCGCTCGTGACTGTTAGAGCACCGGGCACGTCGCGTTTCGCCGAGAAGGACTTCAGGCTCCCCGCCTTCGCATCTGCGATTCCACATCAGCCCGCGCTTCGTTTGATTCTGAGGTTAAGTTAGAAATGGCTACAAAACTGTATGTGGGTAACCTTTCGTTCCGCACTACTGGCGAAGAGTTGAAGGAGCTCTTTGCCCAGGCTGGCACGGTGGAATCCGTGACTGTGATCGAAGATCGCGAGACGGGCCGCTCGCGCGGCTTTGGCTTCGTCGAGATGGCGACGCCGGAAGAAGCTGCGGCGGCCATCGAACAATTCAATGGCAAGGATCTGGGCGGCCGAAATTTGACTGTCAACGAGGCCAGGCCAAAGACTGACCGGGGTGGCGGCGGCGGCGGTTACCGTGACCGTGGCGGCTATGGCGGGGGCGGGGGCGGCGGCGATCGCGATTATGGCCGGAACGACCGCGAGCCAAGGTGGTAAGAACAAGGTAAAAAAGTAAAAAGGTTAAAGGCAAAAGTAAGGTCAAAGAATCTTGCAGAGATTCGCCCTTGAACTCACTTTTGCCTTTTTCCTTCTACCTTTTTACTTTCTGGCGGCCGGCGTAATCTTCAACGTTAACCGTTCACTCCCGCGAACAATTTCGACCTCATATTCCTGGCCCGCCTTCATCTCTCCGAGCGCATAGGTGTAATCGTAAACATTCTTCACTTCGCGTCCAGCCAGCTTCACAACACGATCGCCTGCTTTCAATCCTGCCTTTGCTGCCGGCGAATCGTCGCGCACGCCGTCGAGCTTAAGGCCGTCATTTGAGTCCGCGTAATTCGGAATCGTGCCGAGATAGACGCGAAAATCCATTGCACGACCGGTAGATTCGCTTTTAGCCACTGCGAATGTCGGCCGCTTATCGCTTTGATCGGCACCCTGAATAATATGCTCGACGAATTTCAGAATCTGCGCTTCGCCTTCATAGTTAATCTTGTCCGCCGTGTCGGTAGGCTTGTGATAGTCATCGTGCGTGCCTGTCCAGAAGAAAAGCACCGGCACCTGCTTCGCATAAAACTGCGAATGATCGCTGGGGCCATATCCGTCTTCGTTCAAAGTAAGGACAAAGTTCTTCGTCGCATCGCTGCTTACGATCGTGCGCCCGTTCGCGGATACGACGAGGGGCACACCACCCTGCGACCCCCTCCTGCTGTCGGTAGTTTCTCTGCTTGGAGTTCCTGCCGTAATTGTCACACCTTGCATTAAGTTCCCGGCTTCAATGGCCGAGCGCCACTCCTGCGCTGTACCCACACCGCCCACAATCAGGTTGTTATTCTTCAGGCGCCCAATCATATCCATGTTGACCATTGCTACCGTCCGTGCCAGCGGCAGGATCGGATGGTTAACATAGAAGCTCGAGCCGAGCAGACCTTCCTCTTCACCACTGAACGCGATGAAGACGAGAGTGCGTTTGGGCCGTGGGTGTTGCGAAGAGAAGATGCGCGCCAGCTCCAGCATTCCGGCAACGCCCGAAGCGTTGTCGTCCGCGCCGTGATGAATCTCGCCTTCGCGCGGCGCCAGACTACCTTCACCGCCGCGACCAAGGTGATCATAGTGCGCGCCGATCACGATCGTTTCGTTCTTCAGCACCGGATCGGATCCATCAAGGATAGCGGCGACGTTGTAGGCAGGAGCCTGGTGGCGGGCGATTTCGGTCATGATACTGAGTTTGCCACCAATCGCCAGTTTGAAATTGCGCGTCACGCCGCACGGCTCTTTGCAATTTGCCGCCGGCCCGCCGCCCAGGACCCATGCCGAAACTTCCATTTCAAGCCTTCCGAGCACCGCAGTACTCTCTAAACCCAATAATTTTGCGGCAACCTGTCGCGAGATCGCCACTACAGGGATTCCCACCTCGCCGGCGGTGTTGTCATAACGAAGCCGCGCGAGCCGATCATCTTTGAAGTTCTCCTGGCGCGCAACGATCACAAGCGCCCTGGCGCCGTGTTCTCGTGCCGCGATTGCTTTCCAACGCGGGTCTTCGTAGCGCACAAAGCGGCCGTGCGGATTGTCACCATCGGGAGTTCCGGAAAGCGCTATGGCGATCTTTCCGGTTGCATTAGCATCGGCATAGTCGTCGTATTTCAAGTCACCTGCTGTGATGCCAAAGCCAGCGAACGTCGCGGGCATCTCGGCCAAATTCGCAGTTGAGGAAAACCCCAACGGCATCCAGTCTTCCGCCAGACGCAAATCGAGTGAAGGCACGCGTGTATTTGGCATCGAGGTAGAGGTTTCGGTTTGGGGAGATTTCGCGGGTTCCGAACTAAATAGCATTGAATTGTTCGGACCCAACTGGACGCCCGCAACATAGGGAAACTCCTGCATGTAACGGTGGGGCGAGTCAGCTTCCAGTATCGACATGCCCTGCGTGTCGTAACCAATGCTGCGCCGCAGGCCGTAGCGAGCGAACTCTCTCGCAATGTACTCAGCGGCCAGGTTAGCGCCGGCGCTTCCCGTTCTGCGCCCCTCCAGCTTGTCGGAAGCAAGATAGGTAATGTGCGCCCGCAGGCGTTCGACGCTGGGCGTCTCTTGCGACGCTGGTTGTTGCGCCAGACCAATGCTAATGCCCAGGGTGACGACTACTGCGAGATGGAAAAACTTTCGAATCATATTGCCTCTCTATTCAATTGCAGTTTGCGGCTTTGCCGCCGCACAGTGCGGAAAGGCTTCGCCTTTCCGTCGCCTGGCTCAAAACTCTTCTCGGCGAGGCTGTGCCTCGCCCCATGGCGGGCAGATGCCGCACTAAAGATCACTCCACCCATTCCGCGCTGAAGATATTGGTGTCGCCTCGCGTTTTGGCATTCCGATTCGACGCAAAGACCAGTTTCCTGCCGTCGGGCGAGAACATAGGGAATCCGTCGAAAGTATCGTTGAAGGTAATTCGCTCGATACCGGAGCCATCCAGGTTAATCTTGTAGAGATCGAAATCGCGTCCCTTTGGATCCGCCATGTTTGACGCAAAGATTATTCTTTTGCCGTCGGGAAAAAAAAATGGCGCGAAGTTGGCTTTGCCATTGTGCGTCACCTGCCGCTTGTTTGATCCGTCTGCATTCATCACCCAGATCTCGAGAGTTGTCGGCCGAATCAGGTTCTGCTTGAGCAACGCGAGATAGTCCGCCTTATCTTTGTCGTTTTGCGGATGGTAGGCGCGATAGACGATCTGCTTGCCATCGTAAGACCAGAATGGCCCTCCGTCGTACCCAATTTCACTGGTCAGGCGCCGGACATGTTTGCCGTTCGAATCCATCGTGTAGATATCGAGGTCGCCATCGCGCATCGACGTGAAGGCGAGCTTGCCGGTTTTTGAGATCGTCGTTTCCGCGTCATAGCCCGTTGTATTCGTCAGTTGCTTCAAATCAGAGCCGTCAGGCTTCGCCGTAAAGATGTCGAACGAGGGATAGACAGCCCAGACGTAACCTTTGGAAAAGTCAGGCCGGGGCGGGCAGTCCTTTGAACCCAGATGAGTGGACGAATAGAGAATGCGTTTGCCGTTGGGAAAGTAATAAGAGCAGGTGGTGCGGCCTGCGCCCGTCGAAATCATCCTGACATCGGAACCGTCAATGTTCATGGCATAGATCTGATCGCACGGGCGTCCATCGCGCGTCGATTGAAAGATCAGCTTTTTGCCGTCAGCGGAAAAGTACGCTTCAGCATTCTCGCCGCCGAAGCTCAACTGGCGCAGATTGCGCAGATGCGTCTCTTGCGGCAGAGCAAGTCCATACGATTGGCTTGTCCCTTTTGGGTTTCGTGGCAATGCCAAGCCGACCAGGAGAGACGAGAGAAGTAGGATAAGGAGGAATGATTTCATGATGATTCGAATAAATAACGTCGTCATTAATCCAAGACTATTTCTACCACAGAGGACACAGAGGATTCACAGAGGCCCACGGAGCCCGCTCCCTCCTTCTGATTCCTCGAACTCTGTGTCTCTGTGTCTCTGGCGATTTTGCCAAATCGGCAATTGGCAATTGGAAATCGGCAATGCCTATCCGTTCTTTCGTTCAAACTCTTTCATGAACGCATCCAAGGCTTCGACGCCCTCGCGCGGAAAAGCGTTGTAAATCGACGCGCGAATGCCGCCAACCGAGCGGTGACCCTTCAAGCCATCCAGCCCGGCTGCGGTAGCTTCATTCGCAAACTTCTTTTCCAGCTCCTCGGAAGGCAGACGAAATGTCACGTTCATGTTGGAGCGCGCGTCCGTATCAGCATGGCCGCGATAAAAATCGGTAGCGTCAATAGCGTCGTAAAGTATCTGCGCCTTTACTTCATTCTCGCGTTGCATTGCCGCCAGGCCGCCTTTTTCCTTCAGCCATTTACATACGAGATTGATGATGTAAATGCCCCAGGTGTTCGGCGTGTTATAGAGCGATTTGTTTTCCACGTGCGTGCGATAGTCCAGCATCGTATGCAGGCCATCCGGAATACGCTTGAGAAGATCATCGCGAATGATGACCAGCGTGACACCGCTCGGCCCCATGTTCTTTTGCGCGCCGGCATAGATGAGCGCGTACTTCTCAACCGGGACAGTGCGCGACATAATGTCGGACGAAGCATCGGCAATCAGCGGCACATCGCCAACCTGCGGTGCCATTTTCCACTGCACGCCTTCAATCGTTTCGTTGGTCGTAATGTGAACGTAGGCCGCGTGCTTATCCAGTTTCAATTCATCCTGCGCCGGTACCCGCGTGAAGCCGCCATCCGCCATCGTGGCGGCGATGTTTACCGTACCGGCGCGCTTTGCCTCTTTGACAGCCTTCTTGCCCCAACTGCCGGTCAGAATGTAATCGGCGCTGCGGTCGGCCGGCAGAAAGTTCATCGCCAGCATCGAGAACTGCAAACTCGCGCCCCCTTGCAGAAAAAGCACGTGATAGTTATCCGGTAGGCCCATCAGCTCGCGTATGCCACTTTCGGCGCCGGAGATGATCTCGTCAAAAGTTTTTGAGCGGTGGCTAATCTCCATCACCGACATGCCGACGCCCGGGAGCATGACCAGCTCGCGCTGTGCCTCTTCCAAAACCGCCAGCGGAAGAATCGCCGGCCCGGCGCTGAAGTTGTAGATTCGTTCGGACATAAAAGTCTCTGCTTCTGTTTAGAGTCGGGCTAATGCCCGACCAGAGCGGGCAGTAGCCCGCTCCTAAACATGGGCCATAACCACTGGGAGAGTGGCGGACTGCTACTTTCCGTCGCCGTGCTCTTTTCTCAAGACCTTGCCCGCCATGCGCGCCACAAAAGAACGCGGCACCAGCCGTTCTGATTCGATCATAAGGAAGTTGGCCCAACCGGATATGATGTGGCTCTTGCCGCGCTTCAATCCGCGCAACGCTGTGTCAACGACATCCTCAGCTGACTGAATAACTCGCCCCGGCGGCCGTTCGATATTAGCCGCCTCGAAGAACCGTGTCTCGGTGACGCCGGGACACAGGGCCATCACCTTGATTCCGTAAGGCCGGTTTTCCTCCCATAGCGCTTCCGAAAAAGAAAGTACGAAGGCTTTGGTGGCGGCGTAGGTGGCCATGAAGGGTATGGGTTGAAAGCCGGCCGTCGAAGCAACGTTGATGATGGCGCCGCGCTTTCTTTCGCGCATGGGAGCAAGAAAGCGATGCGTCAACTCGACCAGGGCACGGATGTTGAGATCGATCATATTCAGCTCGCGGGCGAGATCAAGTTTCGCGAAATCGCCCATGGAGCCAAAGCCGGCGTTGTTGATTAGCAGATCGATTTCCAGCTCGCGCTTTTGCGCTTCGGCAACCAGGCGAGCCGGCGCGTCCGGCCGGGATAAGTCCATGGCGACATACTGTGCCCGGATGCTGTTGATGCGGCCCAGCTCATTGCACAGCGTCATGAGTCTGTCTTCCGATCGCGCCACCAACAAAACGTTATCGCCACGCGCGGCCAGTTTGCGCGCAAACACTTCGCCAATGCCACTTGATGCGCCGGTAATAAGTGTCGTCTTCATGAAGATCGTCTCTAACCTCGCAGTTCCAACAAATCCAATTCTATTATGTCCGCATTGTCCGCCCGCAACTGCGCCAGCAATCCGGGCGAGGGCGCATTGTCCAGATTGATCCTGGCGACAGCGGCTTCGGCGCCTTCGAAGACGATGTTTTCCATCTCCTGCACGTTGATGTGTTCCGCCTTTATGGCTTCGAGCACTTCTGCCAGCACTCCGGGACGATCGCGATGGCGCACCACCAAACGGTGCGTTGCTGGTGTCTGCCGGGCCAGGTTGACGACATTTGGCACCTTGCCGGTTTCCTTGAATGACTGAACAATGCGCACGGTCTCAGCAGCGATTGCTTCCTGCGCCTGATCGGTGGATGCGCCGATGTGATGCGTGCCGTAAAGATTCGGCTCGCGCACAATTTCGTCCGTGAATTCACCCGAGCTTGACGTTGGCTCGCCGGCGTAAACATCCAAACCGGCGCGAATACCGCGCGTATGCATGGCTTCTACGAGCGCAGCCTGATCGACGACTTCACCGCGCGAAGTATTGATGAAATATGCGCCTTCACGCATTGAATTGAGAACATCAGCGCCCACCATCGCCCGCGTCTCTGAATTCAGGGCCAAATGAACGCTGACGATGTCCGCGGCTGTTGCGACCGCCTGCGGCGATTCTTTTAGCTCGATACCAAAGGCAGTGGCGCGCTCCGCAGTCAGGCTTCGACTCCAGGCAACTACCGGCATGCCGAAAGCCCGGGCGCGGGGAATCATTTCCTGACCGATCTTTCCGACTCCAATGAGTCCCAGTGTACGCCCGAAGAGTCCTCGCGCTTTGGAAAATTCCTTCTTGTTCCACTCGCCGCGGCGAAGGGTGATTACGTTATCGGCAATGCGCCGGTCCAGCGCCAGAATCAAAGCAAACGCGAGTTCCGCCACCGCGATTGAATTCTTGCCCGGGCAGTTTGAAACGTATATTCCCCGGCGCGATGCTGCGACCACGTCGATCGTGTTGTAGCCCGCGCCCGCGCGCACCACCAGTTTCAAGCCACCCGCTTCAAGCATTGCTTCCGTAACTTTCGTCCCGCGCACCACCAGCACGTCAGGCTTCTCTTTCCGGATCGCCCCAACCAGCGCGTCGTCTTTCAGGTCCGGCTGATATGAAACTTCGCAACCGAGGCCCTGCAGGCCGTCACGGCCGGATTGTTCAAATTTGTCAGCGATTAGAACGAGCATAGACTAGAGGTTAGAGGCTAGAGGCTGGAGACTTGAACTGGTGCCCGCTCGTTACCAGCCTCTAGTCTCTAGCCTCCAGTCTCCAATCAATCAAATGCAGTGAATCAACAAACCGTCCCTCAGCTTCGGTTCAAACCAGGTCGATTTTGGCGGCATGATTTCGCCGGCATCAGAGACACGCAGCAGATCTTCGATCGTGGTTGGATGGAGCGAGAAGGCGACCGCGGCGCGACCCTGGTTGACCAGCGTCTCGAGTTCTTCCGGACCGCGGATGCCCCCGACGAAATCAACTCGTTTGTCAGTGCGGATGTCCTTTATACCCAGAATCGGATCCATCAGGCGGTCCTGCAATATGCTGACGTCGAGCGCTGCCACTGTGCCCACGGGTCCGGCGGCGTTCGCCGGCAAACTCAAACCGTACCACTCTCCCCCCAGGTACATGCTCCATTGCCCGCGAGATGATGGCGCCGGCGGGCCATTCGGGGAAACTTCAAACGCCTGGCCCACCTGCCGCAAAAAGTCTTCACGCGGTAGCCCATTTAGATCGCGCACGACACGATTGTACGGAAGTATCTGCAACTGATTGTCGGGAAACATGACGGCCAGAAAAAAGTTGAACTCTTCAGTCCCGATAAATGCAAAGCCGTGCTCTTTCATCTCAGCACGAGCACGACTGGCGCTGGCGGCGCGGTGATGTCCATCGGCTATGTAAAGATTAGGCACGTCGCGAAAGGCCGCGACAAATGGATCAGGGTCCGGGACGCGCCAGAGGGTATGTCTGATGCCGTCAGTGGCAACGAAGTCGTAAAGCGGCGGATAATCAGCACTCATTTCCAAAACCATCGAGTCGATATCAGGGCGAGCGCGATAGGTTAGAAAAACTGGTCCGGTCTGGGCGCGCAGGGCGAGCATGTGGCGGGTGCGATCGTCCTCCTTGTCGCGCCGTGTGCGCTCGTGCTTGCGAATCTGGTTGCCGTCGTATTCATCGATGGAGCAGCACGCCACTATACCGATCTGCGCGTGTTGGCCCATCAGCAAACGATAAAGGTAAATGCTCGGTTCCTCTTCCTGAATCAGCGGGCAGCTCTTGATCAGCGCTTGAAAGTTATTAACCGCTTTCCCGTACACCACGTCGCTGTGAACGTCCGTGCCCTCCGGCAAGTCAATCTCCGGGCGAGAAACGTGGAGGAAACTAAAAGGATTTCCCGAAGCTAGCGCGCGCGCCTCTGCGACATTCACGACGTCATAGGGCACGCTGGCAACCGCTGCCGAGCGAGCTTCGGGCGGACGCAGAGCTTTGAAAGGACGAATGACTGCCACCTGGATTCTCCTTCACGCACCTTGATGCTAATCGTAAAGCGTAAAGTATGAAGCAAAAAGGCCCGCCTCCACTGTCTCAGATCACGGTGTGCGATTTACGAATTGCTAAGACTATCCGTTGTAATGCCGTTTGCCAAGTCGCAGCGCTGGACTAATAGTGCCCTAATCTGCGTTTGGTTTTCTCGCTTACTCCCTCCCTCCGGGAGGGTTGGGGAGGGCTTGGCGTGTCGGCTCCGCCACAAGAAATACGCGCGGCTTCGATGGCCGCGCGTCGTTTCGATGAGGTCACTCTCACCTTGGGAGTAGAATTATTGCGCCGATATCATTTTAGGTCAGAGGATTGGGTGGTGCTGAGTTCAAGCATTCAAAAACAGTGCGCGGCCATCGAGGCCGCGCGCTAATGAAATGTTTGATTGATTCGCTGCAGGCCCTCCCCTGCCCTCCCAGAGGGAGGGGAAAGCGGAAGCGCGCAGCGGACTATCAGTGTATTATGTCAGGAAAAAATGCCTGCTGATGAGCTGGAAAAACGCCGGAAAGAATTAGTCGCCACGCTGCGGGAGCTTGATGAAAGATTCGAACGCGAAATGCGGGCGCGTGGATTCGATCCGGCGCAAGCAGAGAACGTAGCGCTTACTTCCGAGCTGGCCAGGCTCTACGCCGCCCGCGAAGAAGTCAGGGCAGAGATTGACGAGCTGCCGGCTCAAGATGATGCTGAAAGGTAATGCGGCGCCATGACCGAAACTGAACGAATTCTCGATCAGCTCAAGCGCGCGTATAAAGGCGGTGCCTGGCATGGACCGTCGGTGCGCGAAACGCTGGCAGGACTCTCGGCGGAAATAGCCGCAGCCCGGCCGATTTCCGCGGCCCATAGTATCTGGGAAGTGGTTTTGCACATCGCCGCCTGGCAAGCTGCGGTTGGCCGCCGGCTTGGCGGTGATCGAGCACAACTTCCGACCGAAGAGGATTGGCCCGTGGTTATCGAAACGAGCGAAGCGGCGTGGAGCGAAGCAAAGAAGGCGCTCGATCAGAGTCACGATTCTCTGGTTGCGGCGGTCTCCGGTTTGGACGAGACGAGACTGGACGAGCCCATACTCACCGAAATGCCTTCGATCTACGTTACACTTCACGGCGTGATTCAACACGATCTATATCACGCCGGGCAGATTGCAATTCTGAAAAAAGCCCTGGGAATCGCTAGCTGAATCCAAATCTTAGTTCCAGCTCAGGAGAAGAACCGTTATGAATGATCTGGCAAGCCGGCAATGTGTTCCCTGCCGGGGCGGCGTGCCGCCGATGAAAGCACATGAGATCGAAAAGTTATTAAGAGAACTGGATGGCTGGGAAGCAATTGACGGCCATCACCTGAGAAAGGTTTACGGCTTCAAAGACTTTCGCGCCTCGCTGGCTTTCGTCAATAACGTGGGGAACCTGGCGGAGGAACAGGGCCATCATCCGGACATCTGCTTCGGCTGGGGCAAAGCTGAAATCACTATCTGGACACACAAAATAGATGGTCTGACCGAAAGCGATTTTGTATTAGCAGCAAAGATCGACCGGCTGGTACAGCAAGGGGAAGGATGAAGGATGAAGAATTGAGCCGTTTCATTAGCGCTTTTTGGTAATCGACTGATTCCTGTCATCCCTTCGCTAACGCGTCGCTATAGACTTGTTCCGTCTCCCCGACCATTCGCTGGAGACTGAACCGCTCACGTACTCTTTCTTGCGCAGCTTCGGCCAATCTTTTTCGTTCGTTGCTGTCTTCAAGTAAGCGAACCATTGCCTGCGCCAGCGAGTTCGCATCTCCGATGGGAACCAGTACTCCCGTTACGGCGTCGTCAATTATCTCGCCCGCTCCTTCGGTGGCCGTAGCAACCACGGGGATCCCGCACGCCATTGCTTCCGCGATTGCTAACCCAAATGATTCGCTGTGCGACGCGGAGACAAAAACGTCAAGCGCGCAATAAAGGTCCGCAATTTCGTCCAGCCAGCCAAAGCGGTGAACCCGTTTCTCAAGACCAAGCTCGCCGATTAATCGTTGCAGGGCGACCAGGTGCTGTTTGGTGGGCGAGGTATCCTCGCCGCCGATAATGAAATGCGATTCCGGAAAACGGCCCGCGATAATGGCGGCGGCGCGCACGAAATCGTCATGGCCTTTTAGCGGGTTGATTTCGCCAACTGTGCCCAGCAGCAAACCATCGGGAGGAAGCTCGAGCTTGCGGCGACACCCCTCTCGACTGAGGTTGAGTGTGGCCTGGGCGAATCGATCGACGTCGATACCGTTTAGCACGGTAACAATTTTATCGTCAGGAAAAATCTGTTGTTCTCGAAGCCTGCGTGCGACTGCCGCGGAGACGGCAATTACCCGGCTGACGTTGGAAAGCGTGACGCCATGAAGTCGGCTAAGCGGAAACAACACATGCCGCGTGATCATCAATCTTGAGCTTCTGTTGCGGCGCACCGCGTACGCCGCCAGAGGATAGTCACGGGCCATGTGCGCATGGACCACCTCAATCTGTCGTTTGCTAATCAGCCGTGCCAGCTCCAGCGCGCTGGCGGCATCAAGCGCGTTGCGCAGTGGCAGAGTTACGATATTTTGTTTGGGTATGGCCCGCAGTTCATTGGCTAACGGCGAGCGCGGCGAAAGGGCAACGTGAACGTCGTGTCCTCTTGCGGCCAGTTCGTTTGCCAGGTCGGCGAGATGACGTTCACCGCCTCCCAGCGCTCGCGCTGAACTGATTTGCAGAATTCTCATGCCTTCGGAAGTAAAAAGGTAAAAGGAAAAAGTTAAAAGGGACTAAAGCGCCCGGCAGAGCTTCTTGTTTTCTTTTTCCTTTATACTTTTTCCTTTTGCCTTAACATTGATTCCTCGTATCGGGCGAGGAGGTCGGCCGGATCGTCGTAGATCGCAATGCAGCCGGCGGCAATCAATTCGGCTTCAGGGAATCCGCCGCAGCGCATGCCGATGGTCTTGATTCTCAGTCTGCCGGCTGCGTCGGCGTCGTAAGGTGTATCGCCGACCGCAATAGCTTCCGCGGGCCGCACGTCCAACCGGTCCAGAGCCGCCCGGAAAATATCAGGATGTGGTTTTGATTTTTCTGCATCATCAGCGCTGGCCCCTGCCTCGACCAGGTCCTCAATCCGGAGAAGCTTTTTATAAATCTCGATTTCTTCGTCTTTCGCTGATGACGCCAGCGCGATCTTCTTATCGTCCTCCTTGATGCGCTGGAAAAGCTCGCGCACTCCGGGGAAAGGCCGCACGCGAGGAAGAAACTCGCGCTGGAACAACTCGCCGCGGAATTTTTCCATCCTCTTTCCAAATTCGTCCCGCTCATCAGGGGTGAAAAACACAGGCATCAATTGGTCGCCGCCCTTGCCGATCTGATGACGGATCTGCTGGTAGGGAATATCTTTGCCGAAATGTTTGAAGGCCTCTTTCCAGGCCTGCGCATGAAGATCGACCGAGTCGACCAGGGTGCCGTCAATATCGAAGATGACTGCTTTAATCATCACTCTCCTCCCTGTCGTTCAATTCCCCCTGTCGTTCAATTCCGAAGAGTACAACAGCAGGCCTTTGAATGTCCTGTCCTTCAATGGGATTTCTGTTGTGGAGAATCAAGGTCGAAGCGAGACACAAGGCGAGCGGCATGTTTTGGTTTGATACGATTAGCTGGTCGAACTGATTACGTATCTTTGAACATAAACAAAGAACGCAGTCGGCACGCGTATTGCCCTGAATGGCCGGGAAGGAACGTTGGTTGACGGTTATTTTCGGATTCAAACTTTTGAGAAGGAGTGACGGTTGTCATGGCAAAAGCTAAATTGGTTACTGGCTTATTTAAGACACGGGTCGCTGCGGAGGCAGCAGTGGATGCAATTCTGCGGCGAGGCTACACGCGGGACGACATCAGCGTGCTGATGTCCGACGCCACCAAGACGAAGGAGTTCGCTTTGCAAACGCGCACGCACGCTGCCGATGGCGCCGGCATTGGTGGCGCAATTGGGGGCACGGTCGGCGCGGTGTTGGCGGCCATTGCCGCCATTGGAACTTCGATAGCGATCCCCGGGGCCGGCATCTTTGTCGCCGGGCCCATAGCCGCAGCCCTGGCTGGGGCGGGTGCAGGCGGTGCGACGGGAGGATTAATCGGAGCGCTGATCGGCGTCGGCATTCCTGAATACCGCGCCAGGGTTTATGACACCGGCGTGCGTGGCGGAGGAATTCTTCTGGGCGTGGAAGCGAAGAACGATGAGGACGTTGAGCGGCTGGAGCATTTGCTGGAAGACATCGGCGCCGAACATGTGCGGGCCGAGTAAGCACTGCGAAGCAGGGTAAAAGAAAAGGGACCATAGCCTCTGATGGTTCGAGCCCAGGCTCGGAACCTCAGGATTGGCTATGGTCCACTTTTTCGCTCGGGCGAAATTACTCGCGGATTTTTTCGCCGACATCTTCGACGGCCTCGCCGATCTTACGGCGGGCCGTGCCGTATCCTTCACGCAAGTGGCCCTGCGCCTGGTCGGCATTGCCCTCGGATTCCAAATCCTGGTCGTCTGTGCCGCGGCCGATCGTTTCCTTTACCTTGCCTTTAGCCTGATCGAATTTGCCTTTGACTTCGTCCTTATTTGGTAGACCCATGATCTCTTCCTCCTTGCGATTCGTTTCATGCTAATTCAATTGAGAAATGGTGAAAGCACCTCTCCCCTGTCAGCAAACTGGGGCAAGCAACATGCCAGCCTGGAGTGGCTCCGGCAACCGCATTATTCCGGTCGCGAAGTAGCGGCTATCGTGAAATCTGTTGCAGTTACAGGGAATCGAGCTCCGGCCGGCTGCTGCCAGCCAAGGATGTTTCCGTACAGTGTTGCGTAGAGGTGCTTGATCTTCGGACGGTGGGCAGAAGCCCGCGCGTCAGCAAGGGCTCTCCTGAAGTTAACGGTGATCAGCAGAAAGAAAAATCGGGTGCGCTCTTGAGAAGCGCACCCGATTGTTAGCAGTTACCAGCCGTCAGGCAGGAAATGCTTTGCTTGTTTTAGAACTGGAAGCGCACAGCAAATTCAATCTGGCGTTCCCGGTAGAACGAACTGCCGCCACCGGCATCATTGATCGTGCCGAACGGGGTTTGGAAGGTCAGGCTCGTAACGGCCGCAGATGTACCATTGTACAACGCCGTACTTACGCCCGCAGCCTGGGTGCTATTGAAGACGTTAAAGATGTTGGTCAGAAGCTCAAGGTTAGCGCTTTCACCCAGGTGTATGCGTCGTGAAACACGCAGGTCGAAATTCCTGACCGAAGGTTGGCGGAAACCGTTGCGGGCAATACCCGGAAAGCGGGTTGACCCACCCGACCCGTTCAGGCCACCTGCCTGCGTACTGGCTGCTGAAGCAGAGACAGTCCCGGTGAAGGGACGCCCTGAATAAAGCTGGACGACAGGAGAAATCGTGAAGCCGTTGAAGATCGCACGACCCACCTTGTTATCAGAGTTCTCACCGAAGAACGTTGGGTTCCAGATTACGCTGGCAACGAACTTGTGGCGAACATCGAAGTTTGACGTGGACATCTCTCCGGAGGTGTCAAAAACATTGAAAGGAACGTTGGTCGCCGTAAAGGTCTGCGAAGCCTGGCCTGAATCGATTGATCTCGCCATCGTATAACTGGTCTGGAATTGCAGCCCGTTAGTCAAACGACGATTGGCTTGTACGACCAGCGCCTCGTATTCCGACTGGACGGTGCTAGTGATTTCTGTAATTGCGCCATACGCCGTGTTCGGCCGGGTTCCGAGGAATAGTGGAAAGGAAAAGCTCTGTCCAGCAAATGGGCCGTCCACCACATTAAGAGTTCTTGTTCCGGTCGGAAAACTGAGATTTCTGTCAACGAAGCTGGGAAGCTTACGTCCGAGACTGCTCAGCAAGGATACGGAGACGACCGTATTGCGGGCGATTTCCCGCTCCAGGGCTAAGTCAATCTGATGAATTTGTGGCGCCGAGAAATTCCGCGCGAAGTATTGAACGTTCGCTGTCCCTGCTGGCGCCGACGTTAAGACGTTCGGGTAAATAGGGGAGGTGGCCGAAGTCGCGGCAACGGAGGCTGACAACTGTCCCGCCGGGTTGCCTGTGTTGGCAATGGCGTTGAATATCTGACCGTTGTTGATGCGTCCGTAATAGATGCCATAGCCGCCCCGAACCGAAGTCCTGCCATCACCATGAAGGTCCCATGCAAAACCAAGGCGCGGCCCCCAGTTGTTCTTGTCGGAAGGGAAGGTCGAGGTTACCTGGGCAATAGACAAGCCGACGTTTGGAACCAGTGACTGATCGGCGCTGGGAATCTGGGCGCCAGGCAGTTTCTCATACTCGTAGCGCATTCCCAGGTTAATCGTCAGGCGCGGGCTGACTCGAAAATCATCCTGCACGAAGAGGTTATAGTCCGTGGTATTGATGATGAACTTAGTAGGACCGAACGCTTGCTGGTAGTTGCTGGTGTAGCAGCGACCACGAAGCCTGGTGGATGTTGCACACTGCACCGCGGCACCCAGAGGCGTAACAGAGTTGACGTAATCAACGATGAAGTCATTGATGTTGTTATAGCTGTACGCGCCTCCCTCAAAGCGGAGGTTGTCCACGATATCCTTGACACGGTTGACATCGCCGCCGAATTTGATGGTGTGCCTGCCGCTCGTCAGCGTCATCGTATCGGCATACTGCTGGCGTTTCTCATCCGGGAATGCTCTGCGCTCCAGGAAGGTGGGCTTACCAAACTCGATACCGTTCGTTAAGAACACATCCGGCTGTCTACCGCCAGGCGATGTGGTCGCCTCACCGGGAAGAGGTGGCTGGCTGAATTCAAATTCATTGTCACGGCCCCACTGAAAGCGGAATTCATTCAGGAGGGTCGGGGAAATGGTTGAGATCAGACGCGCATTCAAGGAATCGACGCGGACAAAGTCGTCGCCGAAGCTGGCGCGTCCCAGGGTGTTGGTCGCCTGGGTCTGAATGCCGGCCGGTGAATCCCATTTCAGACGATTGTACGAGACTGTGAACGTGTTGCTCTTATTGACATTCCAATCAACCTTACCGAGGTAAGTATTCTGGTCACCGCGACGTGGCACCACACCGGTCAGGCTGTTGATGAAAGAGAGCGCACCGTCAATCTGAGCCTGGGTCATTTTCGGGAGCAGCACTGCCGTGTTCACTGTGGTCAGATAGCTGGCGGAGCTGAAAACCCCAAGCCCGGGGAAGTCGCGCCGTTGACCGTCGTAGTTGAAGAAGAAAAATGCCTTGTCCTTCACAATCGGGCCGCCAATGTTGCCGCCGAACTGATGCCGCACATCCTTGGGCTTAATGCCGACGATTTGGAGCGGTTGACCGGCAGTGAAGATTGACCTGGTTGCACGCGGATTTCGCGCGCCGTACCTGTTGTTGCGATAATACTCGAAAGCTTCACCATGAAACTGATTGGTGCCGCTCTTGGTAACAGTGTTCACCACGGCGCCCGCCGCGCGGCCATACTCCGCCGAATAGTTCGAGGTGTTGACCTGAAACTCACGAACCGATGCCTGGCTAATCGAATAAGGGATGCGCGTGCGTCCGCGCTCTTCGGAGAACAGCGCCTGGTTGTTGTCGCCGCCATCAACTGTATTGTTGTTCAGCAGGCCGGAGATTCCGCGATAGCTGATTAGTCCAAAGTTTCCATCCGGAGTCGAGCCGGGCGTCAGGATCGCGAAGTTGGCAGCACGCCGGCCATTGATCGGCAGCTCGTTGATCGAGGTCTGATTAATGTTGGTCGAGAAATCCTGCTGCGTGGTGTTGATAACCGGCGCCTCGGCCGTAACCTGCACGGTGCCGGTAACCGGCCCTACCGAGAGCGGCACGTCGAGAGACGTAGTTCGTCCCACCTCGACAACTACTTTGTCCTGGGTAAAGGCGCTGAAGCCCGTCGAGTTAATTGTTACGGCGTAGGTGCCTGGCTGCAGATTCGTGACAACGAAGCGGCCCTGATCATCCGTTGTCGCGGTATCTTCCTTGTTGGTTTCAATGTTACGCACTACAACGGTAGCGCCGGGAACCACCTCTTTGGCGGGGTTCATAACCACGCCGCCAATGCTGCCGGTCACCGTGCCTTGAGCCATGACGGTCAACGCGCTCAAAACGACGAACACAAAAGCGATTAGCGAAAATTTTAGAAATTTGCACATAGAAGGGAACTCCTTAAGCAATCAGTTGAGGGTTTCGCCGCGCACGCGGCCCGGCACAGAAGGTGAATCTGGGATACGAGAACACTTTGAACAGTTTATTCAGAAGGAATGACGACGACTAGTCTCAGCCCTGCGGGCGACGATGGCTTTCTACCATGGGCTATATCTTTCACGCAAGTCCTAATCGCTAAATGAAACATTCTTGTCATGGGGTTGCGCCGTGGCCGCTTCGCGCAATTTAGCACAGTGAATCTCGCAAGACTTGTGCCCTAAATATCCGACTTTCCAGGTCGTTTGTAAGAAGGTTATTTTGCTGGAGTTAATTCGCGGCGACACTCGTTGGGCGATCTCTCCACGCACAAGATTTTGGATTTTATATGAAAATCAGGAGAACAAGCACAATGAGCCACAAGGTGCGTCCAACCTGTCTTGTCGCCGGTCAGTTCTTAACCGGCTACAACCTTTCGCAAATCATTGCGATGCCCTGGCCGCCGCCGATGCACGCAGTGGCAAGCCCGTAACGACAGCCACGGCGCCTCAGCTCATTTAGCAACGTTAGAACGAGCCGGGTTCCGGTGGCCCCCAGCGGGTGACCCAGCGCAATAGCTCCGCCGTTGACGTTGGTGCGATTGCGATCAAGTCCCAACTCTTTTTCCACGGCGAGATATTGCGCGGCAAACGCTTCGTTCACTTCAATCAAGTCAATCTCAGCCAGTTTCAGTCCTGCTTGTTCCAGAGCCTTGCGCGTAGCCGGAACGGGTCCGATACCCATGATCTCAGGCTCCACTCCCGCATAGGCCCAGCTCACGATTCGGCCCAGCGGCTTCAAGTCGTTCGCTTTCACGTAGTCCTCGCCGGCGATGACCAGCGCCGCGGCCCCATCGACGATCCCGGAAGCATTGCCGGCCGTCACAAACCCATCCTTGCTAAACGCCGGCCGAAGTTTGGCCAGGCCTTCAAGGGTCGTGTCGGGCCGCATGTGATCGTCGTGGCCGAACAGGTTGACGCCTTTTCGTGTTTTGACTTCGACCGGAACTATTTCTTCGGCGAAGATGCCGGCCTCGTGGGCCCGCTTCGCTTCCTGCTGAGAACGGAGCGCGTAGGCGTCTTGCTCTTCACGCGGAATCTGGTACTTGCGCGCGAGGTTCTCCGCAGTGCCAGCCATCGGCGTGTTGCAGTAGGTGTCGAGCAGCGCCACCATCAGACTATCTTCGAGTTTGCCCTGACCCAACGCAAAACCGGCGCGGGCCCCGTAGATCACGTGCGGCGCCTGGGACATGGATTCCATTCCGCCGACCAGCGCGGTACGCGCTTCGCCAAGCTGAATCATATGCGCGCCGGAAATAATTGATTGAATGCCGCTGCCGCAAAGGCGATTAACCGTCAGGGCCGGGCGATCAAACGGCACGCCCGCCTTAAGCGCAACGTGGCGCGCACCGTAAATCGCATCACCTGAAGTTTGCAGGGCATTACCGATGATGGTGTGATCGATCTCGTCGGGCCCCACGCCAGTGGCCGCAAGAGCGCCGCGAGCTGCGACCGCGCCCAGCTCGATCGCTGAAACATCTTTCAAGGCGCCGACATATTCTCCCATTGCCGTGCGCTTGCCACCGAGAATAAAGACATCACGAGCCATTCCTAATTAGCCTTCCTACCAGTCGAGATCGCGCTTGAGTTGAAAACAAAAAGACTAGCAGTCCGTTCAGAGGTGAGTCAATTTATGGAGAGGTCTCGGTAGTGTCCGAATTTGGAAGGAGGCTTCGCAAAAGAGCCGATCCACTAAATCACACGAACCGAAGGGGAAAACAATCGTCTATTTTCGTGTGATTTCGTGGACGGCCTTGCTGAACGAAGCGAAGAGATTATTCACAACTGAAGCCAGGACACTACCAAAGGTGTCTGTTTATTGTGGGGGACGAGTTGTACACTTTGTATTTATTCTGCTACTTTCTTCGTCGCCAACGACACTCTAACGCGCGTGCTTTTTGGGCGAGCGATCCGTGAGTTCGCCATTCCATCATCGATAGGAGTTTTGCATGAAAAGTAATCTTCTTGCCCAGTTCCACACTCTTTCGGGCGTTGCCATTGCTTTGTTATGCGGCCTTATTCTGAGTGGCCAGGTTTCTTCGGCGCAAGCCCAGGCGGTTGGCGCTTATGATCGCGACAGCGCTCGCACAATGCTTAGTGTGATTAAGGATGACCTTAAGAACAATTATTACGATCAAAATCTTCGCGGAATGAATCTGGAGACCCGCTTCAAGGAAGCGGAGGAGAGAATCAAAGAAGCAACCTCGCGCGACCAACTCATCGCCATCGTCGCGCAAGTACTGCTGGAGCTAAACGATTCACACACTTTCTTTCTTCCTCCTTCACGAGCCGCACGCGTGGAGTATGGCTGGCAGATGCAGATGGTGGGGGATGTATGCTACGTCACAGCCGTCAAGCCCAAAAGCGGCGCAGAGGCCAAAGGCCTTAAGCCCGGGGACGCGATTCTTTCATTAGATGGCTTCAGACCGACCCGTCTAAACTTCTGGAAGATGCTCTATCGATACTATGCGCTAATGCCTTCGCGCGCTATCCGTATGCTGCTGCAAAGTCCCGGCGATGCAGCGCCTCGAGAAGTTGATATTCCATCAAAGATTGAGCCGACCCAGGCAGTCGCACAATGGCAGAGCCTATTCATGAGGTATCTCTCGGAGGAGTGGGACATAGACCATGACCGCTTCTATGAAGTTGGGAACGATCTTCTCGTTTGGAAGATGCCCACCTTTGCCATTTCGAAAGAACACGTAGACGAGATAATGACCAAGGCTCGACAGTACAAAACACTGGTGATTGACTTGCGCGGCAATGGCGGCGGTTACTCGGATACCCTGTCGCGGCTGGTGAGCCACTTTTTTGAAAAGGAGATTAAGATTGCAGACCTGAAGGGCCGCAAGGAAATGAAGCCGCAACTGGCGAAAAAAAGGGAGGACAAACCGTTCGGCGGCCAGATCATTGTTCTAGTTGACAGCAATTCAGCTTCCGCCTCAGAGCTTCTTGCGCGAGTACTCCAATTGGAGAAGCGCGGCACGGTCATCGGCGACCACACGGCAGGTGCGGTTATGACATCAAAGCAATATCCTCATGAGACAGGGGTTGGCAGGGTTCTCTATTTCGGCGCGAGCGTAACCATTGCAGACATGATTATGAGCGACGGCAAGAGCTTGGAGAACAGTGGCGTCACTCCCGATGAACTGATACTGCCCAGTGGATTGGACCTTGCGGCAAACCGCGACCCGGTTCTCTCTCGCGCGGCCGAAGTCGCCGGAGTCAAGCTCGACCCGAAAAAAGCCGGCGCACTTTTCCCCGTAGAGTGGAAGAGACAATGAGCACTAACACTGGTTTTGGCCTGTGACCCGAATCTGAGAAACATGCGGCAGGTTACAGCTAATCAACAAATCTGTGTTGGGCGCGGTAGCGATGGAGCAACTCCTCGAGAAAACCTTCGTAGGTGAAGCTCGCCATGTCGTAAACCGGCCGCAGCTTGTACATGATTGGCATGGCCACGCGCCAGGCCATCCATTGCCGTGGTGCTTCCGTGAGATCCCAGCGCCGGCGCAGAAACATTTCCACGACGGCAATTTCGGGCTCGGTCAGATTGTTCAGGTCGGCAGTGAACTGCACGGGCCTGAATGTTCGCCGCAGCGCGCCATCAGCAACCGGGGCCGCAAAAACTTTCGCAAAAGCCGGAGCCTCAGCCTCGCGCTCTCGCACCACCACCGTACCGGCAACCATGTCACCTACCCGCTGGTCTCTGGCGCTGGCAAACACTGAGATTAGGCCAATGGAATAAAACGGCGCCGGCATCATGTCAAAGCTGCGCAGAAGATTTCGCACTGATGCTTCCCAGAATGTTACCGGGCGACCGTCCTCGCGAATCACGCGGAGCTTCATCCAGCGCTTGCCGGGCGTTTGCCCGCTCCATAGCCATTCAAAGAAAGCGAAGTAGCCGGACAGGATCAGGAAGACGAAGATAATCGCAATCGCCAGCACCCACTTCGGCGCGTTGGTCAGACGTTCACCAAAGCTGGAATAATTTCCGACGATCGTGAAGGCAATTACCATCAGTAGTAGAACTAGAATCTGAATCGTGTGATCGATGGCGCAGGCGAGGAATCGGTTTCCGATGGACGCCAGCGCGAAATGCAACGGCACGCGCTCAGGCGTTTCAATTATAAGGATGTCTTCGGTGGCGAGTGTTGCCGACATAGCGGTAAGCGATTAGAAAAGCGACATACTAAACGACGTTCATGTATCAGTGTTCTTGCTGAGTCTCGGGAATAGGTCCTCTGGAGACATGCCCGTCAGCTTCAAGTAGAGCGAGTCAGAACATAACTCAAAATCATCGTTCCACTTTATCTCACGATGATCTCCAATGTGCACCTGCTCGAAGAAGTTGTAATCATTCCATCTATCAAACACACCTTTCCCGGCAAGATCGGACAAATCCACTTCGCCTTTCGCGCCATCGGCGAACTCCATGTAGACGCGATAATTTGGAAGTGCGCGAACTAAGAGTGGTTGGATCATATTCAACTTAGCCGCGTAGCGGCGAAATGTTTTATAGACTAAATCATATAGAGAACTTAAGCTCCGTCAGGAGCGAAATGTTCTTCCTTGTTCGTTCCGTACTTATCGCCCATAATGGGCTCAACGCTAAATAATAGGTCGCGGCTATAAAACATTTCGTGTCTACGGCATGACTGGCTACCTTCCACGGACGCGCAGAAAGCGGCGCTTGCCGACTTGAAGGAGAAGCTCATCTCCAGTCTTAATTACGAAGACGAGTCCGCTCTTGTTGATTTGAGGCTCACCGTTAAGGCGCACACCGCCCTGTTCGATTAGCCGTCTGGCTTCGGCAACTGACGGGGCCAATCCAGTTGTGACGAGCAAGCGCGGCAGCGACCACGGGCCGCCATCTGTTTCTACTTCGAAGGTGATGATCTCGTCCGGCACCCCCTTGTTCTTGAAAACTCTATTGAACTCTTCTTCGGCGCGCGTTGCATCCGCAGCCGAATGAAAGTCTGTGATGATGCGTTTCGCGAGTTCAACCTTGATGTCCCGGGGATTGCGCTGGCCCCGCTCGGCACTTTCGCGCATCGCCGCAATCTCCGCCACAGTTAGATCCGTCAGCAGTTCGTAGTAGCGCCACATCAAATCATCGGAGATCGACATTACTTTCCCAAAGATCTCCGATGGCGGTTCGCTGATACCGATGTAGTTGCCGGTGCTCTTCGACATTTTCTGCACGCCATCGGTGCCCTCCAACAAAGGCATGACGACGGCAATCTGCGGCTCCTGGCCGTATTCGCGCTGCACATTCCGGCCCATCAGCAAATTAAACTTCTGGTCGGTGCCTCCGAGTTCGACATCCGCTTCGAGCGCCACAGAGTCGTAAGCCTGCGTCAGGGGATAAAGCAGTTCGTGCAGGGCGATGGGGCGCTCCTCAGCCAGACGCCTGGCAAAGTCGTCACGCTCCAGAATCTGTTTGACGGTGACATGTGAAGCCAGGCGAATGAAGCCGTCTGAGCCCAGCTTATCCATCCACTCGGAGTTAAAGCGTATTTCAGTCTTGTCAGGATCGAGCAGCTTGAAGATCTGTGCTTTGTAGGTTTCCGCGTTGGCGTTGATCTCTTCGCGCGTTAGCTGGGGCCGCGTGACGCTTTTTCCCGACGGATCTCCGATCATCCCGGTGAAGTCGCCAATCAAAAAAATGACTTCATGGCCCAGCTCCTGAAATGCACGCAACTTGCGGATGACCACAGTATGGCCCAGGTGTATATCCGGGGCCGTGGGATCGGCGCCCAACTTCACCCGCAGCGGCCTTTTGTTTTTGGCAGACCTCAAGAGCTTCGCGCGTAGTTCATCTTCGCGAATGATTTCCACTACGCCTTTACGCAAGTACGCGAGTTGTTCGTCGATGGTCATGGGGCACTCGTAAGTCGTGAATCGTGAATGGTAAATAGACCAGCCATAGCCTTGCCACGCTGCTCGCGAGAAAGAGTTATCTGGCGCGTCTGCGGGCGGGCCACTGCGTACATCTCGCGGGCGATGCGTTCAGCCAGCCCGCCCTGGTAGAGATCAAAGTGATCGCGCCCTTCAACGAATTCAATCCTGGCATCGCTGCCGAGCGTCTTGAGCGTATTGCGCAATAGATAGACGGCCTTCTCCAGATGGAACGTGTCAGCGATGCCGACGATGATGTGAAGTTTGCCTTGTAGTTTTGGCCCGAGCTGCGCCCAGTTTTGGCGCAATAGCCTGTCGATGTCATAACGCTCCCACGCTTTTTGCACAGAGGGATCAATGCGACCGGTGTCGCGGTCAAACAACGGCATTGGTTGCCCGTCCGGCCCGCGCGGACTGAATACTGCCTCGAACGAAGCCATCTGTCCGCCAAAGTAGCCCTCCACGCGCTCCAGTCGCGCGTAGTCTTCCAGGGTCATGATCTCGCGCCCATGATAGCGCACGAGGTTGTACGGCTGCCCGTCCGGGCCTCGATAGAAGTTTTGCGGCGGCGTTTTCGTCAGGTCAGGGCCGGTGAACTCGCGAAAATCCACCGGGTCAGGCGACGTGGACCACGTACCGCCAAAGACATCCGGATAGTTCACCTGCAACCAAAGTGTCGACCACCCTCCGGAAGAATGACCGTTGAGGAAACGTCCCCGAGGCTGTGCGTCCATGCGAAATTGCTTTTCAAGATAGGGAATGAACTCCGCGGTGAGGGCATGACCCCACGGGCCGTTGTTTACCGAGTCTGCGAACACATGATGTCCAAGAGAGAAGGAGGCATTCAGAAAGACGTAGATCATTTCCGGCGTTTTGCCCTCCGCCATTTGCTTCACCAGCTCAGGGCCTCTCCTCCACGCGGTTAAATGAGTGCCGCCGTAACCGTGCACCATGTAGACGGTCGGGTAGCGTTGCGATGCAGACCTTCCATAGCCAGGCGGCAGCACGACCCCAGCCTGCATCTCCATCGGTCTGCCCCAGAACGTGGTAAGCGAAGGGCTTTCGAATGTGATGAGTTTGACTGAGTCCGTATCGGAAACTTTGCGCTCCGGCACGAGCTCAGTCAGCGTTAGCTCGATTGTTTGCGATGAAGCCGGGTTAAGGTGGGGAACCACTGAAACTCTGTTGTAAAGGTCGCCCGGGCCCGTGCCGTTGTAAGTGTACGAATGATTCACATCAAGCAACGCCATGATTTGATAGTCGCCGGCCGGAGCTGTCGAAAATGGACCGGGAAAGGCAAGCGCGTCGGGATCAACTTCTACCGGCTTGCCCGGTTCCAGGTTATGCACTTCGACGCCGGTAAGAAAGACGCTGCTGGGGTTCAAAAAATCCGGCTCGATCATCTCCAACCGCGTCGTTTTAGTCGTCATGAAGATCAGGAGCCGTCCGGACACAGGCTCAGGCGCCAGCGCTGCGTTGATGCTGACCCGGAAGCGGATCCGCTCCGCCGCATGGGCGTGGGTGCGTTGTGCTGAGGCAAACGCGAAGACAGCGAAGGCGAAGATGATTGCGGTGATAGAACGTCTTTGCCTGCTCATTGAGTTAAGGCCCCTTTTCCATTTGAGATAAAATTCTGCATGCCTGAGAGCCAGGATTCTTGCCCGTGTGTCGAAGAATACAGAACCGGGAGCGGTAGCGACCGGGTGACAGCCGCATTGTGTCGCACGGTTATGAAAGGCAAGCCCGTAGGCATCATATGGACATTGCATGTTGAATAAGACCAGCCGCTACCCGGTCGCTACCGCTCCCGGTTCTGTATTTGTGTTACTCGGCGGACGTGATTGCCTTCGACCTCGTAATCTCCGCTGATGACCAGAGCAACCGCCTCAGCATAAGCTTGATGTTCTTCCGGGAGGATGCGTGCGGCTAATGTCTCAGCCGTGTCGTCGTCGCGCACGATCACCCTTCGCTGCACGATAATCGGGCCGCCATCCAGCGTCTCGTTCACAAAATGAACCGTGCAGCCGGTGCATTGGACGCCCGCTTCGAGCGCCTGCCGCTGC
>DASXRU010000075.1:0-10005 GCA_036506395.1 Pyrinomonadaceae bacterium | reverse complement strand
GTCCTGGTTATTCTAATCCGCGTATATCCGCGCAAATCCGCGGCTAGTTTGATTTTGGAGCATCGTACCGGATTCGAACCGGTGTCTCAGCGCTGGCAACGCCGTGTCTTGAACCAGCTGGACCAACGATGCAGAGGAATTTCGGATTGCGGAATTCGGATTGCGCATTTGCCTTTGTCGGCCGAATATCGATGCGACCTGCTTTGAATTCCAAATCCGAATTCCGAATTCCGCAATCCGCAATCGGCTTGGTCGGGGAGGACAGAATTGAACTGTCGCCACGAGTTCCCAGGACTCGGATGCTTGCGTTACACCACACCCCAAAAAGATAAGGATGAAATATGGAGGATGAGGGATGAAGGGGGCACCGACGAAGGATCGTTTTCATCCTTCCGCCTTCATCCTTTGACACAGACTACTTGCTTGATCTCGGCAACGATCTTTACCAGATCGCTCTGGTGTCGCATCACCGCCTTGATGTCTTTGTAAGCGCCGGGAATTTCATCCAGTACGCCTACATCTTTGCGGCATTCAACGCCCGAGGTCTGGCGCGCCAGGTCGTCTTTGGTGAAGGCTCGTTTGGCTGCGCCACGTGACATCTTGCGTCCAGCCCCGTGGGAGCAGGAGTTGAAACTCTCTGCCGAGCCACGTCCCTGAACGATGAACGATTTCGCGCCCATCGATCCGGGAATGATGCCGTACACGCCTTCCGCAGCGTTGATTGCGCCCTTGCGCGTGACGAACACTTCCTCGCCATAGTGCTCTTCAAGCGCAACGTAGTTGTGATGGCAGTTGACCGCCAACTCCGGCTTGAAGGGCTGGCGATGATTGAACATCTTGTTGAAGACCTTCAACAAACGGGCCATCATGATCTCGCGATTCTTCATCGCGTAAGTTTGCGCCCACTTCAGGTCTTTCCAATACGCCGCAAATTCCGGCGTGCCCTGAATGAAGTAAGCGAGATCGGGAGCCGGAAGTTCCGATAATCTCCACAGGCTCTTTGCGGTCGAGATGTGACGTTCAGCCAACTCCTTGCCGATGTTGCGCGAACCCGAATGCAGCATTAACCAGACGAAGTTTTCTGTGTCCAGACAAACTTCGATGAAGTGGTTGCCGCCACCCAGAGTGCCCAACTGCTTCATCGCTTTCGCTTTGCGATCGTGCACGCCCTGGTGAAGCTCGCTGAAGTCCTTCCAACCGTCCCAGTACGAGGATTCATCAACTGATTCCTTGTACGCATTAAAGCCGACGGGGATCTCTTCTTCTATGGCAAGGCGCAAGTCTTTCAACTTGCCGTCGAGAATGCCGCTCTTGAACGGCGTCTTCACAGCCATCATGCCGCAACCGATGTCCACGCCGACCGTTGCGGGAATCACTGCTTCTTTGGTCGCGATTACCGAGCCGACCATGCTGCCTTTGCCGAGGTGCGCGTCAGGCATCAGCGCGACGTGCTTGAACAAACATGGTAAGCGCGAGACGTGACGCAGCATCGATTGCTCTTCAATGCTGAAATCGTGGTGGGCCCACGACAGGATTTCCTGCCTGGCGCCACCGATTGTTAGCTTCTCGTAAGGCATTTTGCTTCCTCCTTTCTAAGTCTAGTTGAAAACTGGTGCGCCAGGTGAGACTCGAACTCACAATCCCCTGCTTAAGAGGCAGGTGCCTTGATCCGATTTGGCTACTGACGCGGTCATTTGCGATTTCCAATTGCCGATTTCCAATTGGTGCGCTTGCTGGCGGGGCTGACGAGACTTGAACTCGCGATCTCTGCATCGACAGTGCAGCGCTTTTATCCAACTAAGCTACAGCCCCGGCATACTGCGATTGCTATGGCGCCAATCGGCATTCTGAAATCGAAGATCGGCAATGCTTTGGGTGGGTCGAAGGGAGTTGAACCCTCACTGGCCGCAGTCACAGTGCGGTGCTCTGCCCATTGAGCTACGACCCACAGAAACATTTTCGATTGCCGATTTGTGATTTCCGATTGGTAAAGTCAACTGCGAGGCTCGGGTTTCAATGAGGACAATCCCAAATCTAAAATCCAAAATCGAGAATCTTGTTGGCAGGGCGTGTGGGATTCGAACCCACGCATCTCTTGATTGAAAATCAAGCGGCTTGAACCTGGCTTGCCTAACGCCCCGGAGTCTTTGGTGCGCGTGGAGAGATTCGCGCCTCTCATGAAGCTGATCTTAAGTCAGCCGCCTCTTCCAATTGGGCTACACGCGCAAGGAATTTCGGATTTCGAATTGCGGATTGCGGATTTGGTCCGGTTGGACTCGAAAGGTAGATTCACGACCGAGTATTGCGACTCGTTATCTAAATCCGAAATCCGCAATTCGAAATTCATTTGGTACCGGCGGAGGGATTCGAACCCACACTGTCTAGTTCCTAAGACTAGTGCCTCCTCCCGATTGGGCTACGCCGGCATGGTTCTTAAATGTCGCTGATAAGGTCTTGCATTCGAAGAGCTGAGAAAACAATAATCTTCCCGACATGCTGACCTTCGAGTTCGAGAATCCATCTACTTCGACATGCGAATGCTGCGGTGGAGTAACTACACGACTTACTCGATTCGTTTATCGCGACGATGACGCGTACGCCATCTACTATGCGATGTTTTCGGATAACCATTCTGATCGAATCGTAAAGATGCTCATTTCTATAGGGGAATGGGGTGAGGATAGCGATCCGAATCAGCGGAAGGCTTTCGCCCTCAATCTCAGGGCCGCCGACGACCAATACGAAGTCATGGTTACTGATGCTTCTGACTGTCCCTGGGAGAAGGCACGAGTATTGGGCCGAGTCCTTGATCGCGCAGAAGCCCTCCGAGATGCATGCCTCAAGGAAGTCTTTCATATCACCGACCATGTAGTCATCGAGGACGAACCTCTCAAAATGTATCTGGATGCGAGGTAGTGGAACTTCGCGTGTTGGCTACGGAGGTAGGATTCGAACCTACGTAAACGAGTTTCAGAGACTCGCGCCTTTCCAGCTCGGCCACTCCGTAAGGCTTTTGAACTGGCGGACCTGGCACGATTTGAACGTGCGGCCTCGACCTTCGCAGAGTCGCGCTCTGATTCCGCTGAGCTACAGGTCCAAAGGCAAGGGATGAAGGAGGAAGGAGGAAGGATGAAACGGAGTGTTTTCTGCTCTTGCTTCATCCCTCATCCTTCATCCTTTCATGTGCGGAAGGGACAGGAGTCGAACCTGCAAGCGGCTAATGCGCGGTAGTTTTCGGGACTACTGCCTTACCAGTTAGGCTACCCTTCCAGGAACATTTTCGATTGCCGATTGGCGATTGGCGATTGATTGTTCCAGGCAACACGAGAGGCCAATCGAAAATCCGCAATTCGCGATCGGCAATGACTTGGTGCATGCGTAGGACTCGCACCTACGAAGTCACGGGACGCCTGATTTACAGTCAGGTGCTTTTGCTGCTCAGCCACACATGCAAAATCAAATTCGTTATGCTAAAAAATAGATGAAGGCAGCAGAGCAGTACCGCGAATACACTTCGAGGCACACTTCTCCTGAGGATGGCGACGCTCGGGACTCTCGACAAGCAACGGCGTGGTCATCCGCTGAAGGCTCCCTGCCTTCATCTCTCTCAAAAGGTACTTCGATTGTCAAAAAACAAAAGGAGCGGGCTTCAAGCCTCCCAGGGAAGCTGCCCGCTCCTAACAATTCTCGCGAATTTTCTTTGAGATTTGGGAGCGGGAGGCCGCTCCCGCGAATTAATGCCTGATGTAACGGCTATCTATGGACGTCGCTTGTCCGAGTCTGCCGCTGAACGTATTGACGCCCAACGTGACTGATGCCAGGTTCAGGCCGGCACATAGACACACGCCACGCATGGCGGCCGACGGCTGCCATTTGGCTACGTGTTCTTTGTATGTCCTGCTCGTCATCATTGAAATTTCTTCCTCACCGTGCGCGATCATGTCGACGCGCGAATTGTCTTGTATAAGACAAGACCACCGATCCTGTCAAGCATTTTCTGAAAAACCAACTTGCGAACACGCGCTCGCTTGGCTTCGATAACTTTGAGGGCGGCTAAGTTGCCTGCACGGTCATGCGCTTTGGTACTTTAGACTCTTGGGCCAGCGAGAAGGATGGCGCGCTGATTGAAACTCTGCTCTTACCTGGATCACTTTGACGGCTGCAAACGCTGGTTTATATTGATAAAACCCGAATAGGTTAGGTCAGGTTCAAAGCCTTTTGAAGTAAGTTGAGAAAGCCCAACTAAAGTTGGTACTCTAAACAACAGAAATGCTAGCTTCTTTCTTGGCCGCCATATTGAGTTTCCTATCCGTTGGTTTCAACTCCGCAATTTCCCGCCTCTCAATCAGGTTCTCGCTGCTATCGCTTCAGGACGACGCCGGCCTGCTTCACAAGGCTGGATATTACTTAAACCGTGAATTCCAATTCGGCAGTATCAAGCTCTCCCTCGCCACGTTGCTGGTGGGGTTCGCGGTGCTGGCGGTCGCGATTCTCCTTTCCCGCTCGATCAAGAAACTGCTGCAGCGCCGCATCGCCCAACGCGCTTATATCGATCCCGGCATTCGCTATACGATCGGGCGGCTGGCCCAGTACCTGATCGTTGCTTTGGGCATAATCTTCGCGCTGCAGACAGCCTTCAATTTAAACCTGGCAGCCCTGGCAGTTGTCTTCACCGCCCTTTCGCTGGGCATCGGCTTCGGCTTGCAATACATCGCCGCCGATATTGCCTCCGGATTCATTCTGCTCTTCGAACGCCCGGTGCGTATTGGCGACCGCATCACCATCGGTGAGGACGAAGGCGACGTACAAAGCATCAACCTGCGCACCACCATAGTGCTTACCAATGATCGCATCTCCATCATCGTTCCCAATTCCAGACTAATCAGCCAGCGTTTGATCAACTGGTCGTACGGCGATCCTCGCGCGCGACTTTCCATTCCGGTGGGCGTGGCCTACGGCTCGGATGTTGAGTTGGTAACCAGGACCTTGTTGCAGGCAGCCACGGATATTGAGAACGTGCTGAGCGATCCGGCCCCCAAGGTGCAGTTCCTGAAGTTCGGCGACTTCTCAATGGACTTCCGCCTGATGATCTGGACCAATCGCCCCCGAGTGCACGCGCAGATTCGCAGCGATATCAATTACCGCATCGACAAACTGTTTCGCGCCGCCGGCATCGAGATTCCGTTTCCCACCCAGGAGTTTCGTTTGCGAGGCGGAACGGTGCACCTCGATCCGAACGATCGCCCGGAGTCCACGCCTCTGGACGAACCAGGCTCCGCGCCGCACGGTTAAGCTTCCCCAGGCAGCACATTGCGCAAAATTCCGGGGCAGGGTAGGCTTGCCGTGTTTGCTGAGTGACGGTTCATTCAGTCGGCCAGGCCAAAGGTGGGCGCCTATGGAGTGCGCCGGCAGAGCGTAGCGGCGACGGCGCTTTGGTTAAGTCGTCAAATCGTGACTGCATGAGCAACAGAGATTTAGCCGCAGATTTGCGCGGATGAACACGGATTAGAAAAAGGTTACAAATAGACTGTTATGGTGACGACTTAAGCCCTTTTTTTGCTTTTTCAGATCAGCGTTTATCTGCGTAAATCCGCGGCTGCTTTTACTTCAGCTGCTTCAACTTTGAGTTTCGCTTGCCACCGCACTCCAAATAATCTTATGCGTTCGGCCCGTAATCTTAACGCTAGCCGCCCCATTGTCGCCGACAAGCGCGAAGCGATCCTGCGCGCCGCAACGCGCGTCTTTGCCCGCAACGGCTACTTCAATTCCAAAGTGGCGGACATCGCGCGCGCCGCGGGGGTGGCCGACGGCACGGTCTATCTTTACTTCAAGAGCAAAGAAGAAATTCTGCATTCCATCTTCGATCGCAGCGTTGACGAGGCGATCGCCGATGCGCGCAAGCGGCTGAAAAAACTGGATGACCCGCGCGAGAAGCTGCGCCGTATCGCTCTCCTGCATCTGGAACGCCTGGGCGCCGACCGCGATCTTGCAGTCGTGTTTCAGGTCGAGCTGCGCGGCTCGACAAAGTTCATGGAGGAGTTTTCCGCGGCCGGCCTGGCCGAGTATCTCGCCCTGATTCGCACTACTTTTGAAGAAGGCCAGCGTGCCGGCGTGTTTCGCAAGGAACTGAATGCAAAGGTGGTGGCCAAGATTCTCTTTGGCGCGCTCGATGAAATGGCCACCAACTGGATCATCTCAAAACGTCGTTACAAACTGGCGCCCATGGCTGACCAGGTCCTCGACATCTTCCTCAACGGGGTCACGGCGAAGTGAGCGCCAATAAAAATGTCCGACAAACTTCAGTTTGTCGTTGCTGCCGGTAGAAGCTTATGGCGGAAACTCACGACAAACTGGAGTTTGTCGAACATCGCGCAAAATTGAAAGCGCCGGCTCGCATACCTCTTCACCCGGACGAGCCCACGACGCTTGCCGAAATATTCGAGCGCGTCGCGCGTGATCACCGAAAACCCAACACGCTTAATTACAAACAGGATGACGCCTGGCGTTCGATCTCCTCCGACGAAATGCTGGCGCGGATGCGATTGATTGCCCTGGGACTTTATGCCCTGGGCGTGCGCCCGGGCGATCGCGTCGCCATTCTCTCCGAAAGTCGCGCGGAATGGGTCCTGGCTGACGGCGGCTGCCTGCTCTTAGGCGCGACCGACGTTCCCATCTATCCCACGTTGACGCCGCCACAGGTGCGTTACATCCTGCAGGATTCCGGCGCTCGTGTTGTTTTCGTATCCACGCCGAAGAAACTGGCGGAAGTCGAGGGGGTGTTTGGTGACTGCGGCGCGCTCGAGCAGGTTGTGCTGTTTGAAACCCAGGCGAGCAAAGCGAACGGCCGCAGCCTTCCCGAATTGGAAGCGCGCGGGCGCGAACTCGAAAAGCAGGAGCCGCAGCTGATCGGTAAGTTGGCCCAGACTCGCAGCCCGCAGGATCTGGCAACGATCATCTACACTTCGGGAACGACCGGCGAGCCGAAGGGCGTCATGCTGACGCACGCCAACCTTGTTTCAAACCTGATTGATTTAGCGGAAAATTTTGAGTTCGGCAAAAACGATGTGTCTCTGTCTGTGCTGCCGCTATCACATATTTTCGAGCGCCAGGCGATGTACATGTACCTGCACCATGGCATGGTAGTGTACTTCGGCGAATCCCTCGAGCAGACGGGCGCGAACATGCGCGAAGTTCATCCCACGGTTTTCGTAGGCGTGCCGCGCATCTTCGAGAAGATCTATGCGCGCATCAAGGACAGGGCCGCAGCGAAGGGAAAAATAGACAGCGCGATGTTGGCATGGGCCGTGGAAGTGGGCAAGGCCAGGGCGCGGTTGATTGTGAATCGGAAAAAAGTTCCATTGTGGCTGGCGCTCAAACATAAAGTCGCGTCCGTTCTGGTTTTTTCAAAGTGGCGAAAGGCAATGGGTGGTCACATTCGCATTTTCGTTTCCGGCGGCGCGGCGCTCTCCGAAGAGATCGGTTACATCTTTGAAGGCGCGGACCTGCCGATTGTGCAGGGCTATGGACTGACTGAGACGTCTCCGGTAATCACGGCTTTGACGCTGGACGACAATCGCATCGGCACCGTAGGCAAACCCATCCGCAATGTCGAAATACGCCTCGCGCCTGACGGCGAGATTGAAACGCGCGGGCCAAACGTTATGCAGGGTTACTGGAACAAGCCGGAAGAGACGCGGGCCGTGTTCACCCCAGACGGCTGGTTCAGGACCGGTGACATCGGCACAATCGACAGCGAAGGCTTTCTGACCATCACCGATCGCAAGAAGGAGCTGCTAAAGACCTCCGGCGGCAAGTACATCGCGCCGCAACCGATCGAGCAGTTGATTAAAGGATCCCGCTTCGTCAATCAAGTTGTACTGGTCGGCAATGGGCGTAAGTTTCCCGCTGCTTTGATTGTGCCTGACTGGGAGCGACTTGAATCCTATGCCAGGCTGAAGGGGATAGATGCGGCCACGCACGAAGAATTATGCCGCGACCCACGTATCATTGATTTGTTCGAGCGGCAAATCGCTTCACTGACTCCTGACCTGGCCCAGTACGAGCGCGTCAAGCGCATAGCCCTGCTCCCCAACGAATTGACCATCGAAGGCGGCGAGCTGACGCCCACAATGAAAGTTAAGCGGCGAGTGATTGATGAGATGTACCGCGACGTGATTGACCGGTTATATGCGGAAGCTGAAAACTCTATCCAGGCAGGCGGCCATCAGGCGCGGTAAGTAAGAAGGCATGCAGGATTTGTTCGGCGGCCTCCTCTGCGGCTTGCTTCAAGGCGTATTCGGAATAGATTGATCCGCCGCGGGAAGAGGGAATGCGGCCCAAAACACCGCCTTTGCCGGTCCGGTATATGTTCTTGTAGGTGCGGCCTGAGGCTTTTATCTTCGCCGTCACCGGAGTGTAGATCGTGTAGCGCACGTATAAAGTATCGGGAGTTGCATTTCCAGATCGGCCGCTATCGAACGAGTCACTTTCGATTTGCAGCCAGACAACATAAGTATCTTTTTGTGCCTTGGCCAGCTTAATCGCGTCGGAGCGATTTATTCCACGCTCGACAAGGCCAACCTTAAGGTCTGGTGACTTGCGCAAACGATCGGCGCAGGTGTCACGAATGGTGCCGGCGAGATAGTAGGGAAGGCCGGTAAAGGGATTGTGATCTTCTATTGCGATAAGGAGGGGAATGCGTACGTCTTTATCCGGGACAGATTTCTTCTCCACAGTTTTGGGACCTGAGACTGAGGGAACGGTTACGGTTCCTTTCGGCGCGCGCCGGCCGGACTGGGCGTTAGCGCCTGTACTCGCCAGGATTACCACGACGATCATTGAGGCAATATGGAAGTGGTTTAAGGAGCGCTGATGATGATAAGAGCTGACCATATGTTTCCGCATTCTAACACCGAGTGTCCCGCATTGTAGCGCCAGCCTATGTTGCTTTCGCGGCTCTGCCGCCTGATGTGCGGAAGGTCTACGACCTTCCGGGAGGCTGAACCAAGTATCTGTGGGGCTACGCCCCAGTGGGCAGAGCCCAAAAGAACCGGGAAGCTCTTTTCGGTGGGGCGTAGCCACCACCGCACATCAAGCGGCGAAGCCGCAGCGCAAGAAGGACTCTCGAATCCGGCGCTAATCGTTTATACATTTTGTTTCAGAGATCGTTTACACTGATTCGGATTCCCCCATCATTCGATAAGTTGCATGAAAGAACAAAACTCGCGCCCCCTCGTCATTACCGGAATCCGCGACCAGGCTCGCGACGTCCGATCGTTTGACCTGGTGCCCAAAAGCGCTGTGGCCGGCCATGGCATCTCGTTCATTCCCGGACAGGTTGCGATGCTGCGCGTTAACGGCGAAGAGCCGGCCTACTTTGCTTTTGCCGGCGCCCCGGAAGATCCGGAGTTGGAAATACTGGTCAAACGCACTATTGGCGCCAGTGTCCTGATTTATGAAATGGAAAGAGGGGCACAGGTTGATTTGTTAGGCGTGGCCGGTCGAGGTTTTCCCCTGGCCGCGCAGACCGGTAAGGACCTGGTGTTTGTCGCCATGGGCACCGGAGTTGCGCCGCTGCGCTCGGTATTGCGTCACGTGTTGCAGCGCAAACAAGACTTTGGCCGGTTGGTCGTGCTCTACGGCGCTCGCACGCCCGATGATTTTTGTTACCGCGATGAAACGGAAAGCTGGGAAGCAGCAGGCGTCGAGTTACGCCAGGTGATCTCCCGTCCCGACGGTCACGATTGGTCCGGCCCTACCGGGTACGTACAATCACTGCTCGATCACGTGCTGCCCGATCTTTTGTCGCCGGTGGCACTGGTATGTGGCTCGCGGGAAATGATCGCGCAGACTCGCGATCGTTTGCAGCAGATGGGCTTTGCTGCTGAAGACATCCTTACGAATTACTAGGCCGCAAAGCCAAAGCGAGCCACAGATAAACGCGGATTTACGCGGATCAGAAGCTCTTCCTGCTGTTTGTATCCGTTTTTATCCGCGTTAATCCGC
>DASXRU010000074.1:0-11582 GCA_036506395.1 Pyrinomonadaceae bacterium | reverse complement strand
CCGAATACGCAGTTCAGAATAGAGTTCTTCGCCAATGATGCCTGTCATCTTTCAGGCTTTGGTGAAGGGAAGACATTCCTCGGCGCAGGCGTCGTGACGACCGATGGCAACTGCACGGCTGATTTCACAGGCACCAACGCCATCGTCTTGCAAGTGGGTATTCAAGCGGGCCAGGTCATTACCGTGACTGCGACTGATCCAGCTGGTAACACGTCGGAGTTCTCGCAGTGCATCGCAGCAACAGTGGTGACACCGACACCAACACCGACGCCGTCACCGACGCCGTCACCGACGCCGTCACAAACACCGACGCCGACACCAACGCCGACACCAACACCAACGCCTACACCAACACCAACACCTACGCCTGAAGCAACGCCAACGCCAACTCCGCCTCCGACGCCAACGCCAACGCCTACTCCATCACCCGGGAACTTCAGCGAAACGAGCCATGTTTTTGCTGGCGGTGGCGGTGACCGCAGCAGCAACAGCAGCCTCGATCTGTTCGGCACGTTGGGACAGTACGACACTGGATTCAGCAGAGGCGGCGCGTACACACTCGACACAGGCTTCTGGCCGTCCGGCCTGGCGCAGACTTTCGTCCCGGCGAGCACTCCCGTCGGCACAAATGTGACCGTGACGATGGGCGGGATCACGATCAACTTCGACCGAGTCACCGCGCCGGGGCTGACGGTTATCCAACCGGGTGTGCCATGCACACCCGGTGACCCATGCCGGGCGCTGCCGGCGGGATACACGATCTTCAACAACCTCGCCTTCGACATCACGACGACGGCCACCGTAACAGGCCCGATCACTGTCAGTTTCGACTTGGCAAGACTACAACCCGATGCTCCGCCCATCACACCTCCTGGCCCTATCACCCCACCCAATCCGATCACGCCCGCGCTCGTATCCACCCTGCGCGTCTTTCACGGGGAGAACGGCGTGCTGGTGGATCGCACAATCATTGGTTCTCAACCGGGTGATCCGTGTCGGTCTATCGCTGGTACTGCTCCCGTTGATCCTTGTAGGAATGTCTTCGCAAGAGTCAGCTCGCTCAGCCCGTTCGTCATCGCGCAACAGCCACCGCAAGCCGCCTTGCAGTCCACTCTTGACGACTTGCGCGCCCTGCGCCTGACCACCACCAACGATCGGGACGCGCATCGGCTCGACGAGGCCATTCGCGATTTGACCCACGCGCTCATCCCGTCGCTCTGGCCCGACCCGGCGCACGTACAGCCGCACGGCGGAGAGCCGGTCTTCGAGGAGACGAAGAATGCCGCCAAGAAGCTAACCGACCTGATGTCGGACAGCCATAACCAGCTTCCCGCCGCGACCGTGCGCTTCTATATCGACCGCATCCTCGCCGTCGATCGCCGTCTTGCCGTCATTGCAATTATCGACGCGCAAGCCGCAGGCATCAATCAGGAGCGCATCACTCGCGCCACAAATAATCTCAACAATGGCGACGCCGAGGTTGCAAACGGTAAGTTTGAAGAAGCGATCGGGGATTACGCCGAAGCTTGGCGACGCGCAACGCCAGCCACGTAAGTTATTGGTTAAGCTTTTGAGGAGACAGAAATGAAGAAGAAAACGCAAGAAATTTCACGACGCGAAATGCTCGCCGCCATGGCTGTATCTTCGCTGGCTGGCCAGGGTACGGCTGTGCCGTCTGATGTGCGGAAGGCCTCCGGCCTTCCGGCAAGTTCGATATTGAATTTCGGCTACGCCCAGGTGGAGGCGCAGCCCCAAATTCGTTGTGCCAATCGACGGAAGCGCGCAGCGCTTCCGCACATCAGGCGGCATAGCCGAATCTCGTTGGCTGAACTTTTTAGGCAAACCCCGAATGCTCATGATTACTGCTTGCTTCTTTCCATTCGCGTCTTAGTCAGCCCTGGTATTGTTCGTCGCTGACCTTGTCCATCCATTCGACGGTCTTGCCGTTAAGATTTTCCAGGATGGCGATGTGCGTCATCGCCGTGGTTGAAGTGGCGCCGTGCCAATGCTTCTCACCCGGCAGGCACCAGACCACATCGCCCGGCCGAATTTCTTCTTTCGGGCCGCCCTCGCTTTGCACCCACCCACATCCGGAGGTGACGATCAGGGTCTGCCCGAGCGGATGCGTGTGCCATGCTGTTCTAGCGCCGGGCTCGAACGTAACACTGACGCCGAGAACGCGCGCCGGATCTGAGGCCTGGACCAGTGGGTCAATACGTACAGCGCCAGTGAAATATTCGGCCGGTCCTTTGCCCGAAGGCTGTGAGCCACTTCTTTTGATATCCATTTCTGAACTCCTCCACTTGATTGTCTTCTTATTTGGTCGTCCTATTTCCTAAACCACTCGAATCCTGCGAATAATTAGTGTTGAGGTATCACAAATTGTGACGTCTGAATAATAAGGGATCCGATGAATTTTGTGCTCTTTGGCTTACGATTGCTAGTCGCTCAGCTGCTGGTTTGGATGGAAAGCGAAGTCATAAAAGGCGTTGATTAGTAAGTTTCCTCGCGGACCGTTTGGAGAACCGCCAAGATTTCTGCCGTTGGCAGCAGAAAAAAGTTGCGCCGAGTGTCCACGGGGGGAGCCAGATTGGACGAAGGCCGTCGGAACCACCTCCAGCGGCTTTTTCGTTTAATATTGAACGATTGAGGAAGCAGCGGAATATGCGTATGCTTACCTTCTTTTACTGGAGAGAACAGATTGAAATCGCGCTCACGCTGTCTCAAGAGTGAAGCGAAGCCTTACACATTGTAAGAATGGGAAGTCCAGGAACTTCTCTGTTCTGGCAACTTTGACGACCGGACTTTCTTTGGAATCGTTGACCTGGTATTAGAGGCAACAGGTGCGAAGCGGACCGGGCCGCGCTCAAAATGAAATTACCCAAAGTCACAGTAATCATTGTTTTCCTGAATGAGGAAATCTATTTGGCAGAGGCCATCGACAGCGTTTTTTGCCAAACGTGGCAGGATTGGGAATTGCTATTGGTTGATGATGGCTCGACTGATCGCAGCACTGAGATTGCTCGTGATTTCCAGATCAGGTTTCCCGAAAGGGTGAAATACTTTGAGCACGACGGCCATGTAAACCGCGGCATCAGCATTTCTCGCAACCTGGGAATATCGCATGCAGGGGGCGAGTACATAGCTTTCTTAGATGCTGATGATGTTTGGACCTCGTCAAAGCTCGAGCATCAAGTAACAATCCTGGACCGCGACGCTGACCTTGCGATGACTTTCGGCAGATTGCGGTACTTTACTTGCGAGCCGGATTTGCCGATTCCTGAAGGAGTAGCGCCTTTGCGCGTTCCATCGGGCGTCCTTTATCCCCCGGTTGTGTTCACACAGTCCCTGATCGGCGACGCCGGGATGCTCTGGACGTCAGGGACGATTCTTTTCAGAAAGCCAATACTGATCGCGGCAGGATCTTTTGAAACCGATTTTCCAGGGGCGGGAGAGGATGCCGTTGTCTGGTTAAAGATCAACTTACACTTCCCCATCTATGCAAGTGACGAATGCTTACTGCTTTATCGCCGGCATAATCGAGGAGGGTTAATTTTGGCCTCAACGCAGGTGGGAGCCGACATGGTAGCTGATGGCAACCCAAAAGGAAGCCCAGGCGAATCCACTAACAAGACTTAAGAAACTGTATTTCTTTGCGGGCATCCCGGCAGTCGCGCAAACCAGTGGAATGGTGATTCTCAAGCCGGCAGCGAAGCGGGATAGCAATACTCCAACGGTGCCATGGCGCAGGACGAACTTACTTACTTTCGGGTACCACTTGCGCAAGCGTTTTGATTTTTGAATGGCGCGCGCCGCCCGATCCTGCGCTGCGTAAAAGTAAATCTGATCTCCCGCCGAACCGCCGATAGCGGCGGCCAGAATCGTCCAGCGCCAATCGAGATAACCCGAACCGCACAGTGCGCCGGCCGCGATCAGGACTACCTCACCTTCCCAAAATGCCGCGATGAGAATGGCGAAATAGCCATACTTCGGCAGCAGACGCATCCCCAAACTCTGATCGTTTGCAGCCAGGACGGCGATTACCGCTGGATTTAGTATGCAGCTAACGAATCCCGCCACGTTGGTAACTCACGCTCGCTTTGTCTGCCCGTTCCCACGTTGCCGGCGATAGTAAGTTAAGCTTGCGCGCTTCCGCCAGGGGAGCAAGCGGGGCAAGATCGCCGGTAACCTTTCGGACGACGCGCAACACTCGCTCAACATCCGAAATTCGCAGGCGCGAATAAACGGGGAGCTGAAGCGCCTCCTGGGCCATCTCAGCGCCGGCACACTCGGCCGCAAACTCTTTGAAGAGGGGCAGCGAGGAACATACATCAACGTGTGTAGTTTCGAAGTCAACGCCGCGCTGAATTGCGCGCCGGCTGGCACGAGATGGATCGGATACGTAGATACAATACTGGTAGTACACATGTTCGGTAGCCCCATTTACCTGCGGCACTCGCACGGCGTGACAATCAGCCAGACCTTCTGTGTAGCGTCGCGCGTTATCGCGTGAAAGAGCATTCAGCTCATCGAGCTTAGCCAGGCCGCGCAGTCCGATAATTGCCTGTAGGTTTGTGTAACGTCGGCGGTAGGCGCGCGGAAAATGATCGAGAGGACGTATCTTCTCCCAGATATGTTTCGAGAGATCGTAATTACCGAAGAACGAAGCTGCTGCCTGCAGGGGAAATCCCCAGAAAGTAAATCCCGTGGGGCTGATGCCCATTCGCGCGGCATAGCCGGTCAGGAAACGTTTGCTTAACTCCGCCAGGCTGGCCTGCGGCTCGCTCTCGGCCTGCTCGCGCACGCGCCCAGCCAATGCCGGGTCATTCGTCAAAGCCATGCCACCGCCATACGTGTTGATGCCCTTGAGCATTTGAAAACTGAAAAAAGAAGCGGCGCCGAACGTGCCCACCAGCCGGCCTTTGTAACGCGCCCCAACTGCCTGCGCGCAATCCTCTATTACCACCAGGTCATGCTGGTCCGCGATCGGAATGATTTTTGACATCTCGCATGGTTGCCCGTAGAGGTGCGTGGGAACAATGGCCCGCGTCCGGTCTGTGATTGCAGCTTCGATCTTGTTCGGATCGAGGTTGAAGGTGAAAGGATCGATATCGACGAAGACGGGTTTGAGGCCGGCGCGCCGCGCAATTTCAGGCACCACCCAAAACGTAAGCGCGGGAAAGATTATTTCGCTACCGGGTGGTAAATTGAGTCCACGCAGGATGTAGTAAAAGGCCATTCGCCCGAACGAAGCGGCCACAGCAAAATCCATGTAGTGATAAGCAGCCAAACACCTTTCAAATTCGGCGATGGCCGGGCCGTCAATAGCTTCACCGCGACGAAATGCGGCCACGATCTCTTTCTCTTCGCCCGGAACCGAGCGCACGCCATAACGCGCGATGGTGCGTAAACTCATATCGTCGCCTGCTTTCTCTGCGAAACCCACGGGCGGTCGAAATAATCCTGTTTACGCCAGGACCAGGCGTCCGCTCTTTGCAGCCACGAATGGTGGGAATACTCATGCAGTCCCAGCCAGTTGCAGAGTTGACTGGGACGCCACATGAAGCGCGAATATGCCATACCCAGCATCAGGCGCGCCCGGCGCGGCGTTAAGACGGGATGATTGAAGGTAAGCGTATAGCCATCGAACTTTTCCCAATCCGTCTCGAAGATGAGCGGCTTCAACTGGTTGAACTGCGGCGTGCCTGGATAGGGAGTTAGAATCTTGAAGTTGGCGTAGGTGCTATCAAGCTCGCACGCGAAGCGAATCAATTCTTCAATGCTCTCTTCGGTATCCTGCATGAAGCCGATGACATAAAAGGCCGTCGTCGCCACGCCCAGTTCCCAGCCCAGCTTGATGATGTTGCGCATGTGTTGGTGGGGAATGAATCGCCTGGCGACCTTTTTCAAGACCAGCGGGTCGGGCGATTCGACGCCGAAAGAAATTTCCCGCAGCCCGGCAGCGTGCAAAGCGCGGATCAATTTCTCGTCGAGATCATCCATGCGTGTTTCGCATTCAAAAGAAAGGCGCAAGCCTCGGGAGCGAATTGCCTCAGCAATTTGAAAGCAGCGATCGCGGTCGAGCGTGAATAGCGGATCGCGAATCTTGATGTGTGGGTTGCCGTACCGCTCGCTCAATTCTGCCATTTCAGCCACCACTGATTCGACTGAACGTTGGCGATAGCCGGCGGTAATCCGATGCGGACAATAGGTGCAATGTTCCGGGCAGCTGCGGCTGGTGTACATGGGAAAGGCGCGCGTCAAACCGGCCCGGTGATAGTTAGCGTGGCCGAAACGTTTGGTTTTCACCAAGTCCCATCCAGGGAAAGGTAGAGAGTCCAGATCATTAATAGCCGCGCTCTTGACGATTCCGCGCACATCTTCGCCGTTGGCTATTCTGATGGCCGCCTCTTCAGGCTCACCGGCCAGGGTGAAGTCTGCCGCGTCGGTGAAGAGTTCGGGTAAATGCGTGGCGGGCGTGCCAAAAAACCCAACCTTCATTCCTCTGGCGCGCGCGTTTATCGCCCATTCGCGCTCATGCTTGTAATCCACCAGCGAGGTTAGCACCAGCCCAAGGTCACCCTTCACCGGGCTATCGTCTCGCGTCACGATGATCTGGTGGCCAGCGCGCGCGAAGATCGCAGCGAGATAGCCGGTGTGAATGCTCGGCAAGTTGAGAAAAACTCGGCGCAGGTTCTTTGCGAAACGAGTGGCGACAGAATCGCCGCTAAAGCGCGAGCCGTAGCCACCGGCGACGGTGTCTTTGCTGACAGATCCGCTTTTTGCAGATAAATCTGCGATAACTACGACAGACATAAAGACACCTCACCGCGAAGAAAAGGAATGGCGTATTTGTGACTCGGAGGGGTTTCTAATGGGAAACCGGAGGCAAGGTACAGGAATGTAGATGAACAGATGATAAACAGGCGTTACCGCAAAGCGGTTGCGTCTCAGAGCCCAGGGTTGCCGCTTTCGGCTACCATGGGTTACAGGATTTGAATCCGCTTCCGCCCAATGACAAATGAGAAATAATGAGAAATGACAAATGGGAAAATGGGAACTAACTACTGACGGTGAGGGACGACGGGCAGGAAGGCAACAAAGGTAGTGCCGGTCTGATCCGAATGTTGAAGCTTGAGTGCCCCGCGATGCGCCTCGGCGATCCATTTCGCGATTGATAACCCCAATCCGGCGCCGCCACTATCCTCCGTAGTCTCATTTCGCGAGCGCGCTTTATCCACATGATAGAAACGTTCGAAGATGTGCGTTTGCGCTTCGAGCGGAATTCCCAGGCCGGTATCGGAGACAATAATTTCATATTGCGAGGCATGCTGTTGCAGTTTCAAGCTTACGCTGCCGCCCGGCAGAGTATGTTTGATCGCGTTATGCAGCAGGTTCAGGAGCATCTGACGCAGCAAACCTTCGTCACCGTGATACGGTGTTTCGCTTAGTCTTCCTACGTCAATCTTAACGTCTTTGCGAATAGCTAAAATCTCCGCCGCGCGGGAAGTCTCTAAGATCATTTCGTCCAGGTAAAAGTCGTTGTAATGTAACTCCAGACCTCCGGCATCCGCGCGCGCCAGGGTGAACATCTCCTGAACAATCTTCGTCAAACGTCGCACCTGCTGATCAATCACTCTTAGTCCCTCGCGATACTCGCTCTCGTCGCGGGTGCTCTGCGCCAGCGTTACCCCCGTAGCTGTCTGCATCACAGAAAGAGGTGTTCGCAGCTCATGCGAAGCATCGGCCATGAATCGGCGTTGCGCTGCGAAGGAGTCATCAAGCCTGATCAGCAAGGCGTTGAATGTTGAAGCCAGGCGTCCCAGTTCGTCATGAGGGTTGGCAATCGGCAGTCTCTGTTCCAGGTTCTCGGCACTGATTTGCCGCGCGCGCTCCATCATGTCAACCACCGGGGCAAGACTGCGGCGCGCCAGAAACCATCCGCTTAACCCGGCGAAGAGCAGCGCCACGGAGATTGCCAGATAGAAAACCACACGGATTGTTTTCAGTTGATTGGCCACCTCATCGAGCGGGTGGTCGACTACCATCAAGTATGTCCTGCCTGGATTTCCTAGCGTGATGCGTTGTACCGCCACTCGCCGGCCAGCGCTGCCAGGGGAAGGAATTGTATAGAGCCGGGCCTGATCAGCCGGAATTGAGCCGGGAGCAGGAAGCTGGGCATGGACGTCGCTCAACGACGGGTTTTCAGCGATCAACCGGCCCTCAGCATCAAAGATGGCTGCTGACTGGCGTGGTCCGATATGTTCATACAATCCGTTCGCGGCGGCTTTTGTTTCCGCCTCCCCGGCATCGATGTCGTCTGCGAGAGAGAATCCCATCTCTTTCACAGTGGTTCTCAAATCATCATCCAGACGACGATAGAGGCTGCGCGAAAGCAGCGCATACACCGCAAGACTAAAGCCAATCAGCACCAGCGCCAGTACTCCGGTGTGCCAGAGCGTTAACCTTGTGCGCACAGAATCGAACATCTTAATCCTCATCCTGCGACGTGAGCATGTACCCTTCACCGCGTCGCGTGCGCAGCAGCTTTAGTTCATGTCCATCGTCGAGCTTGCGGCGCAAACGCTGCACATAGACCTCTATGAGATTAGAGAAGATGTCAAAGTTTTCGTCCCACACATGTCCGGCAATTTCGGCCCTGCCGACGACCCGGTCCGCGTGTCGCGCCAGGTATTCAATCAGGGCATATTCCTTGGTGGTCAATTGAATCTGGCGTCCAGCTCGTTTCACACGTTTCGCGCGGGTATCAACTTCGAGGTCGGCCACCGTGATCGGATCCGAGTGCAGGGCCTTTCCGCGACGCAAGAGCGCTCGACTGCGCGCCATTAGTTCGTGAAAATCGAAGGGCTTGATGAGGTAATCGTCAGCACCCGAATCCAGGCCAACGATGCGATCAAGGATAGAGTCGCGGGCCGTTAGCATTAGCACCGGAACCGCTGACCCGCCGGCGCGAATCTCGTTGCAGACCTCAATGCCGTCCTTGAGCGGAAGCATGACATCAAGTATGACTAAATCGTAATCGTTGATGCTGGTCTGGTAGAGGGCCGCCTCACCGTCGGCGGCCACATCAACCGCGTAGGCTTGTTCGCGCAGCCCTTTGGCAAGCATCAGCGCCGCGCTTGGCTCGTCTTCAACCAGTAGGATTCGCAACTAGTAACTCTTTGCGTGATTATCGTGAATAAGGAGACAACCTGCTTTCATGATACAGGAAGATTCTTATGTTTAAGAACTTGCAGTCAGGAAGGGGGCAAGCCCTTCCTAACTGCTGGTTGGGTTAGTGCGCATTCCAGCGTCTTAGTTTTTTCTGATAGACTACGCCGAACAGCGTACATTTCAGCTAATAGCCAACGGTATTTTCCAAGGAGATAATCATGAGAATTCGTGTCCTAATTACTTTAGCGATTTGCCTGTTCCTGCTTCAGAGTCTTGCTGCAAATCACGTCCGAACACACGCCGCAGCTCCTGCCGGCTATCACCTTATTAAGAAGATAACCCTGGGCGGAGATGGCGGCTGGGACTACCTTAACGTCGATAGCAGTGCGCGGCGGATCTATATCTCCCGCTCAACTCATGTGATGGTCTTCGACATGGAGACGGAAAAAATTGTCGGCGATATTCCCGGCACCAATGGCGTGCATGGCATCGCGCTGGTGCAGGATCTGGGCAAAGGATTTACCAGTAACGGTCGCGATAACTCCGTGACTGTTTTCGATCTCAAGACGCTGAAAGTCTTGAAGCAGATTCCCGTCGGCAAGAACCCCGATGCGATCATGTACGATCCGGCCTCGAAGCTGATCTTCACTTGTAACGGAGCCAGCCATGACGCAACTGCCATCGATCCGAAGATTGAAACGGTGAAGGGCACCATTCCTCTGGATGGCCGGCCGGAGTCAGCCGTGTCCGACGAGAAAGGAAACATCTACATCAATCTTGAAGACAAGAGCATGATCGCGAAGATTGATGCGCACAAACTTATTGTTGAAGCGCGCTGGCCGCTGGCTCCGGCCGAAGAGCCGACGGGGCTGGCAATGGATCGTCAGCATCACCGGCTGTTTGCCGGGTGCGCTAACAAGCTGATGGCCGTTGTGGACGCTGACAAAGGCAGCGTCGTAACAACTTTGCCAATCGGCAGTGGCGTTGATTTCGCTGCATTTGATTCGTCGAACCAAATGGCTTTCAGCTCGAACGGTGAGGGCACTCTGACGGTAATTCACGAAGACGCGCCGGATAAATTCAGCGTAGTTGAAAACGTGCCGACGCAGAGAGGCGCGCGCACCATGAGCCTCGATCCAAAGACGCACAAAATATTTCTCGTTACGGCCGAGTTTGGACCGCCGCCCGCGCCCACAGCGGAGCGACCGCGACCGCGTCCCAGCATTGTCCCCGGCAGCTTCACTTTGTTGGTGGTTGGGAAGTAAGTGAGTCGATTGCGCATAGAAAAAGCCACGGCCGGCGACGTGCCGCTGATCCTTCGCTTCATAAAGGAGCTGGCCGAATATGAAAAAATGCTCCATGGCGTGACCGCGACCGAAGAGGGCTTGCACGAAACTCTGTTTGGTCCCAATCCTGCCGCTGAGGCCCTGTTGGCTTACGACGATCAGGAACCGGTCGGCTTCGCAATCTACTTCTTCAACTATTCAAGTTTTGTTGACCGGCAGGGACTGTACCTGGAAGATCTCTACGTCCGTCCCGCAGCGCGCGGAAAAGGAGCCGGCCGCCAGTTGCTGAGGCACCTTGCGCGCGTGGCGATCGAGCGTGGTTGTTGCCGGCTGGAGTGGGCCGTGCTGGATTGGAACGAACCGGCAATCGGGTTCTACAAACAGCTCGGCGCCCATGCCATGGATGAGTGGACGGTGTTTCGACTATCGGGGGAAGCGCTTGAGGATTTGGCGGGGGAGGAGAAAGTCACGTAGAGAGGAAGATCTGGGGGTTCGAAAGCAAAGAAGATTTTCCATATATCATTTGTCATTTCCCATTTTTCATTTGGGACCAAGTTAACAGTGACCGATATGGCCCACGCATATCGGTCGAAAGCAATGACAGATGAGAAATGGAAAATGTTATATGGAAAATGATCGGTTCAACCTAACGAGGAATCCAATGTTCAAAAACACAAAAGCGTTCAGTGGTTTTTCGGTAAACGATCTGCAAAAAGCCAAAGAGTTCTACGGCCAAACGCTCGGGTTGGAAGTTTCCGAAACGCCGGAAGGTTTGGCGCTGAAGATCGCCGGTGGCGGCCAGGTGTTCATATATCCCAAGCCCAATCATGAACCGGCCACGTTCACTATCCTCAATTTCCCGGTGGACGATATTGACGAAGCCGTAGACCAGCTAATCAAACTCGGCGTGCGTTTTGAGCATTACGAGGGCGAGATGAAGACCGATGCAAAGGGCATCTTTCGCGGCGCAGACCGCGGCCAGGGCCCGAACATCGCCTGGTTCAAAGACCCGGCCGGAAATATTCTGTCAGTGATTGAACAAAAGTGAACGACGAGCGCGCTCGTAAGCAGGAGTGCTTGTCAGTACCGCCCCCGGTGGGTTGGCTCGGGAGTTCTATCAGC
>DASXRU010000073.1:0-68161 GCA_036506395.1 Pyrinomonadaceae bacterium | reverse complement strand
CTGGTCTTTGCCAACGCGCCGCTGGATCGTTTCGCACGTGGCGAGAAGAACGCATTGACCGGCGATCAGAAGCGGGGCGCGTTGCTCTTCTTCGGCAGTGCCAACTGTGTCGCTTGCCATGCAGTATCGGGGCAGTCGAATGAAATGTTTAGCGACTTTCGAGCGCACGTCATCGGCGTGCCGCAGATCGCGCCGGCGGTAGGCGACCCTGCGGCTGGTAATGTGACTTTCGACGGTCCCGGGCAGAACGAAGATTTCGGGTTGGAGCAGGTCACGTTAGACCCGAACGACCGCTACATGTTTCGCACCTCGCCGATCCGGAACGTCGCCTTGCAGCCTGCGTTCTTCCATAACGGTGCGTACACCAGACTCGAGGACGCGATCCGCTTCCACCTGAACCCGGCCGGGCAAGCACCTGGTTATGACCCGACGGCGGCCGGCGTCGCTGCCGATTTGCGCGGCCCGACAGGTCCCATTGCGCCGGTGCTGGCGCGTCTTGATCCGGCAATGGTTACGCCGGTCAACTTGTCAAACGATCAGTTCCGCCAGCTCGTAGATTTTGTCCGGAACGGCTTGCTGGATCCGAAAGCCAGGCCGGAGAACCTGCGCAAGCTGATCCCACGCCGGGTGCCGAGTGGCCGGCCGATCCAGATCTTTCAATAGCCGGCGGCTCGTTTGGTGGAGGAGCCAGGTACCGACTGGCTTGGTCACGCTGCTACCAGTCCGTCGAGGCATCATCACGCTAAAGGGTGCGTCATTCCAGATCAGGTAAGGCGTGAGGAAACATTTGAAACTTGAAAGGAGATGACAATGAGCAAATTGATACTCAACCGAACCCGATTTCCGAAACTAATGACCCTTCTGTTTATAGGAGGACTCCTGGGCCTTGGTGCCATGAAGGTTTACTCAGGCAAGACGAACGCTTCGCCGGCGCTTGACCGCGCGAAGCAGGTAGATAAAGAGGAAAAGGAGAATAAAGACCAGGCGGGAAAATATCTGTTTGTCTGGGCTGGCGATCAAGGGCGGACAAACCCGGACTTCCTGGCTGTCATTAACTTTGACGAAGGCTCGGCAAACTACGGCAAAGCTATTACGACTGTGCCGCTTCCTCAACCCGGAGCCACCGGCAACGAGCCACATCACGTCGGCCTTTCGAGCGACGGACGCACGCTGGCGTGCGGCGGACTGTTGAGTGTCCTGAAAGGACAGAAGGAGGTTTTCTTCTTCGACGTTTCCAATCCCGGAGCGCCCAAATTCATCTCGGCAGCCGATCCACCGCTATCTGCGATCACGGATGAGTTCTATCCACTGTCTAACGGAGGCTTCCTGGTTACGATGATGGGCGGCGCTGGAGGAGCACATCCGGGCAGAGTCGCGGAGTTCAATAAGGACCTGCAGTTGGTTGGCGAATTTCCGCAAGCACCGCCGATGGATGGCTTCAATCCCCACGGCATCTCAGTGCGCCCGGAAATGAATTTGATGGTCACCAGCGACTTCATTTGTCCTTCGACTACGCTGCACGTGATGCCAGGCGGCCTGGACCTCCGCGGCAGCGTGCGAGTGTGGGACCTGAAGAATCGAAAGATCCTGCGCACAGTCAATGTCCCAAATCCGGCGGGCACTATCGATGTGAAGTTGATTCCTGAAGATGGAATGGCCCGGGCCTTTACCGCGGGGATGACTGACGATCAGCTCTATTTGATCGATACCCAGAAGGGGACTGCAACTTCGGTCTTTGACTTCGGGACCATCGCCAAAGGGGGATGGCCGCAGCTCATGCGCATGACAAGAGACGGTAAGCGGTTGTTCATCTCGATGAACATGGCCGGCAAGGTGGTCATGTTTGATACCTCGAATCCGCGCCGTCCGAAGGTGTTGAAGATTCTCGATCTGGGCGCGAACTCCGGTCCGCACTACATCGCGCTTACCGATGATGAAAGGCGCCTGGTGATCTCGGATTACTTCCTGAACGAGGACGACGCCGGCAAGGTCCATGCTGAAGGCGATCACATCGTCCATGTCGCGAAGGTCACGAACAAAGACCTGGTGCTCGATTCCAGGTTTCAACTGAACTTCAACACGGCATTTGCGACCGGGCCGGCGCGACCGCATGGCATGGCCTTCAAATGAATTGACCCAGTGTGATTTGCGACAGGTGCGATCTCATGAGCTCAGTATCCCGACTCGTCGGGATAGCGGGGTGGGTTCCGGAAAAAGAATGGAGCAGCCAGCTTAGGCCTGGAGGAATGCAACATGAAACGAACTGTTTTCTTTTCACTTTTGATCATTGCCGTCGCAGGGTCGCTTTTAGTCGGCGTGGGCTTTCCACAGGCCCAACAGCGGAAGGTCGATAGCGTCGACGATAGCGCACTAAACCAACAGACGAATCAAAAGGAAGCCGGCAAGGCTGATGACGAAAAGATGCCAGAGTCCTGGCGCGGAACCTGGAAAGTGACTGTCGCTTATCGCGACCACGAGACTGGCGCGTTGGTAGCAACTGACGTGACCACGGCGGAAATGTGCCCCGGCGAGCTGATCATACCTGACCTGGCGATCAAGTCACTTAATTGCTCGGCAAATGCCGACGACAACGAGATCGGAGCTTTGTGCAGCGCGAAGTATTCACCCCGGCCCGGTTGCAACGTGTTCGTCAATGCTGGCCTTGACAGCCAACGCGACGGTGAAACCTGGCACGGCACCGGAGGTTGGACCGCGAAGGTTGTCGGCAACTGCGAACACATCAGTTTCGGTGAGGACTTCACAGTTTCCGGGACGCGGGTAAGCAACGAGGCAACATGCTTTGGAGCTAAATCCAATCTGGTTAGCCGGTTTTTTGCGCACCCCGAACTTATTCGTTTCCTCGCAGAGGGGACACAGGGGGAAAGTCATGACAAAAAATAACAACTCGGATGGCAACGACATGGCCGGCAATCAGCCCTTAGCGAATCCGTTTCGCGCCTGGTGTGTAAGAATCGCGCGGCTCGGGCTGCTTGGATTAATTATGGTCTTCGCACTTGGCACTTCGCGCTGCCCTCCAGAGCAAAGGGCACCGTCGATAACCTGCCAGGAATTCTCCATGATAATCGCACCTGGAACGTGTGTGGTGTTCGAGAACCCTTGCGCAGATCATGAATGGTCGCGCCCCCCAAACACAGACGGCTTCCGACTCGATCCAGACGTTCTAACTGACGAACAAAGAGCAGTGTTCAACAACGAGCAGGTGACGTTACTCACGGAACGCAACGGTGATGAGACTACTCGATCAATCTGCATTGGAGCCACCGCGCCGATCCATGAGCCTTTTCTGATCGGGTACCGCTATGGCCGCGGCATCGAGTACGGGACAGGCGGTATCAACCTGACAGTGGCCCTGCCCCTCACTGTGAATGTGACCGCGACGCCTTCGACCATCGCCGTCGGCGAAAGCACTCAACTCGTGGCAATTGCGTCAGGTGGCATTCCACCATACTTCTACTTCTGGGATCTAGAGACCCAACTCGACCGCAACAGGGTCGCCGCACCGATAGCAACGCCGCCAGGCACGGAAACGTTCACGGTCACTATCACCGACTCCGGCTCTCAACATGTGACCGGCTCAGTCACCGTCCATGTAAGACCGCAACTTACCGTAACGGCCGAATCGTTCTTCCCGGTCGTTCGCCCCGGCGACCCGGTGCAGTTGCTGGCCATCGTCGAGGGCGGAAGTCGGCCATACTCTGTTATCTGGACACCTACCACAGGACTAGACGATCCGCTTCGCCAGGACCCCATCGCCCGTCCAACAACCACGACGACGTACTACGTTACGGTGAACGATGCGGCAGGCGCAGTGCTTAATGGCTCGGTCACTGTAGTCGTGAGTGGGCCTGAACGGCTGACTGCAAACGCGACCGCTACCCCATCTTCTATTAACTTCGGGGAGATTTCTCAACTCGATGTGGTAGTAACCGGCGGGGTTCCTCCGTACAGTTACTTTTGGGGTTCGAATCCGAACAGTGAGATTAGCAATCGTCAGGTCAGAAACCCTGTCACTTCACCTGAGGTGACGACGTTTTATGAGGTCACCGTCACCGACTCGAATAATGAGACGGCTCGTAGTTCGGTTACCGTCAACGTGGGACCACCTCCAACACCAACGCCAACGCCGACGCCAACTCCGACACCGACACCCACTCCAACACCGCTAACTGCGAGCTTCGTTTTCAGCAGAGCTTGCTGCTACTCGATCAATCTTGACGCGAGCGCCTCGACTGGAAACATCGTTTCCTACACTTGGGATCTGAGCTGGACTGCGGCGAGCCCGGACCGCGTGACACAGTTACCGACAACTTCGTTCACGGTCAGGGAATTCGACCGCGGCACTATCACGCTAACAGTCACCGATGCCAGTGGCAACACTGCGACGGTGACGCGGAATTATCCTTGACGTCTACGAGCCGATGCCCGCCGGCGAGTTGTTAACACATGATGGAAGGAGCTGTTCGTGCCACCCTGGAAGAGCAGGACGACACGATCCTTTGGCTGACTGGCGCCTTGAAGAACAGCGGCGCTGATGTCGATGTGCTGTTGCGTGGCAACGCCGTGAATTACCTGGTGCAACAGGAATGCCCGGGCTGAAGATTGGCACCGTTGGTGTTAATCATCCAGCGCAACTAAACGAAGACATCGGCAGATTACACGGAAAGGGCGTGAAGGTATTCGCCCTGGCCGACGATCTCGAAGAGCGCGGAATCTCCGAAGGCAATTGCATTAGTGAAGCAAAGATGATTCGGGGCCGCGATGTTGCTGATCTGATGGACAACTACCAGCAAGTCTGGCACTGGTGACCATCAACGCTGTCAGTAAGTCCCGCTGTTCCCAGAACTGAGCTCGAAGAGCCGATTTTGAAATCGATGTTAGCCGGAACAGGGTCTTGTCATGGCCTGTCATTGCGTCGAAGCGAATGTCGGTTATAACCTCTTGTCCATCACTGCTATTGTGAGTGATGAACGGGATGAACAAGATCGGATCAACGTTACAGATCGATGCGGTGCTGTCTCCCTATTTGCAGGCGAGGGGCGAAGCAGACGCGGCCGCGGCGCTCGAGCAACTGATCTGCGAGCGCGCCCAGCCGATCGTTCGTCAAATCGTTGCCGCCAGGCTGCGAGTCGGGCGCTCTGCCACCAGCGACATCAGCGAGGACGAAGCCACCGATGTGGTCAGTGAGGTCACGCTGAAGCTGGTTCAACGGCTGCGCGGCCTCCGGGCAAACGCCAGTGAAAAAGCCATAGAGAATTTTCGCGGTTATGTTGCGGTGACGGCTTACCACGCCTGCGACGGATACCTGCGGAAGAAATACCCGCGCCGCTACAGCCTCAAGAATCAACTTCGCTACATTCTTACCCATCGTGCCGGCTTTGCTGCGTGGCAGGGCAGCGAAGGAGATCTCTTGTGCGGCTTTGCTGTTTGGAGAGACAGCAAGCGCGCAGTAAGCCGATCGGAGCTGCGACAACTGTCAAACGAACCGCAACTGTTGGTCAACTCAAATGCGAATTTAAGTGCGCCGGATCTGGTCGCGGCGATCTTCGATCGCGCTGCTGGACCCCTGCGGTTGGATGACCTTGTCTCTTTGATTGCCGATCTGTGGCGGATAAAAGACGCTCCCTCAGCTTCCATCGATGTCGATGTGTATTCAGGTCAGGACGAACAGCTTGACGCCAGAATGGACCAACGCAGCCACCTCGAAAGGCTGTGGGCCGAGATCCGCGAGTTACCACTGCGCCAGCGTACAGTGCTGCTAATGAGTCTCCGGGACTCCAATGGCCGTGGTGCGCTGGCCCTGCTGCCGCTGATCCAAATTGCCTCGATCCGCCAGATCGCTGAGACGCTTTCGATGCCTGCTGAGAAGCTGGCGACCTTATGGAACCAGTTCCCGCTTGAAGATAGAGCGATCGCGGAATCACTCGGCGTGACTCGGCAGCAGGTGATCAACCTGCGCAAGTGCGCGCGAGAGAGACTTCGGCGGCGAACCAGAGATTTTGGGAGATGAAAGGAAATATGACGAACGCCCGAATGGTAAGATCGGCGTTGAGTTTGCATCGAATTGAATAGGACAGGAGTGATCTGCCGAATAGCGGCAGGCCGAAAGAAGTCGAATCGTGACGCAACATCCTTCTGAACAAGAAATCGAGCGCTACCGCAATCGCGAGCTGTCGCCCGCTGAGACTCTTTCGCTCGACGATCATCTTGCAAGTTGTGGCTCGTGCCACGCGAGTTTCGCTGATGTGCTACGACCTGACGAGGCGTCTGTGCAGCTAGTGACCGCTTTGCAAACAGAAACTGACTTTGGCGACAACCATCTATCCTACGAGCAAATGGCCAATTACGTTGACCGGGATTCGAGCGAGATCGATCGCGAGATCGTCGATAGTCATTTGGAATTTTGCAGTGGCTGCAACGCGGAAGTGCAAGACCTTCTGGCGATGAAGGCCAGGCTTGCCGAACTGCCAGGCACGCGGTACTCCCCAGGCGAGCCTTCAAGTCTTTGGGCGCGCGTGACGGCTTTGTGGAACTTACCGTCCGTCAGGATTCCTCTGCAAGCAGCGGCGGCTGTCGCTCTCGTTGCTCTGATCGCCTGGGCGGCGGTGCTGTACTCTCGAAAACGTGCCGAAGAAGCGCGCCTTCAAGCCGGCCACCCGGAGAAATCTGCCAATCCGGCAACTCCGTCGCCGGAGCCGGGCACGAAGAATCCATCACCTGAGCCGCAAGATCAGAATAATGCTCCGGTAGTGGTTGACCTGATCGACGGTAATGGTCACGTCGCGCTGGACGGCAATGACAAGCTATCGGGACTGGAATCGGCGCCGCTGCAAATTCAGAACGAAGTGAAGGCAGCGCTGAAAAGCGAGCGCGTAAAAGCCCCGCCGGCTGTTAATAATCTCAAGGGACAGTCGGGCCAATTGATGGGTAGTAATCGCATTGCTTATGGTTTGCGCAGTCCCGTCGCAACCGCCGTCGAGTCCGCCACTCCCACCTTTCTTTGGAACGCTGTGGAAGGCGCTGAGAACTACACAGTTACGATCTATGACGCTGGCTCAAAAAAGGTTCTGACCAGCGGACCAGTATTAAAGAATATTTGGAAAGCCAGTACGCCCCTTGAGCGCGGACACACTTACTCGTGGCAAGTGAGGGCCATCAAAGAAGGGCGGGAGATATTGATGCCCCCGCCGGCGGCTCCGGACGCGAAGTTCAGGGTTATCGAACAAAACAAACTCCAGGAAATACAACTTGCCAGAAAGAGCCCCGCCAGATCGCATTTGATGTTGGCTGTCGTCTACGCCGACGCCGGCCTGCTCGATCAATCCGAGCGTGAATTGCAGGAACTGCTTGACGCCAACCCTAAATCATCAGTCGCGCGAAATCTCCTGCGCAGTGTCAAAGCTCTCCGGCGATAATTCTGTGGTGGGCATGTCGCCGAATTCTTTTCCGGAAACTCTCATTCAGACCGTGGCTTTAGCCCGATGGACAAGGCTGCCTCAAAGTTAGAAACCGTTTCAACGGTTTCTTGTGGCAGGCCAATAGAATTGGCGTGCGAGAAGAAAACCGTTAAAACGGTTGCAGATTTCGGTATGCTGCGATATCACCGGGCTAAAGCCACGGTGTGCATGAGAGTTCCGGAAAAGCGCCTGGGAATAAACTCAAAACCCATCTCCTACAACGACGAATCCGGCCCAGAAAAACGGATGTTGGTACTGCTTCGTTCGCAGCAGCTTTAATTGTGCCTGTCGCAGAGCTTCTGCTTTGGTCATCGCATATTGCGAACCACCCCTGGGCGCTTTCAGGTTTCGATGAAAATTCAACATCAACTCTGTGGTGCTCGCCGATTCAACGCTCCACTGGCTAACAACAGTCGTGGGGCTACCGGCCACAAAAAATGCCCACGTTAGACCAATGACGCCTTCTCCCGCGCCGATGCGACCGCGAGCGGTGTCGCAGGCTGACAACACTACGAGTTCAGCTTTGAGATCGAGATCCATTATTTCCCAGGCTTCCAATAAACCGTCTTCCTTCGGGTCGTCCGCAGACTGTGAGAGGACGATATGGGAATACATCGGATTGGCATTGTTGAGGACACCGTGCGTTGCCAATTGTAGGATTCGATAGTTCGCAGCTTCTGCCTTCACACGGCCTTCGCGCGCTTCCGATCCAAAATAAATCCGACTCTGTGCGGGTCCATACAACTGTCCCAGTGTCTTAACCTGACGCTCAGCTTCGGGTAGGGAATCGAGCGCTTCGCTTAGCACGTTGCGCGCGCGTTCAACGGTAAGCTTCGCCAGCGAGGGATTACCCACGGCAAGTAAGGTTGCCATTGCCGTCTTCGTCTGCCGGCGTTTTGCGATCATCGCGCGCAGCACAGTCAGGGATGGAGCGTAGGAAATGGCGTAATCTTCGACCAGATAATGACCGCCTGCCGGCTTTAGAGCCTGAAATGGCAAGTCCCATAACACATCGTCAGGCACAATGATGAGCGTGTTCTTCCCCTGCAACTGGCCCTGCGCGGCCTTGATCACCAGGTCGTACAGTTCAGCCGCAGAATCTCTGTAGTCCAGATCGTGATTAGCCAATCGCCGCCAAAATTTCTCGACTTGCGCACCCAACTCATCGCGCTTGAGCGGGATCGTGTACGTCTGCAAGCCAGCATCGTCATTTCGCGTGCCTCTGGTTATGACGAAGAGATAGAGCCGATCAGCGGCCACGACGTATTCGAGTAATGCGCTCTTGTTGTCAGGCAATAACTCGGTCGCTTGTTCGAGCCGCCAGGCTTCGGTTTCCCCTCGCTGAATCTTCAATTCAGGATGGGCCGCATAGAGAGACGTCTGAAAATCTTCGCGCTTCAGCCTGGCCTTCTCGATTTGTGTATTGAGGTCCCCAACTCGCGCTGAATCAGGTTTGTCGCGCATCTTCTCGCGAGCAATTTGCGTGTTGAGTCCTATAAGCGTTCCTGTCAATTCCTGCTCGCGCTGTCGCTCTGAAGACGACATCGCTTTGTTGATGTTCGTCCTGCCGCTGCGCAATACGTCCAGCAGAACGCGGCCTTTCGCCCGTTCCGCATTAGCAAGCGCGGCGGCGGGATTATTCTCGGCAAGCAGCAGTTTGATCATTGCCTTATACGGCGCCAGTTTGTTTTCAAAAAATTCTTCACGTTGCGTTTCCGCGCCGGGTACTTCCTCCCTCAAGCTATCGATGATTCGAATAGCTTCGGTAAATGCCTGTCGCGCCTTTTCAGACTGTCGCAAAGCCAGAAAAGCTTCGCCGGAGGTTGTGCGTGCCTGCCAAAGCACTTCATTCTGATCGGTTTCGCGCGCGACGTCAGCGGCTCGCTCTGCAAAATCGAGGGCCCTGGCGTGATCGCCTTGAGCGTTGTACGTTCGCGCCATAGCATTCAGCGTCGCCGCCGTTTTAACGCCGATCGTCTGGGCGATGTCGAGACTCTTCTGAAAGAACTCCAGCGCGCGCGCATAATCGCCTTGCTCGTAGTACACGGCGCCGATCTCAGTGAGTATTTCCGTGATTCGATCTTTGCTGCCAAGTGATGTGAGAATCGACAGCGCTTTCTCTAAATAGTCGAGCGACTGGGCGAAGTTTCCCTGACTGCGTTGAACCGTGCCGATGCCTTGCAGGGCTTTCCAGATTACCGGTTTCGCGCCGAGCTCTTCGGCCCGGGCCAGCGCCTGCTGCAAGTAGTCGAGGGCCAGCGGATAGTTTCCCAGAGTCGAATAGAGATATCCGATATTCAACAATGTGCTCGCAATTCCCAACCCGTCGCTCGGATCGGTAAAGGCCAGGCTCTTTTGAAAGGAGTCGAGACTCTTGAGGTAGTTTCCCTGATCCAAAAAAACCAAGCCCATGTTATTGAGGACACTGCCGACTCCCTCGGAATTATTCAGCTCCTCATTTATTTTTAGACTTCTCGCGTAGGTCTCGAGTGCTTTTGTGTATTGGCCGCGGATGTACTCAACGCCGGCAATAGAGTTGAGCGCTGTCGCAGTTGACAATTTATCGCCGCTCGCTTCGTTCATCGCCAGGCTTTGACGGTAGTAATCCAGAGCGGCGTCATAGTCACCCTGCATCCGCTTTGCTGTGCCCGCTGCTCTGAAAGTGACGGCCGTTCCCGCCCGATCGCCGATTCGCTCTGCCTGCCCCAGAGCGATTTGGTAAATTCTCAAAGACTCCGACAACTTTCCCTGAATCCTCAGGCGATTTCCCTGAGCGACGAGTGCTCTAATCAGCACCGGGTTCAGGAGTTCACCGTTCGTGCCAACTATTGAAGCTCGCTCTTCGTCAGTCCTGGCAGCAATCAACGAAGCGGCCAGTTCATCTTCGGCTGAAGCTTCATGCGTGACCTTCCAGACTCCTGACTCTTTCACCCACTGCATCGCGCGAACCATTTTCCCGAACGCCGTGGACGGTCGGCCGGTTTTGATATCGCTTGCGGTAATCTCGACAGCCACTTGCAGTGCAGCTTTATCGCCTTCAATCTTCAGTTTGCGAATGGCGAGATTCCTGACTGTGATGCCATCGTTTGCGGCAAAATCATGCTGGAATTCGTTCCTGCGACTTTGTAGTTCAGGGGCGCCTGCGCTCCAATATTTCAGCGGATCGTCCTGGTCTTTCTTCGCAAAAGACTCGAAATAGTGGCTGACTGCCGCCCGCAACAGAGTTTCGTCAGACGAAGGCTCCTGGGCCGCACGCAAAGTTGCGCCCTTGTCTGGACCTACGATGGCCGCAACCATACTCAGAAAAAGCAGAAGTGAGCGAACATGAGAGACGTGGAACATGGATCTCCTCCACTAGTCATGGGTCGCCGTGGAAATTATTTCTCGCCTTAGATGGCGGGCCGCTCAGGCATAGAAGATGACGCCTGGCAAAACTGGCGGTTGAGATGTTATGGCGGAAATACACCAAAGGCAATGCGATTCCGAGTGTCAACCGGCGGTGTAATCTCTTTAAAAAAATATCTGGAACTTGTGGTAATAAGGCGGGCTCTTCCCGTCGTACGTAGCTGGAAACACAGCTTCAGAGGAGGAAAAGGTTGTCTCCTTCATCAATCACAATCTGCGAGTTCATTTCGCGCCGGAGAAAAACCATGAAGAAGATTTCGCTCATCACTTTTGCGGTTTTGATTATCGCAATTTTTAGTTTTCAAACAGTTTCGGCGCAATTTCCGAAAATCAAATTGCCGAAGGTCAACCAGCCGAAGACACAACCCACGCCGGATAGTGTGCAACCGACGTCAACCAACAACAGCCAACCTGCACAGCCGCAACCGGAAGGTCGAAACACCCCGGTACCTGCGGCGACCGGGCCCACAATTAACAAACCTTCGATTCAGATCACGCTGCGCACGCACCTCCAGTACTATCGCAACGGACAGGAGGACCAGGAGACCTGGAGTTGGACACCGCGGTTGGTCTATCGCGTGAATGGTCCAATTTCCGCGGGCAGTCAATTGTCGGTTGATTTCACCCTGCCGTCAGGCAAGTCCTGGATAAAGCTTGACTGCAATACGAAAGAGACTGCGGCCGGCGCCTGGTGGGAGACCGAGTGCGGCATGAACTCAAACGACGTCAGGGATCAGGACGCTTCGATCGAGACTGGCCTGGCCGGGTTTAAGATCAATCTGAAGAACGAACTTGAGGGCACTAATGCGACGCTGTTTGCCGGCAAATTCAAAGTCGAGAAGTTCCATGTCGGCGTCGTGGATCTGCCCAAGTTCAAAAACAACTTTTCTTATTACGTCAACTACGATTGGGACCTGCCGATCGGTTACCTCTATAGCTACGACGCAATGGATGCCAGGCCCGGCTATCCTCCATCGCCAACCGAAGGCCGATTCAGTTTCGTGACCTGGTTCAGAGGCGACCCCAATACCCTCGACTACGGCAAATACGTTGCCTATTTGTACTATCAGGGCAAACTGGTAGCCGATAGTTCGGGCGAAGGCGGCAAATACGGCAACACCGGTTGCGAGTTGACGGATATTGCCTACCACGAATCGAAATTCGGGTATTGTCGCCGGAAATTTGTAGTCAACGCGATGGTCTGGGATAAGCAACCAGAGTTTCATCCTCAGGACTTCAAGATGTACGAGAACCCCGGCGAGTACGAGATCAAAATCCTGCAGAACGGCAAGCTCGCGCGCACTGCCAGGTTCACGATGGGAACCAACTACCAATTAGTTGATACGGGAATAGGCAAGCAGAACAACCTTGGCACAGGCCGCATCGTGGTGCCGGTAACGATCGTCGGCGATCAGGATGGCCAGTGGGATCGCAATGCGTATAAGACAGATGCCTTCTTCGGCAGTCCCCTGGGCGGGTTCGTTGTGCCGTAGTTCCAGGCTCACGAGTGATGCAAGGCGAGTTAACTGCCGGGGGAACACACCGGTTCGCCCCTGGATCCTCCGTAGTTCACTCGCAAAAAGGAGAGGCTAAAATGAAAACCTGCATCGCGTTGATCCTGGCCGCTGTATTTCTTTCTGCTTGCGGCAACAATCAACCAGGCTCCACCACCAATCCGCAACCGGCGGCGGGATCGCAATCAGCGCCGGCAAACACCGGCTCGCAAGCGGCGGCGCCTCAAACAACCACCGGCGCTCCGGTGGAATTCATTTACGGCGGGATAACGTCTGACAAGGCAAACATCTCGTACAAGATCAAGGTGAACACCACCAGGCCAATCGACGAGGTGCATCTTGCCTTGAAAGAAATGGATAGCCAGGGAAAGGCCGTCGAAAACACAACCGTTGTCTGGCAGAACATAGTTGGGTCAACCCGGCGGCCGATCGAAAACGGCAAGAGTTACGAAGATCAGACGGCGCTGGATCCTGCGGCAGTCAAAGCCGAGTGCTCGCTGAAGGAAGTGATCTTTAAAGACGGCACCAGATGGAGCCCAAAATAACACAGGAAATTTCAGCTATGACGAAGCGTGCGGGAGTCGGACTAGCAGCCTTTGCCCTGACCATCATGGTCATGATCCCGCTGCTGTTCTTCTTGAGCAGAAAGGCGGTCAGCGCCGATCAATACTTCATCATCGTGACCGGGGTATTGCTTCTGGTGTTTTGGACCATTCCATACGCGACTCTGGTTGATCCATTGCTGCGCCGTGGCGTGGGATCGCTGTTGAATGTAAACATTCAATGGCGTGGACCGAGCAGCTCAATCGCATGGACGCCGGTAGAGGAAACGGGCTGCCTACTTAGTCTGTTTATAGATCTGCTCGGATACGTTTTCATCGCTCTCTGGTTCGTGCCGTTTGCCGCCGTAATCGGTCTGGTACTGTGGCTTCGTCATTGAGATTTCCAGGGAGTACCAAAGCGTGAGGGAAATTTTTCGCATAGGTGACACTCGCATCTCTTTTCAGTCAAACGGAAAACGCAACAACCAACCAGGAGATAAAGCAAAATGTTCCGAAAAATCTCAATCGCAGCGTTGCTGTGCATGGTCGTGTTTGGCGCCGCCGTGGTAATGGCGCAAAAAATCTCAAAGGATCTCGACGATGCCATTAGTTCAGCTTCCAATTGGGTAGGCTGGAAGGCCGAAGATACCTTCTACCCAAAGGAGGATGGAAAGAAGGCGCTCGAAGACGGCAAAACATGTATCGAGAAGATAGACGAAGCGTTGTCCAGGGGGCTGGCTGCATCGACGGTGGTCGAAACCCATAAAGGGAACATGACGATTAGTGAAGCCCGGGAGATGTGCGTTGCTGTTCGCGATGCCGGCCAGAAAGTTTTCGGCGACCTGACTGAGGCGGAAGAAGCGCAGTATGAACCGTTCAGAAAAGTCCTCGGTGGAGATAAGCTGAACCTCTACAACGACCGCTTGAAGAAATACAAACTCTACGGCGCCGGCGGCAGAGTGCTGAAGACGCCTGAGCAGTATCGCGATTCCGCTTTGTGGTGCACCACTGGTGTCGATCGCGAAGGCATTCTGCCGGTGTGGAGTGTGGACTGCTGGCACTTCAAAGGCATGACAAAGGTCGGCTCGGTCGAAGAAAGAACCGGCACTGGCGACGAAGCTCCATCGTCCGCGTTTCGTTAGAGCACGACTTCAGCTACAGGCGGGGCGTATCGCTCGGCAAGATTTGCCACGATGGTTGTCAACTCGGCTGGCTCGACCGGCTTTGGGATGTGCATCTGGTAGCCGGCCGAGAGCGCACGAATACGGTCTTCGACTCCAGCATAGGCCGTTAATGCCGCGGCCGGAATTCTTCCACCGCGCTCTGCCGGAAGCTGCCGTACTTTCTTGATCAGCGCATAGCCATCCATAAAGGGCATCCCGATGTCCGAGACCAGCACGTCGAATCGTTGTCGGCCCATTTCTTCCAGCGCGTCACCGGCTGACTCGACAGAGACCACTTCGGCGCCGCACCCTATCAGCACCGTAGCGATAAGGTCACGCGCGTCCGGTTCGTCATCAACCACGAGCACCCGAAGATCAGCAAGCGATGGCTGCCAGTCGGCCTGAGCGCTCCCGGTTAGGGGACGCGCCATCTCTGCGTAACTCAGCTCATGATGCACGCTCATCAGGGGGAGTATGACCTTGAAGGTTGTGCCTTCTCCAGCACCGGAACTGTCAGCCGTAACCATCCCGCCGTGCAACTCAACCAACTGGCGCACGATGGAGAGCCCGAGTCCCAGCCCGCCGTGCCTTCGTGTGCTCGACGAATCGGACTGGCGAAAGCGGTCGAAGACGTGGGGCAGAAGCTCCGAGTCAATGCCCTGCCCTGTGTCCTTGATGGTGATCTCGACGTGGGAGGCGATGCGTTCCAGACGCACTTGCACGCGCCCGCCTTTGGGCGTGAACTTGATCGCGTTGCTTAACAGGTTCCAGATAATTTGCTGGAGCCGGTCGGGGTCGCCGGAGATTGGACTGATGCGTGAATCAATTGCTGTCTTGAGATGAATGTTTCTGGCATCTGCCGCCGGGCGCAAGCCGTCAACCACGGCCTCGATCACTTGCGCGAGTTCTACGGGTCGCACTTCGAGCCGGAGCTTGCCCGTGATAATGCGCGAAATGTCGAGCAAATCGTCGATGAGTTGTCTTTGCGCACGGGCGTTGCGCACGATGATCTCTAGAGCACGCGTTGATGCTTCATCGTCAAGATTGCCGGTGTTGAGCAACTCAGACCAGCCGAGAATGGAAGTCAGAGGAGTACGTAGTTCATGTGACAGCGTGGCCAGAAACTCATCCTTGATGCCGTTAGCTGTATCAGCCTCCGCGTGCGCCGACTGCTCGCTCTCCAAAAGCAGCCCACGCTCTTCCTGTGCTCGCTTACGTTCGCTTATGTCGCGGATGTTGCATTGAATAACTTGCCGGCTGTCTTCTTCATAAACGTTGCTGACAAATTCCACTTCCCGGAGCTTTCCGCTTATGGTTTGGAGCGGCAAATTTTCATAGCGGAGATAGCCGTTAGCCTGCAACTCTCGAAACGCATCCTGGCTCGCCTTCTTATCGCTGAAGAGACCGATTTCCCAGAGTTCCTTTCCCAAAAACTCGTCGCGTGAGTAACCCAGTAACTCCGTCATGAATGGATTCACGTCGGTGATTTTTAGAGTGGCGGCATTAAGAATAAGTATGCCGTCCCGTGCGGCCTCGAAGAGCCGCCGGTAACGAATTTCTGAAGTCCACAGCCCTCCCAGCGTCCGCTTGGGCTCGCAGACGGTGTTGGTCTCTTTGACCAAGGCGTCGACCACGCGGATTTCAACTGACGTAGCTAGTTTTGGGGGTGGCATTTGCAAGCTCTGGTTTCGACAGTTAATTCTGTCTAAGAACGCCCGCGGGATAGTCTACAACCCGGGAGTTTTGGCCGTCTGTGCGCCAGCACACAGAGGAGAAGGCGGCTTGCAGGCGCTGTCTTTTTCGACGGAGAATGCCGGTGCGCAGAACTTTCCATTCTTCTGGTTTCTTTGCCGGTGGTTGAGAAGCCTTTGGTGCTCCACTCAATTTGCTTGATGGAATAATTCACGAACCTTCGCCTGGCCTAAGATGACTTCCTCAAATCGCCAACGCTTTGCCAAACAGATCGCTTTCCTGAAAGCGCGCCTTTCACCTGAAGGTTATTTGGGACTCCATCTGACCATCGGGGCCCTGATCATGATTGGCGCCACCTGGCTTTTTGCCGCAATCGCTGAGGATGTCGTAACCGCAGACCGCCTGACTATCGTGGACGTCCAGGTTTCCACGTGGCTTAACTCGCACGGGAAACCTATGCTAACGACATTTCTGCTTCTGGTGACTAATGTTCACGCCACCCTCGGCACAACGATCATCACCGCGGCAGTGTTTCTTTACCTGGTTAAGAACCGGCATAAGAGGTGGGCCCTCACGGTTGCCCTTTCTGTGTTCGGCGGCATGCTGCTCAACGTGCTCCTGAAAAATATCTTTCACCGCGCGCGTCCCCATTTCGACAATCCCATTTTGACGCTGACAAGCTATGGGTTTCCCAGCGGCCACACCATGATGGCCACCTGTCTCTACGGCGTGCTGGGCGCATTCGCGGTGTCGAAGTTGAAAGCGTGGCGGCGCGCGTTGGCGGTTGTGGCGGCGAGTTTCTTGATTCTGCTGGTAGGCTTCAGTCGCATCTACCTGGGCGCTCATTATCTAAGCGATGTGTTGGGAGCTATGGCCGAAGGTCTGGTTTGGCTGGCGTTCTGTCTGACCGCTGTAAATATGATTCGCCACCGTCTGCGGTCCAGCCGCTAACGAAGGCTTATTGGTTACTATGCACTCGCCCTTAGTACAACCAGCGGTCCAACGGGCAAACTGCTCGGCACCACTATTTATTCTACTGCAGACTGTCTATTGCCGCCTGTCTAATACTCACGGCTAACTGCCTGCTCCCTATATAATACACGGCCAGTTCGAGATTGTTTTTCAAGGAGAATTTCATGCGCCGATTTCAAACCTGTCTTCACTACTTCGCCGTTGTCATCATTCTGGTCTTCGCAAATATCTCCGCGACGGCGCAGGCGCAACTCCCCTCCGATCTGCGAGAGAAGATCGATAAGCTTGCCATGGAGGCTTTGACCCGGACCGGCGTGCCCAGCGCGTCGGTGGCAATCGTGAAAGATGGCCAGATCGTTTACGTCAAAGCTTACGGCGATGCGCGCCTCGAGCCGCGAACGCCCGCGACTCCAGAGATGCGATATAGCATCGGATCGATCAGCAAGCAATTCACCGCTACTGCGATTCTCCTTTTGCAGGAGCAGGGAAAGCTTTCGCTCGACGACAAGGTTTCCAGGTTTCTTCCGGAACTCACACGCGCCAACGAGGTCACCATCCGCCAGTTGCTTTCCCACACCTCGGGCTATCAGGACTATTGGCCCCAGGACTATGTAATGCCGATGATGCTTCAGCCAGTCACAGCGCAGAAGATCATGGACATCTGGGCGCGCAAGCCTTTGGATTTCGAGCCTGGCACCAAGTGGCAGTACAGCAATACCAATTACGTCATTGCCGGAGTCATTATTGAAAGGGCCAGCGGCATGCCTTTACTCAGATTTCTGCGCGAGAAGGTATTCACTCCGCTCGGGATGAAGAGCGTCGCAAATATCGATCAGGAAAAACTTGGAGACACCGATCCGACTGGTTATCTGCGTTATGCGCTCGGGCCACTGCGTCCGGCGCCCAAGGAAGGTAAGGGATGGCTCTTTGCGGCTGGCGAGCTGGCGATGCCTGCGCAGGATCTCGCGAAGTGGGATATCTCAATCATTGATCGGAAACTGATGAAGCCGCTGTCTTACTCTGAATTTGAGCGAGCTGTCCTGCTCAAAAACGGTCTCGGCACCGGCTATGGACTGGGAGTTGATGTCGGCACAGAGGCGGGGCATCGTGCCTTGTCGCATGGGGGCGAGGTGTCAGGTTTTACCGCCGAGAACGTTGTCTTCCCCGACGAACGTGTCGCTGTCGTGGCGCTCACAAACCAGGACGCAGCCGGCGCCGCCAGTGAGATTGCGCATGGCATCGCTCCGCTGTTGCTGGCGACGGACGATCCGGCGGCCCTGCAGAAAACGGAGCAAGCTCGCAAGATCTTCCTGGGCCTGCAACAGGGGACGATCGATCGTTCGCTCTTCACCGATAATGCTAACGCGTATTTCAGCGACCCAGCGCTAAAAGATTTCGCCGGCGGCCTGGCGCCGTTGGGGACACCGCAAGAGTTTACTCAGGTGCGCCAGGGCTTGCGCGGAGGCATGACGCTGCGGGTGTACCGGATAAAGTTTGCGCAGAAGACTTTGCGAGCGTGGACTTACGAAATACCGGACGGAAAACTCGAGCAGTATCAGATCGCGCCAGCGGATTGAGAGTCTATCCAGTTCCCAATCGCTCATTGCTTACTGCTCACTGCTTACTGCTCACTGCTCACTCCTTCAAGGGACCAGCTTCGCGCTGAGAACGATGATCAAAGCCCGGTCTCCGAGGGTGGCCGTACCCACCACGACCTTCTCGCCATCGCGCAGGTTGAGGGCCGTCTGCACCTGAGTGCTATTGTTCAACCTCGCCGCGGACGTCAACCCGGTGGAGAATGCGAACTCACCAATCTGAACTATCGGAGCACCCGTTGACGTCGAGGCCAGCGTGACCGAATTAATTGAGTATTCGTACTGCACATCTACACTTCCAGCCGGGGTTGGCGCCCAATAATTCCCTGCTATGCCCTTGCCGTGCAGCCCTCGTTGCGTCTCCGTGAGGCGCTGCACGACGGATGTCGCAAGCTCATAATTCCGATAGCTCAGAGTTTCGCGCAGTTGTGTGAGCACGTCTTTCAGTTCGGCAGGAACCTGTGCGGTTGTCCCGCCCGTGCTGCCGCTCGTGTTAGAGGCTACCAGGACCTGCATGTGCAGCTCGATGTTCGGGCGGGGCGGAGCGGGCGTGTCGAGCCGCTTGAGGGCTTCTTCGATGGTGGCGAGATTTTCGGGAAAGTCGCGCACCGTGATGGTCTTGAATTCCGAGCTGGCCCAAACCGTCGCGCCCTTGAAGCCGCTGCCGAGTTGCCGCAGCACGTTGCCGAGGCTGCCCGCGTCGCGATACTTAACGTCAAAGACCTTACTCTTGAAACCCTTTTCGGTGACGAAATCGTCGTCAGACTTGACTGCAGTGGTAGTACCCGCCTGCTGCGCGAATGACGCAGTGATGAAAATTAATACCAGAACAAGTGCTGCCAGAACGTTCTTCATAGTTTTAAGCATAAGACCTTACCTCCCGAATAGCTTTGGTAGATTTACCTGGAGAATTCTGTTTAGTGCGTTGAGTAGAGAACCAGATGATGCGTATGTTCGGGTTATTCGTCTGCATTTCCACCCGCAGAGTTTTCTCTGCAGTGGCTGGATTGGGCGCGGGGACAGCGTCCCTTATAGCGAGATTGTTACTCTCGGGAGAAGCCTGGGCGGTTAGCGACCGGTTATCAGGCGTATTCACTGCGTGGGGTGTCGCGCGATCGGCCGCCGGGCCGGACGTCTTTCTTCGTTGAGATTGATGAGTATGATCGCCTGACCCTGCGGTCGTCATGTGCACGCCCGTATTCCGGCCAGTGCTTTTGAAGGGCGGACTGTTGTTCTCTTTCCTCGAAGGCGAAGGCGCCGCGGCCAATTGGTTGTCGCGCGACTCCTGCCGCTCGTTCCGCTGTTTGGCGATGAAGTAAAAGGCAAACACAGAGACAGCGAGCAGCAGCGCAGTCGCGAAAGCCCACCTGAGGCGAGGCCGGAACAGGCTCGCGACGAAATTGGGCAGAGCCGAGCCGACGGATTCTGAGGATTCCCTTCCAATCTCGCGCAACACCCGCTGGCGGATTCCAGTGTAGACCGCTTCGTTGAACGGCGGCGGCGCAAACTGTTGCAGCAACTGCCGGCTCTCGCGGTATTCATCTGCCGAGTTGGCACACTCCGTACAGGATTGCACATGCGCCGTGACCAGTTGCGCGCGTTTTTCTTCGAGGTCGCGGCCAACATAAAGCGGTAACAATTCCTGGACATGTTTACAATTCATTTCCCGATCCTTTGTATGACAGACATTCCTGTCTGTCTCTTCTAACTGTCTGTCTCTTCTAATAAACCAGCCTGCCGACAGACAGGAATGTCTGTCCTACTTTCTCAAATACTGCTCGCAATAAATCTTGATCTTCCTTCGGGCAGAGCTGATCTGTGAACGCACCGTTGTCGAGCTGGACTTTAAAATACGCGCCACTTCATCCGTCGGGAGTCCTTCAATGTCGCGAAGCACTATGGACGCGCGCTCTTTGTCCGGCAGCGTGGCCATTGCTCTGGCGATCAGCTCGCGCTGTTGTGTGTGCATGAAAGCCTCTTCGGCATCCGCTTGCTCAGCAGGCACTGCATAAGCTCCTTCGCCGCTACCAGTATCAAACGAAGTGATCCGGTCGCTGTGATGCTGACGCTTCTTCGCGATGTCGCGGCATACGTTAACCGTGATCCCATACAGCCAGCCAAAGAAGTCCTGGTCCTGCTTGAAACGTCTCAGGTACTTGTAAACTCTCAGAAAGACTTCCTGCGAAGCATCGCGGGCGTCGGCCTCGTTGCCCAACATCCGCCACGTCATTGCCATAACTCTCTGCTGGGAATGAATCATAATCTGCTCGAAGGCTGCGGTATCGCCGGCGGCGGCGCGTTCAATGAGACGAGTAAGTGATGTCTGATTGGGAGTCAGGGCGTTTACCGGCAACTGTATTTCTACGGCCAGAGCCATATTGCGAGCCCCGCTCGGCATATTTGAAAGTTCTCTACTTCCCACTTACATATACTTCCCGTCGCAGGAAAACGTTGAGAGAAAAGCTTTTCCGCAGATTACTCAGATTAGTAGTGCCTATTTCAATTTCTTTCTTTCTATTCCCCTCCCTCTGGGAGGGTGTAAAGGGGAGGCCCTGCGGCGAATCAATCAAACATTTCATTAACGCGCGGCCTCGATGGCCGCGCGCCGTTTTTGAATGCTTGAACTCAGTACACCCAATCCTCTGACCTAAAATGATATCGGCGCGATAATTCTACTCCCAAGGTGAGAGTGACCTCATCGAAACGACGCGCGGCCATCGAGGCCGCGCGTATTTCTTGTGACCGAGCCGACACGCCAGGCCCTCCCCAGCCCTCCCAGAGGGAGGGAGTAGGTGAGAAGCGCAGTACTCACGAGTCAAACGCGTGAGCAAACGCTTGTATCCCGTTTCTTTTTGGGTTCTGAGATTTGAGGTTTGAAATCTGTGTAATCTGTGGATACTTTAAGGTTTCCGCTGGGAGTCAATGACTTTTTGCAGTTGCTGTTGGTACTGGGCGTTCGTCGGGTCAAGAGCCACCGCTCTCCTATACTCAGCTTCGGCCTCGGCCCAACTATCCAGCCAGGTAAGCGTGTTGCCAAGGCCGTAATGGTATTCGGCTTTGTTCGGAGCTAACCTGACCGCCTCTCGTTTCTCAGCCACCGCCTCCGTGTACCTCTTTTGCACTGAGAGCGTAATCCCGAGTTGGTCGTGATACTCCGCGTTATTCGGATCGAGACGGGTAGCCTGTCGCTTCTCGACTTCGGCCTCAGCATACTTCTGTTCTTGGTGGAGCGTGACGCCAAGTTGGTAATGATAGAAGGCGTTGTCGGGCGCGAGCTTGACGGCCTGTCGGCGCTCGGTCTCGGCCTCAGCATACTTCTCCTCCACGTGGAGCAAAGAGCCAAGGCTGTTGTGATACTCAGCGCTGTCCGGCTGTAACCTGACCGCCTCGCGCTTATGCGTCTCTGACTCCGCGTACTTTTTCAGCGCCTGCAGGGTGATGCCCAGGCTGTTTCTATACTCAGCGTTGGTGGGATCAAGTCGGACTGCCTCTTTGCTTACGGCTTCGTCCTCTTCTAACTTGCCCTGGGCGTTGAGGCTGACGGCGAGTTGGTATTGGAAGTAGGAGTTGGTGGGTTCCAGCTTGACGGCCTGGCGGCGCTCGGCCTCTGCCTCGGCATATTTCTTTTGTTGATGGAGAGTAGCCCCGAGGCTGTTGTGATAGCGAGCGCTGGTCGGCTCAAGCTTGACGGCCTCGCGCTTTTCAGCCTCAGCCTCGACGTATTTCTTCTCTTCGTGAAGTGTGACGCCGAGCTGCTGGTGATAGAAGGCGTCCTTCGGCGCCAGCCGGACTGCGGTTTTCTTTTCCACTTCCGCCTCCTCAGAGCGCTGCAGGTCCTGGAGGACTACGCCGAGGTCGAGATGATACTCGGCGTTGTTTGGGTCGAGCCTGATGGCCTCCCTTAACGCAGACTCGGCCTGCGCGTAAAGGCGTTGTTGATAAAACTTCAGTCCTTCATCTGCGTGCCGCTTTGCCTCCGCGGCCGGGCTGGAGTCGGCTGATGTCGTCTGTGCCGGAGTTGCCGGCGTCTGGGCGTCTGCGGGCCGTGCCGCCACGATCGACATCAGCAAAGTTGCAAGCAACAGGAAAAATGTTTCTGTTTTCATAATGATCTCAAAGGTTCGCGAACGTGCACGCGGGCTGGGCCAGAAGGTCTCTTAACGGAGACAGTGCGTATCAACGGATAGCAAGGTTAGAAGGATCGGGAAAACAGGCGACACTAGAGCGTTTGACGAATCGTCGCCAACTGTATGCGCGCGCATTGTAACGCGGGATCCGGGATTTCCCTATCTCAGTTTTACTGCTCACTGTTTACTGTTTACTGCCTACTGCTAACTTCCGCCTGGCATCACATTTGAAAACTTGAACCCGTCCCGAAAAGAACGCGCAAGATCACTGGCGAATTGGCCAGCAGCATCGTCAGCCATGTGCGCTTACGGTTGATATCTTCAGCTAGATAGAACATTCGCGGTGGAAAGTAAATCAGCAAGGCGACAAAACTCAGAAAGAAAAGTCTGCCGGAAAATTCCAACAAGCTAGAGGGCCGGCCCAGCGGGGCAAACGTCAGCAGGTTCCAGACCACCTGAAACAGAATCATGTTCAGAAAAAGACAGATGTCGCCGAGCGCTTCGCTTTGCGGGCTGCGCAGGAACTTCGATTGGGGCGGGTTCTTCGGTGGCGAAAAATAGCGATAGATGAGGAAGGTCTGAATGATCGTGAAGACCAGCCCCGCGATTGTAAGCGAAATAAATAGTGGGCCGTTGTTGAGTAAAGCTTTTCCGAAAAGAAAATCGCGCAGGCCGGTGAGAATTGCCGACATAATCACCAGGTTCAAACAGAAATAAAAGAGGGGATTGAACAGGCATCCTGCCAGTTTTGTCTCTTCGGACTCAACCGTTTTTCCCTGAGCTTTGAGTCTCTGGTGAAAATGCCAGCGTTTCAAAACAGCGCCCGCGGCAGGCAAAATCCACATCGCTAAGCATGAAAGCCCGAGCGCCAGCTTGGCTAAAGGTTTTTCGGCTGAAACCTGACGGAAAAGGTCTATAAAGAGCCCGGTCAGCAAACGCATCAGGAAAACGTTCAAGAGGAAGATCGAAATATCCAGTAGCAGCCCCCGGTTTGTTTTGGCGAAGAGGTCTGCAGCGCGGAATCTTGCCTCCGTCGAATGTCGATTCACAGTGGGCACTTGGTCAGTTTGAATATTTCAAATTAAGTTCGCAATCCGAGACTCTACTCACTGCTCTTTGCTCTTTGCTCTTTGCTCTTTGCTCTTTGCTACTGCCTTCTGCCTTTATCTGTGTAATCTGGGTAATCTGTGGATAGTCTTACTTGCGAATACGGAACCAAGATTAAATCAGCCACAGATCAGCACAGATAAACACAGATTAGAAAATCTGGGATCACCACCCTGGAGAACACTGCCAGTCTTAACTGGGTAGTGATCTTATCTGCGTGTATCCGCGTTAATCTGCGGCTAATTCTTTCTCCGCTCTCGGAGCCCTCCCTAACGGTCGGGCTACTGCCTCGTACGCTACAGCAACAACACATCTACACGATGGGCATGGACCATCTGTTCGCAGGGCGACCACGCAAACACTGTGAAGCGTCCGTCCTGCGAAGCGACCAGCGCCAGAGCATCACGCTGGTCATATATGAACTGGGCCGCGGACAAGTGCCGGGTGCCGCCGTGCTGCACCGGAAGAACTACCTCCGCTTGATTGCCGACGATGGCTTCAGTCAGCATCATCTGCTCAGCGGGTTCGTTGCCGGTCGCGCGCCTGATCTTCGCGCCAAATGCCAGCACCTCGTATTGATTCGTAATTACCGTCGCGCCATCCACTGCGGTCAAACCGGCAATCGCTTCAGAGGCGCTGCGCACCGACACTTGCCACTCGGCCTCAGTCACGGCGCTCGGACCTTTTCTGAGCAAATCCGCGAGCTTCGAAAAGGGAGGCGCCACTGAGTAAGTGACCGGGTGCACGATTGACTCGCGCCACTTTTCGACTCCCGCGGGTACGATTAGCAGCGTGCCACCGTGGCCGTGCGCGCGCATTGAGGCCGCTAGTTGCACCAGCACATTTACCGAATCGTCCCAGGTCGCCGGAGCGGTGAATTGGCTTAGCGACTTGAGCAGATCGGGGCAGTCCGGCAAACTCGCGCCCTGTTCATCCACGATCTTCACCTGCTCGCCCTTCAGGACAGCGACGTTGGCAAACTTCCCAAAGCCATCGATGCGGCGATGTTTGATTACCAGCAATCCAGGCTCGACGTCCTCCAGCACAAATCCCAGGCTGGGCACCGTTCGCGTGGCGCCCCAAATTTGGACTTCGTCCCCCTCTCGCCAGACACCGAGATGAATTCCCGGACGCTCAACTGCCGGAGCGAGTTTTGTCAGAGTGGCCGGCGTAAGTGGCAAGCGATGCTCGAGCATCAACGGTTGGCCCGCCTCTTCGGGTGGAAGAAAGGAAAGCGAGATTTTCGGAAAGCGGCCCTCCTCTGGCCGGAAGCTGGCCCAGAAAGCTGCGTCGATGATCGTTTCAATGGTGGCGGCATCGGGCGCATGGGCCAGCTCGCGCTCGCCTCGCCGGCGTGCTTCAGCGTGGTGTCGGGCAAAATGTGCTTCGACAGTCGCGGCAACAGTGCGAGCTGCCTGGTAGGTTGGTTCGCGGGTCATACTGGATTTTAACGCGATTTCGAGTAAATTGGCCGCGGATGAACGCGGATAAGAGCGGATCAGACAAAACATACAGAACCGCTCGCGATAGCGAGCGGGTAAATCAGCCACAGATCAGCGCAGATAAACACGGATCAGAAAAACTGCTGGGATCACCACCCTGAAGAACAGCTGTCCTGGCAGACTACAGGAAGCTCTGATCAAGTTCATGAAAGATTCTCTTGAGCCCGCGAAGCGCGGCGACAGCATAAAGCCTGGGGTGGAGCGAAGCGAAACCCCAGGGCGCGTTGCGGTATGGAGCAGAAAGCCCACGAAGTGGGCGACAGCGATTTCATCACGAGCAAATTGCAGCTTTTGGGCTGTCGCACGCTTCGCGCGCTCGGTGTTCTTCCCTCTCGTGATCCTGGGGTTCCGCTTCGCTCCACCCCAGGTTTTATGCTTCTACCCGCTACGCGGGCTTTGAAGAGGCACGTCCGGATGACTTGATCAGAGCTTCCTACAGACTCGCTTGAGCGTAGTCTTTGACCGAAGTGAGTTGCACGGGGAATTTTTGTAGCGTCTCGCGCATATCAATAACGCTCCCCGCAGAGTAGTAAAGCATCAGACCGGCAAACGACTCCGCTAGAGGATCGGTGGCGGTCTTCTTTTGTTCCAACAGCGCTTCATCGGGAACGTGTTGGATTTCGAATGCGTGTCCCTGCACCTGCTCGAAGATCTTCACCACTTCCAAAGGACTCAAGCTTTCGGGACCGCCCAACTCGATCACGGAATCACGAGCCGCGGGTTTGTCCAGTGACTGCACCGCAAACTTCGCCACATCTCTAAGTGAGATCCAACTAATTTTGTTCTGCCCCGCGCCGTAGATCTGTGCTTTGGCATTAGCAGCGTCAAAACCCAGGGCCGGACTCAGCCACACTTCCATGAAGCAGGTCGGTTGCAGGATCGTATAGTTGAGTCCGCTCTGCTTCAGATGCTCTTCCACCGCACGCTTGGCGGATTGCAGCGGAAAGTCGATCGCGCTGGGCGAGAACGAGATCAGTATGAATTGACTGGCGCCAGCGGTTTTCGCCGCATCGATTAGGCTCAACTGACCCTCGAGATCTACCGTCTGGATCGAGTCTCCTTCCTGCCGCGAAAGGGTTGCAGATGCTGTTGAGATAACCGCTTTGACTCCTTTACAAGCTGCTTCCAGAGAGTGGCGATTTTTCAGATCACCTTGCGAAATTTCCGCGCCCAGACTTTGGAGCCGTGCGACTTTGCCTTTGTCTGAAGTGGGTCGGACCAGCGCCCGAATAGGTTTGCCCGCGGCAGCGAGTAAGCGACAAATCTCACTGCCCAATAATCCTGTTGCGCCTACTACAAGGATCATGACCAGGTCTCCTCTGGTTGATTAAAGTAATGGTTCTCAGCGCCTTAGGACTTGCTCGTAGGGGCGCGTTGTATCACGGTTTACGCGAGCGTGTCGAGTAACGGCCGCAGATTAACGCGGATAAGCGCGGATCAAGGAACAGACACATTGATTGGTCTGCCCCCGCCTCGCTATCGATGAACATCAAGCGCACAATGCAGGCATGAAGAAATTATTTGTGATTCCCTTCCTCACTCTAGGTTCACTCACTATCCCAACATTACAGGCGAAGACGCGCTTCAATTTGCCGGCCGCGCTCTGCAAATTACCGGTTATTAGCCTTCAAAATCCGCCATCACCGCAAGAACGTCTCATGACTTTGCACGGCCGGGTAGTTGACGCGCGCACTGGCGAGCCAGTTGCGAAGGTGAAGGTCATTGCCAGTGGCACTGATCAGAGCGCAACCACGGATGAGAACGGCGCCTTCACATTGGAGAAGCTTCCTGTGGGCCAGGTCGAGCTTTACATCACGACAGTGAATTCCGGGCTGGTAAAGAAGACCATCACTCTGAAAGACGGCGACAACGCCGAAGTTGTGATTGCGCTGAACGCAGACGCGGCGATGTTGACCGAGCATGTCAACGTACTCGCGGATCCGTATGAGACTACGGAAACTAATGCCGCCTCGGAGCAAATGCTCAACAAGCGCGAGCTGCAAGCGCTTTCCAGTGTGCTGCTGGGTGATCCGGTGCGGGCAGCCCAGGCCCTGCCGGGCGCGAGCACCAACGATGACTTTCGCAGCGAGTTTGCCATTCGCGGCGCCGGTTTCGATCGCGTCGGGCTTTTTATCGATGGAGTTCTGACGGACAACTTCGTTCATACGGTGCAGGGCGGTTATCCGGACACCGGCTCACTTTCAGTAATCAATGCCGACACGGTTAATTCCGTCTCGCTAATGAGCGGGGCGTTTCCGGCCAAATACGGCTATCGCTCCGCCGCCATACTTGCCGCGGAGACCAGGGACGGGAACCGCGTAAAGCCGGCAGGTCGTATCGCCGCGAGCCTAAGCGGCCTCTCTGGAGTCATTGATGGACCATTTGCTCAGGGCAAGGGTTCTTACCTGTTTGCCGCCCGGAAAAGCTATGTGGGGTATTTGATCAGGCGGATTAATAACGAGAATCACTTTACCAATAATCCGCCAGTGCTTGGCTTCGCCGATTTTCAGGGAAAGGCGCTCTACGATCTGACGTCGCACAGCCAGATTGGTTTCTCCGTTATCTATGGAGCATTCAATTACGACCGCAATCGCGATCGCGATCTGCTGGGAATCAACAACGTCTTTCGTGGCAACTCGCGCAACCTGCTGGTTAATGGTCATTGGGCCTACACGCCTGATCCGCATCTGTTCTGGCAGACGCGCGTGTTTGCCCTGCGAACCAATTTCAAGAACACGAACCGCGACGATGCGATCCTCGAGGATGGCCATCGAACGCAATACGGTGTGCGCAGCGACGTTAACTACCTGACGCATCGCTCGCATCGCATCGAGGCCGGCCTTTACGTTCGTTCATTGAATGTGGACAGCATCACTCAGCGGTTCTTCTTTTTTACCGGCCTGGGCGACTTCGGCAGTTTCAATCGCAGCGGAACAGAGCAAGGCTACTACGCACAGGACACATGGAGCAGCGAGCACTTGGGCTTGAGCTTAACCGGAGGAGGGCGCGTCGAACACAGTGGCGTGACGGGCGAAACGCGCTTTTCACCGCGTGCATCTTTTAGCTGGGCAGTGGACAAAAACCTGAGAGTTCGCGCGGCAGCCGGACGTTACTATCAATTCCCGGACTTCGAGCAGATGTTTGGCCGCCTGGGCAACACCGCGCTGCGATCAGAGCGCGCCACTCATTACAACGCCAGTGTCGAACGGCTCTTCGGCGATCGAGTACGGCTGGTCGCGGAGGTCTATGATCGAGAAGACGAGAATCTGTTCTTCAGTCTCTCCGAGCCCCGGCTCACGGGAAGCTTTCTTGACTTTTCAGAGTTTCCATTTCGCAATGCGTTGCGCGGCCACGCGCGCGGCATCGAGTTGACGCTGCAGAGACGCAGCGCCAACAAGCTCACCGGCTGGCTCTCTTACGCTTACTCGCGCACTAAACTAACGGACGCTCACGACGGTCTGACCTTTGTCAGCGATACGGATCAGCGCCACACGATAAATGCCTACGGCGGCTATCGCTTCAACGAGACATGGAACCTCAGCGGTGAATGGCGCTATGGCAGTGGCCAACCTATTCCCGGTTTCTTCCGCCAGGTTGGAACGGGATACTTCCTGGCGAACGAACGCAACCTGGCGCGACTGCCATATTACAGCCGCGTTGATGTACGTCTGAGTAAGGCGTTCCTGTTTAAGAAGTGGAAGTTAACGTTAACGGGCGAAGTGATTAACGCACTGAACCGCAACAACCTGCGCTACGCCGGCTTCTTCGACTTTGGTTTCGATGGCCGAGTCTTCGGCCAACTTGATCGCGTCTTGCCAATTTTGCCTTCGGTCGGCGTGGTAATCGAGTTCTGAGGCAGAAGCCCGACCGTAAGGGAGGGCTCTCTTTCCTTTCCCTAACCGCCTCTTAACAAAGTTGCGGAGCCCTCGCTAATGCTCGGGCTTCTGCCCCGGTTCTTCATCTCCTAAAAAATTAGTTGACAACAATTACGGTTCGCGTTTATAGTCCTAAACTCTTAGGAGTTGGAACCGATGGCGCGACGAAAAACTGAGCACCTGACGCCGCTGGAGCTGGAGATTATGCACGTCCTTTGGGAAACCGGGCCGGCCAACGTGCAGACCGTGCAGCAGCATTTGGAACGGGAGCTGGCCTATACCACCGTGCAGACGATGCTCAACATCCTGCAGCGCAAGGGCAAGGTGAAACGGACGCTGAAGGAGCGCGCTTATTTTTATAAGCCGGCGGTCAGCCGCAGCCAGGCGGTCGGTCAGCACATGGGCGACATTGTCGATCGGTTATTCGGCGGCTCAGCCGAAAGTCTCGTCATGAGCCTGGTGGAAACAAAGCATCTGACGCCACAGAAGTTGGCGCGCCTGCATAAACTTCTGGAAGAAACCCGCGAAGAAAAGAAATGAGAACAGTAGCTCAACTACTGGTGACGTTTTTGTTGAATGCTGCGTGGCAGATCGCTGTTATCACCGCAGTCGCCGTCGTTTGTGCCTGGTTGCTTCGCCCGACAGCCCCCTGGCAACGACACGCAGTCTGGGTGGCCGCCCTGGTCTTATCGCTTGGTTTGCCGCTGGCGAGTTGTTTACTTCTGGTGAAGTCGCTTCAAGGTTCGGCTCCGGAGCCAACACCGATTGCGGCCGCGCCAATTAATATCGCTCCGATCACTTCCGTACAATCGGAGGCGGCAGAACCCACAGAAAAGTCAGCGTCACCCTCCAGAGTTGCGCCGTCACAGCCCACGGCTAAAACCGCGCGCCAAAGCCCTTCTATCTTTCAGAGAGGCGTTTGGATATCTCCCGTTCGCCTGAATAGCACCTTGGCAACGGTGCTGGTCGGGCTCTACGCAATGTCTCTATCTTACCGTAGCGTTAAGTTGCTCCGGGCCTGGCGCCGAACCAGGACCATCATACGCGGCGCTTATTCAGTTTCATTCCCTGACCGCATCCAAAAGATAATCGCTGAGTGCCAGGCTGCCATCGGCTGCGCCGCCGTTCGAATTGTTTGCTCGACGGCCGTGCCGGTGCCGATTACCGCCGGGGTCTTCCATCACGTCATCATTCTGCCGGAGCGGTTATTGCGCGAAGCTGACAAAGACGTATTGTCGTCAGCGATAGGCCATGAACTCGTACACGTCGCGCGGCGCGACTACATCCTTAATCTGCTCTATGAACTCATCTACCTGCCGCTGTCGTTTCATCCGGGGGCTGCCTTGTTGTGGCGTCGCATCCGGCAAACGCGAGAGCTTTGCTGTGATGACCTGGTCGCAAAAAAACTGCTGAGGCCGGACGTCTATGCTCGTTCGCTGGTGAGATTGATTGGCTGGGCGCCGCTCGCAGGTCGCCTGGACGCAGATACAACCATAGGCATCACAGATGCCGACATTTTGGAGATACGTATTATGTCATTGCTTGCAAAACCAAAGCTCAGCACGCGCCGAAGGACGTTGTTGCTGATTACAGCTTCATTACTTCTGATAACCCCATGCGTCGCGGCCGCGTCGTTTGCGATCCGTTTCGATATCAACGGGCCAGAACCGGTCATAATCCAACAGCAGGACAATAGACGGGAGACCAGGCAAGAGTTACAGAGAGCCCGTGAAGAGTTGAAACGCCAGGAACGTGAGTTGAAGGAGCAATTACGGAAAAATCCCAACCTTCAGGGCCCAGAACTCGAAGCCTTGCATCGGATGGAGCGGGAATTACAGGAAGCGGCAGTGAAACTTAGGGAGGAAGAAGCGCAACAATCCGGCCAAGACCGGGAGAGGGTCCGTCAGGAAATACAGGAAAAGCTGGCTGAGATCGAAGCTCAATATCCCGGCGACGAAGCGCGGATGCGGGAAGCAAAGCAGAAGATCGCCGAAATGGAAAAGCTGTACCCAAAGGACCGGATGCGAGAAGTTCAGGAAGCCATCGCGCAAATGGAAAAGAACCGGCCAGAGAACGAGGCGCGACTGCGAGAGGCGCAGGCCCAAATGGCGCTGATGGAGAAGCTGTACCAGAACGACGAAAGAGGCATGATGATCCATCACGTCGAGCCGAAGTATTCGGAAGACGCTCGCGACAAAAAGATTGAAGGGACGGTGATATTATCGGCGACCATCGATCCAAACGGGTTGCCTCAGGACATACAAGTAACGAAGCCTCTCTTCCCCTCGCTCGACGCAAATGCAGTCGAGGCACTTCGCCAATCGCGATTTCGGCCATACATGAAGGATGGTCAACCCATTTCCAAACGTATCACTGTGGAAATGCATTTCAGCGTAAATGACGGGCAGAAGAACAAACTGAAAGAGCGTGAACGTGAGAAACAGGATAAGGAGAGGGAGAAGGCCGACGAGGACGCCAAGCTCAAAGACAAAGTTTTTGAAATGCGCATGCGCAAGGACCGTGTGGAAAGTGGCCGAGAAGAGCGGGCCCGCAAGCAAGTCGAAATGACCAGGGGCGCCACAATCTCAATGGATCGAGCGATCCAGATTGCCACCAGCCAGTATCCCGGCAAAGTCCTGGCATGCAGTCTGGGCCGCGAGCAGGATGGACAGGTGTTTTATCATCTCGTCATAATCAACGCCGAAGGCGAAAAGAGCACAACCAGATACGTCTGGATAAGCGCCACCGACGGCCACATTATTAAGACTGAAAATGAAGACCGTTGAGAAACAGCTCAGTAAGCGGTAGGTAACTGCCATTGGGAACAAAAGGCGGCCATCCCGGCCGCCTTCTTGTTTTTAGAGCCGTGATCACAATTCGCAATTTGTCCCTTATCACCTAATCATGCCGGCGTTCCGAAGCGTGGATTCCAGTTGTGTGTGTTACCGCACAGACGGCCGGCTTAGATAGGCCTTATCATTGCTTTCCCTTCCCTAATTTAGGACAGCTGGTTGCGAAGTACGCCAGGAACTAAACCCTGGCTAAGCAATCTATTACATTCGCCATACTGTAGGTCAAAGGGTACGACGGAAGTAATACGGACCTGCGTTGGACAAAGGATCAAAAAGGCCCGTGGCTTAGTCTCCTGCTCTTTTCGCTTCGCCCTTGAACCAATATTCGCGCTTCACGCGCTGCGGTCAGTACTTAAGAGGTCCACATCATGTCTGCCAATCCAGAGACCGCCACTATGCAAGACTTTACTCAATACCGAACGGCGCGCCGACTATCTAATACCGGTAATCCCCTTGTGCTCTTGATTGAGGACCAGGAGGAAGTGCGCCGAGAGTTAAGGCAGGTGCTGGTACTGAACGGCTATCGTCTGATTGACACCGATAACGGACAGGATGCGGTAAGGCGCGCCCGGTACGCACACCCGGATTTGGTTATGGTCGATCTGGATGTGCCGCTGTTGTATGGATTGGTGGCTGCGCGTCAGATCGTCAAGCAAGCACAGTTGGGGGTCTTGCCGGTTGTGATCGTCACTCATGAGGATACGGTTGACCCTTATCCGATGATGGAAGTGGGTGTTCGCCGCAATGAATATGTCACCAGACTGGGCGACTATGAACAATTGGAGCACTTGCTGGACTTCTTATTGCCGCTTGCGCCTGAGGTTGCCTGAAGCCCGCCAAGGGCCTCGTAGCCCTTCGTAGGCCGCTCTTAAGTCGTTCTTTAGCACTGGTTACTCATCACTTGACACTTATTGGTCCATTCCACCTTGCAACTAAGCGAGTTAATAGTGCATCATAGCCGCGGTTAATCCTTCTCTCGCGCATCGACGGTGATGCGCCCAGCGCAGAAAAGTAAGTGCTGGCGTTTTGGATAGTTCGAGAGCAGGCTAGTTTTCAACTTCAGAAGCCGCTCACTTAGAGCATCCGAAACCCGGCCCTTCGCTCCTACCGTTCGACCGAAGCCAATCCGATTCGCAGCTTCTTTTCAGTCCCCCCGTGGGGAAAGGTACATCTGTATATGACAAACAAACTTTACGTAGGAAATCTCGCGTTTACGACCTCCAGCCAGGATCTGCAAGAACTTTTTGCAGCCGCCGGCACGGTCGAATCGGCGAGCGTCGTGGAAGACCGCGACACTGGGCGTTCACGTGGCTTCGGCTTCGTCGAAATGTCCAGCCAGGAAGAGGCTGCAAAGGCTATCGAACAGTTCAATGGCAAAGAGGTCAATGGACGCAGTCTGACCGTTAACGAAGCCAAGCCGCGCGAAAATCGCGCTGGTGGTGGCGGCGGTCGGGGTGGTTTTGGTGGCGGTGGTGGCGGTCGCGGTGGCGGCGGCGGTTACGGTGGTAATCGCAGCGGCGGCGGTGGCGGCGGCTACAGCGGCAATCGCGAACCCAGGTGGTAAGCATCTCTCTTTGAGTCCTCGAGTGTCCTCTGTGGTGATCCTTCAACAAAGGCAATTACCACAGAGGCACAGAGGGCAAAGAGTCTCAAAAAACAATGCGACCATCGAAGCAACGACTGTCGCGCAATTAAGGAGTTTATGACTTTTTCTCAACTGGGACTGGCGCCGGCGCAAGTGCGAAGCTGCGAGTCTCTCGGATACACCGAACCAACACCGATTCAAAAACAGGCAATACCTGTTGTCCTCCGCGGCGAGGATCTGATCGGCTGTGCCGAAACAGGCACAGGTAAGACGGCCGCATTTTTACTTCCCATCATTCAAAGAATCACCGCCTCCAATCAAGGGGGCAGCACAACCGCCAAAGCGTCAGCGCGACCCGGTGTGCGTGTGCTCGTCCTTGCGCCAACGCGCGAACTCGCGGCACAGATCGAAACGAATTATCGGGAGCTTAATCCCGTCAAGGGCAATCGCAGCGTCATCTTGATCGGTGGCGCAAACATGCGAACGCAGATTTCAGAATTGCATCGCCGTCCAGCCGTGGTTATCGCCACGCCCGGACGCCTGCTCGACCTTACAGAGCGCGGCGCAGTGGATCTTTCCACTGTCGAGGTGCTGGTGCTGGATGAAGCTGATCGCATGCTGGACATGGGGTTTCTTCCGGCAATTCGTCGCGTCCTCGCGATGGTGCCGGCAAAGCGGCAAACGCTTCTCTTCTCCGCGACGATGTCGTCCGAGATCGAGCGTCTGGCCCGTACGACTATGAAGAGCCCAAAGCTGATTGAGGTCAGCACGCGTGGACAGGCGCCGATACTGGTTAGGCAGACTGCTTACCCGGTGGCCCAGGAATCAAAAATAGCGTTGCTACTTGATTTGCTGGAACGCGAACGCTTTGAGCGAGTGCTGGTTTTTACCCGCACGCGCCGAGGAGCGGAACGCCTTTCACATATTCTGGAAGCACGCGAGCACAGTGTTAATCGCATTCATGCCGATCGCACGCAGCCGCAGCGCGAAGCTGCATTGCGTGGATTTCGTGATGGGCGCACACGCGTGCTGGTCGCGACAGACATCGCGGCTCGTGGCATCGACGTAGATGCCGTTTCGCATGTCATCAATTACGACGTGCCTGCGGCTCCGGAAGACTACGTGCATCGCATCGGTCGCACTGGACGGGCCGGCAACCAGGGCCGCGCCATTACAATTGTCACGCCGGTTGACGAGTTGTCCATGCGGGCAATCGAGCGGCTGACAGGACAGAAGGTTGAGCGGGTGGTGCTTCCGGGATTTGGTGGTGTCAAAAGTGTCACTACAACTTCCCCGGGCAAGCCTTTCACTCAATTCAGGCGCGCCAGCAGTTCAGTTCGTTCCTTTCGACCACGACGCGCGAGCAGATAACGAGTTTCAGGTTCGAGTTTAAAGCTTCAGGTTCAGGTCGCGGTAACGTGAACTGCAACCTGAGGCCTGAAACCAGACTAACAAGGAGAAACTAATTGGCAAGAGACGATTTGATTCCCGCAGAGGGCACGATAATCGATAAGCAACCCAACGCATTTTTCAAAGTCCAGTTGGATAATACGGAGCACGTCGTACTGGCGGCAATCTCCGGGAAAATGCGCAAGAATCGCATACGGATTCTGGTGGGGGATCGCGTCAGCGTCGAAATGTCGCCATACGATTTGAGTCGAGGCCGTATTACTTATCGCTACAAATAGTTCGGTGCTGAGCATAAGTGCCGCCAAAAGATAAAAGGACAGACAGGAATGTCTGTCTACGTAGGACAGGCTTTCCAGCCTGTCCTTTGCTTTTTATAGTTCAGACAGACAGGAATGTCTGTCCTACGGCGCGGGCGTAGAGAGCATATACACTGCAAAGGATGCCAGCCAGTGCTCGCCCGCATAATCCCCGCTGGCAACATGAGCCAGTGCGTCTCGCGCATGCAATCTTGCCGACTCAGCCAAAATTCTTCTCGCTGGATCATTTCGGGGTAATGCCGCGGCGATGCTGCGCATGCACCATGCGCGGCTAAGATTAAGACCGTCCAGATGGACCAGTTTCGGATCAGTGCGATCGGTTACCACTGCTGGTTGCAGTAAAGCTTCAGGCTGGTTACGGGTAAGCTGAGGAAGAAAGCGATAGAACCAGCGCCGAAACGCGCCCGGATTCATCACTCGCCGCATTAGATCCGCCTCCATCAGCGCCGGCGAAAAGAAGTCTTCGCCACCCGGCTCCCAGGAAGCCGGATAATTCGCATCCCTGCCAAAATAAGTTCGGCTGCGCTCAGCGATCAAGGATTCCAGTTTCTGATTGCCGACCGTTTGCGCGTAATCCATCGCAAAGGCTAAACCGAACGCTGTGTTCGGATGGACACCCGTGCGAATCGGATACGTCTGCTTGGGCATAAAAATGATGTACTGATTGACGAGAGCGTCCGCCAGCGGCTGCAAATTCCTGAACCACGTTTTTCCCTCCGTGTCATTCCACGAATGAAGCTCTTCAGCCAACTTCAATAGCCAGGCCCAACCATACGTCCGTTCAAACGACTGCCGGTTCGGCTGCTTGAGGTAGGCCACTTCCGCGGCAATGCTCTCGGCGCTGAGATTTGCGTTCAGGCCGGCGCGAATCTCTTGCGCTTCGGGCAAGCTGGGAAACAGCCGCAACAAGCGCACCAGCATCCAGTGCCCGTGAACTGATGAATGCCAGTCATAACAGCCATAAAAAGCGGGGTGCAAGATCCGGGGACTTAACACGTCACTCTGAGCGTTAATTACGTGCTCAGGTTTGTTCGGATATTCTCTCCGGATGCACTTCAAGGCGAGCTGTGCGAAGTGTGATGCCTGCGCTTCAGTGAGCGACAGTTGGTCAGGGTTAGATCTTATCCGAGCGGTCTGCGGCTGTGCTTCTGAAGCGTCGGCGACAGCGGACGGCGGAGGGACTACCGCTGCCGGACGCTTGAGACACAGAGAAACCGGAGAAAGCGCAAGAATTAGAACCAGAGCAAACATTATTCGGGACTGGAACACGACTCCCTCCTATGAAACTGGCTCACCGGCAGCCCGAGCCGCGCTTTCAATCTCAGAGTTGATTTCGCCACCAATCAGAATTGCCGCACCTGTTAGATAAAACCATAGCATGAGAATGATCAGGGCACCGAGTGAGCCGTAGGTGGCGCTGTATGAGTTGAAGAAATGCAGATAGGCGCGCAGAGCCAGCGACACCAGCAACCATAGAATTATGGCGACTACGGCGCCAGGTGTTATCCATCGCCACTTTGGATTGCGCAGGTCGGGAGCGAAGTAGTAAATCAAGCCGAACGCCGCGAACAGAAACGCGAGAGCAATTGGCCATTGCAGGACCTTCCACGTAATTGTAAACACCTGGGTAAACCCGCTGGCAGCGGCAACCAAATCTGCAATCCTGCCCCCGTACAACACAATTACGAGCGCTGAAACAATTAATACGGCGAGGGCAATGGTTAATCCCACTGATACAAGCCGCACTTTCCACCAGGACCTTCGCTCTTTGACGTCATAGGCAATATTCAGGGTCTCGCTGATTGCGCCCATGCCGTTGGAAGCCGCCCAGAGGGCCGCCAGTATGCCAAAAGAAAGTTTTCCGCCCCCGCGTGCTTTGCTGACTTCGTCAAGTGTAGTCTGGACGAGTTGAAGCGCAGACCAGGGCATCACTGTGCTTAGGTAGCTAAGCAGTTTGCTGCGTAATTGCGAGCCTGCCTCGGCAAAATACCCCAGCAAGGTCATCAAGAAGAGCAATAATGGGAAAAGCGACAGCAGAAAGTAATACGAGAGTTGTGCGGCGCGGCCAAATACGTCGTGTTCGTTAATCTGTGACCAGACACGCCTGACAAGTTCTTTCAAGGTAAGCCCGCCCAGGCTCCATATCCCCGTCATGATCCATTCTCCCGTTCGCTTATACAACAGAATTATTAGCTGGATCGAATGACAGCAAGCAGCAGGCCAAGTTGGGTACGTCTGAGTACAGCGGGAGAGCAACTACGAGTTTGTCGCACCGGGGCGGTGGCCTCGTTGAAATAAGAGGGCGAAGAATAGTTAGCCGGATTGGAGGAAGCCGCAGCCTATTTGACCATTGTGCCGGTACGGCTCCACCGTGTATTGGTGAAGAAGTCAATCAGGAAGTTGCCACTGGAGGGGGCGCTTTCATCGTAGGACCAGTAGACGAACATAGCCCTGCCGATGACGAGATCACGTGGCACGAATCCCCACCGGCGACTGTCCTGGCTGTTGTCACGATTGTCGCCCATTACAAAGTAAGAGTTTGGCGGTACGGTCGCCGGAATACCGTTGACTGCGTAATGGAAGCCTGAATATATGCGCGCCGAACCTCCCTCTGCCGCCGCCTGCCGTGTGGAGGGATTGTAGTAAGCGTTGTACGGACCTTCCCCTTCAGGGGCTGGTGTGTCAAGAATCCTGAGCGGGGCACTGTGACGCGGGTCGTCCTGCGGCGCACCGTCTCCTGGATCTTCCGCAGTTACCACTCGCTCCGGAAGAAGCCGTCCGTTCACAAAAACGCTGGTCCCTCGCACCTCGATGCGATCACCTGGTAATCCAATTACGCGCTTAACGTAATTTGTTTTAAACGGCGTGTTATCAGGACGCAGGTCATCATCAGGGTCATTTGGATTCCCAGGATATTTGAAGACGATTATGTCGCCACGCCGGACTTCCCGTTGCGGTAAAAAGGGAAGCCGCCGGCCAGGACCGAAGATGAACTTGTTAACCAAAAGGTGATCGCCGATTGTGATGGTGTTCTGCATTGAACCGGTAGGAACCTTCACTGCCTGGACAACGAAGGTCATGCCGAACAGCGCCATTATGACTGTGACCACCGCAGACTCGAAGTATTCGCGCACCCAGGTTTTCCGCGGCCCGCGTGTTTCGGCCGGGACGTTGAGCCGACGCTCCCGTCCGTTTCGATCTACGTGACGCTGAGTTAGAAGCGATGGTGGTGCGCTTATTTTTGTTTGGGTGCTTTCGTCAGTGGTGCTCGTGCTCATCAATTCGTCCCTCTCGCGCTTCACGTAAACATCCTAGATGCTGTAACGACCACGGTCAAGTTACTCGCTTATGACCGTTCAGGTGATCGTGGGCACCAGCCGATCACTCGCTGGTGACTGCATTTTCCGAGTCGCGTTCCATTTTTTCCAGAGCTAGCCGAGCGGCAACTGCCTCAGCAGCTTTAATAGTGCGCCCCTCACCCAACACCTGCCCGTCATTCCATCTGACCTCGACATGAAAAATTCGCCGGTGTGGCGGCCCAAGTGTCTCGACGACCGTGTACAGCGGGGCAGGATGCTTTAGTGCTTGTAGTTTCTCCTGCAATAGCGTCTTGTGATCAGCAGCCGCAGCAGACTCCGGATCCGAATGGGCCAGTTCCTCGGCCAGCGAATACTTGACGAATCGTGTCGCCGCGGCGAGGCCACCTTCAAGGAAAATCGCTCCCGTAATCGCTTCGAAAACATCGGCGAGAAGAGCCCGTTTGCGACTGCCCCCGCTTCGCCCCTCGCCGCGTCCAAAACGCACAAATTCTCCCAGACTCATGCGCTTCGACGCATTAGCCAGCGTGGCAGCGCTAACCAGACGGTGTTTCATACGCGACAGTTCGCCTTCTGTCGCGTCCGGATTCGAAAGGTAGAGATGATTGGCCACAATCAGACCCAGCACTGAGTCGCCGAGAAACTCGAAAGCCTCGTTGTGCAGGCGGCGCGCCTCTTCCTGGGAGGCAGGCGATACTTGTTCATGTGCCCAGGAGCGATGAGTAATTGCTCGTTCGAGCAAACTGCGATCAGCAAACTTGTATTCAAGGATTTCCTCGAGTGAGTCGAGGTTCGCGGCAGAATAGTGATTCACGGCGGATTGATTGTAGCAAAACGCCGAAGGCATCGTCGAAACCAGAACGATGTCCCCCGGCGTTTTACACTTTCAGGATCTGCGGTGGAACGCCTACGGACGGCGACGATGATTCGCCTTCGGTTTAGGCTTTGTCGTCTGGCTCGTACTCGGCGTAGTCGTCTTGGGAGCAGTCGTAGTCTTAGCTGGTGTAGTCGAGATCGCTCCTGGTTTAGTGGGCGCTGGCGGAGTCGCTGTGGCCGTCCCGCTCGGCGTTCCTGCCGGAGCAGTCACTGGCGCGGTCGCTCCCGTCGCCGGCGGAGTCGGTAAAGTAGTAAGCGGCATCGGTACGTCAGGTAATGGCTTTGACAGGATGCCGGCGACCAGTTCATTCAGGCCCGTTTCTGACTTGTTGCGATACTTGTAAAGCTCGGTCAGACGATCCATCCACTCTTTCTTGCTCTGTTGTGTCTTTGCGTCAGAAGCGGTAGAGAGGGCCACAGCGCGCGCGTAAGCATCAATCTCGCGATCGACCACCTGATTGATGTTTGCCTGCGCCAGTTTGCTCTCAGGCGATTCTGTTTGCCCTTTGAACTTAGCGTTGTACTCCTCGGTTAGCCTGGCATAAGGGCCCGTTTCGTAAGCTACGGCGATGAAATAATAGGTCGCCGGATTCTTCTTCAGCGAACTCTCCATGCGCGCCGCTTTCAGAAAGTAAGGAATGGCATCGGCTGGTGCGGTCTTCAAGTTGGTATAACCCAGCGAATAATTCAGCCATGCCAGCGCATCGTCTTTGTTTAGAAATGGTCTCCAATCATCGGGCGTCTTGCCTGCTTCAAGCAGCGAGATGGCTTGCTTTGCATAGTTGGCTGACTCGCCGTTGAGTGAAGTGTTGCCGCCAAGCGACGCCAAATAGCCCACGTAGCCTATTAGAATGTTGGCTCTAACATAGCCAGGATCGTCGGCCAGCACTTGCTTCCCGAGCGTCATCACCTCTGCATAGTTCTTCTTATCATAAGCCTCGAGGAATTGAGATTTGCGTGTAGCGGCTTCGTAATCTTTAACGAATTTCTTCAGGGTCTTTGCATAAACGTCGTCGGCGGGAGCATCCGGACAAGCGGCGAGATATTTCTTCGCAGCGTCATATGCTACGTCTTGATGGTCTTTTCGATTCTCGTAATACTGCGTGTAGAATTTCGCTTTGTTTTCTTCGGTGCATTCTCCCGCTGACCCGTTTCCTGTTTGCGCTTTGGTCAGCGCCGGCAAACCAACTGCCAACATCGCTGCGAGTATGACCAATCTGATAGTTTGTTTCATTGGTTATATCGATCCTCCAAGTACTTATCTACTTCTAAAGTCTGGTCCAGGCCGACGGGGTTACAACGCGGGAGAGCGTCGCGAACATAAGATGCGCCTTCAGGCACGGCAGTTGCCGATCCCTGGGCCGCCTAATAACTACCGCAAACAAGCACGAACCCGGAATGAACGCGGGCAATAATCCTGCAATAGTCACGTGAGTGTCAAGTAGCCAGGCCGTGTTCGAAGGTCCGAGCCAGAAAAGGTTGAAAAACGCAAAAGTCCCGGAATGAAAGTCCTGCTTTAAACCCCTCCGGACCATGCGTCGAAGAGCACGAAAAAACGAGCGCCGAACCATCGCAGTGTATCTACGAGAGTTCGGCGCTCGCTAGATGCGCCAGGGCAATTTAGCCTTACGGCTGGGCAGGAGCAATACGTCGCGGTCGGTCATCGACCTGCGGCTTCGGTGCCGGAACAGTGACGGACTTTGCCGGCACCGGGGCGCCAACGCTCCTCTTGCTTGGAAACGTCATTATTGTTGACTTAACACTTCCGCGCGGTGATTCGGTGACCGGGCCAGCGGGTGCGGTACTTCCTGCCCCTGCCGGTGCGGCGACACCGCCTTCTGCCGTTGTATCAGTGGTCTCCTCGGCTTCTGCGGCAGCGGCTTCGGCATCTTCTTCGTTGAGCACGTTAGCTTTCTTACCGGCCTTGCGATCGGGCGAGCCCGAATCAGGTGCGGTAGCTATTTGAAGGTTGATGGGGGTACCGAAGCGCGGGCTGAGGGCGCGATAGATACTACCCGCCACGGCGGCGGGCAGATGGTTCCGACCATCCGATCCGCGGGCAACGACGACCACAGCCAGGCGCGGGTTTGCCACCGGTGCATAAGAGGTGAACAGGCCCAACCAGCTTCCCTGACCAATGCACGTTCCGGTTTTGCCGGCAACGGTCTGTTCTGGACGGTAGGCCTTTTTCCCTGAGCCATAATTGACGGCGCCAATCATCCCGGGAACCATGCGGCGCCATGCGTCCTCATTTACATTTATCTGACGACGCATAGTCGTTTTAAAACGCACGTCTTCCTGCGGCGTGCGGGGCACGTGCGGCACCAGCAGTTTGCCACCGTTGGCCATGGCGGCAACTAAAGTAGCTAACTGGATTGGCGTCACTTCAAAATCGTCGCCGTGCGAGCACATGTGGTTCACTGCATAGCCAGTCTTAAATAAGGGCACCCGGCCAGGAGACTCGTTTGCGTAATTAATCCCCGTCCGCTCACCCAGACCCATCTCCCGGGCATAGGAAACAATCTTGTCAAAGCCCACTTGCCCGCCAACTGACTGGAAATACGAATTGTTGGAATAAGCCAGGGCATCCGTCAGGTCGAGGCGATAGCGCGGAGAGTCGCTAACCATGCTCGTAGGCTGGATGATTCTTTCGCATAGGCCGGCAACGCCCGTCACCAGCTTAATGGTCGAGCAAGGCTTGAAGCCACGCCGCAAAGCCCATTCCTGATTAACGACCGTGTAGACCCGACCAGTGGAAGGATCCATCACCACCACCGTTCCGGCATGGTGTCCCAAAGCTTCGATCGCCGCCTTGCGGACTTCCAAGTCTTCACCGGCGGTGCTGTCATTAGTAATATTCGCTGCCGCTTCGTTGCGCAGGCTTTCATCAAGCGCGCGCTGCCGCGCGATAGCTGCAAGGCGAGCAGCCTCAGCTCGGCGTCTTGCTTCTTCAATCTCGCGTCGACGCTGAGCTGCAAGGCGAGCAATCTCGGCTCGGCGCTCACGCTTTGAAAGTGGCCGGCCGCGCTTTCGTTCGAGACTTCTTAGAAGAGCTGCTTCCTGGCGAGCGGCGCGTCGGCGATCGGCGCGCGATTCTCTTACCGACACATGACCGCGCCGTCTATCGCGGCGCGACTCTTTCGCCAGCAGTCTCTTTTCTGCCCGCGATAATTTTCCATGACGCCTGTCCACACGCGCTGTGCGCACGTCCCGCTTTCGCTCGGCGCGGGCTCGGGTTGACCTCGCGGCTGAGCGTCTGCCTTTGGCTGTTACTGTGGTGGAAACGGAGAGAATGGTCAGGATCAGGAGGCTCAACGCGAGCAGCGCCGAGCCAGGGGAACGTCGTGTCAGGGTCATCTGTAACTCCTTGGTAAAAACTACGGAAAACAAGAAGTGGTCCCTATCAAACATAAAGTCTGATGGACCCACTTTTTCCGATTACAATTTCAGTTTAGACGCACAGGCTGATGCCTGGCGCCGGGGCCCTCCGCTAACAAAGAATTGAAGTGTTGAGATCATTCAAAAACCGCTTACGAATTCCTACTTTTACTTCAACCTTAAGTCCAAAGCCGTGAGGTGGGAAGAATACCCAATAGGCGGCCTCGGGGGAGTTTGCCTTGAGACCGCTGCAACTATAACATCACAAACATAGGGCAGCAACCCAATTCACTGGCATTTTGGCAGATGCGGTCATCCTGCTCTGCAACGGATTGCATTTGTCCGCAAATCATTCGGAGGCTGGTGCCAGGGAGAGAAAAAAATGAACTTGCGCGCACTTTTCAACAGCTTCCGGGTTCGGCTGCTAGTACTGCTGGCAGCGCTTCTGGTCTTAACTCTCGGCGTGCAGTACTACGTGAATCTACGCGCTGTGCGAAGCAACGCCAGCCTGATCGTCGAACAAGAACAGGCGATCATGGCAGGCGTGGCGTTGGGAATAAATAGTATTTCGAGCGGCCAGTGGCTGTATGAGATGCGCAAAGAAACCCAGCAGCCGGTGCTTGATGAGCAGGCGGGACGCATCAAGAACGTTTTAGTAGTCGACGGTGACGGAAACATCCAGGACAGTTTGAATCGAGACAACGCTCCCACTACAAATCCCGATGGCTCGAAGCGTTTTGTGCGAGTGAAAGATGTTTCACTGCCACCGCTGAACAGCGCCATGGGACTGGCCACCGACAATGCCTCTTTACCGGAAGGGATGAACGTTGCCACGCAATTGCGGGGCGGCGACCCCGGGGCATTTTATTTTCCAGTGGAGACAAACAAGGGGCGCTGGTACATCATCGTCGTGCTCGGCTCGGCCAGCAGCTTAACTAATCTGTTGGAGCACCAGGCGCGCCAGTCGCTGCTCTACACCCTCGCTGTGTTGCTGGTAACTACATTCTTGACGACGATCGTTGTCTGGCGCTTCACTCGTCCCATCAGGTATCTGTCAACGGCAGCGAGACGAGTGGCGTTGGGAGATTTTAGTTTCCGTGTGCCCATGCCTAATAGCCACGATGAGATGGGCGAGCTGACGAGCCTCTTCAATGAAATGACCGCCAAGCTCAGTCGCACGCGCGAGCTTGAGGCGCAACTTCACCAGGCGGAAAAAGCGGCAGTAGTTGGTCGCCTGGCTTCAGCGATTGCCCACGAGATCCGTAACCCCCTCAATTATATTAATCTGACGCTCGACTATCTGCGCACCAGCTTTGCTCCGGAAGAACCGGAGAAACGACAAACCTTCGCGCGGCTGGCGGGGCAGCTCAAGACGGAAGTTGCGCGAATAAATACGCGTATCTCAGAATTCCTGAACTATTCGCGCCCCTCAGAGCTTGAGTTGGAGTCACTCGATCTCTACGCAATATCCCAGGACGCATTGCGAATCATAGAAGCCCAGGCTATAGAGAGCGGGATCAAGACAACAGTGGAAAAGAGCGGAGACATTCCGCGAGTTATGGGCGACACAGAGGCGCTGCGTTCGATGATGACCAATCTGGTCATTAACGGAGTACAGGCGATGGATGGAGGAAGTGGGAGTCTGTCGATCTTGCTGGCTGGTGAAGAGTCAGGACGCCGAGCGCGCATCGAAGTTACAGACACGGGACGCGGAATTGCTCCGGAAGACATCTCAAAGGTGTTCGAGCCATACTACTCGACCAAAGATACCGGCACTGGCCTGGGCCTGGCGATTGTGAAGAAAGCCGTAGACGATCACGGAGGAACAATCAACGTAACATCGAAAGTTGGCAGCGGCACCACGTTTATCATTACACTGCCGGCAAAGGGAAAGGGAGATAGATTACGGAATGGCACGCAAGAGCATACTCGTAGTTGATGACGAAAAATCCCAACGCGAAATTCTTGAGATGATCCTTTCGAGCGAGGGCTACGACGTGACTACTGCTGCGTCGGGCGAAGCGGCGATTAAGTTTGCCAAAGACCGGAGTTTCGATCTGGCTTTGACTGATCTGAAGATGACGGGCATGGATGGTATCGAGTTGCTGCAGCATTTGCTGGGACTGGATTCTTCGATCATCGTTATTCTCTTAACCGCGCACGGTTCGATCGACTCGGCAAAGGAAGCGCTGCGGCGTGGCGCTTTTGATTACCTGCAGAAGCCCTACGACCGGGAGGCATTGCTTGAAACTATCAACCGTGCCCTGGACAAGCTGGAGGCGCTGGACGTCGAGATCGTTTCTGCTTCGCCGGAGATGGAAGCGGTCAAGAAGATGATCCTCAAAGTGGCCAGGTCGAATTCGACCGTGCTTATTCGCGGCGAGTCCGGCACGGGCAAAGAATTGATCGCTCGCGCTATTCACAATCAGAGTCCGCGGGCGACAGAAATGTTCCAGGCCGTAAACTGTGCGGCCATAAACGAAAACCTCTTAGAGTCCGAACTGTTCGGGCACGAGAAGGGCTCATTCACGGGCGCCCATGCCGAGAAGAAGGGGCTGTTTGAGGTTGCGGATCGCGGCTCGCTTTTCCTGGACGAAATTGCCGAGTTGGATGTGGGGATCCAGGCTAAGCTTCTGCGCGCTTTGCAGGAACACAAGATCCGGCGGGTTGGCGGCAACCGCGAGATTTCGGTTGACGTGCGTGTGATTGCCGCCACCAATCGCGACCTGCGAGCGATGGTTGCGGACGGGAGGTTCCGGGACGATCTTTATTACCGTATCAACGTCCTGTCGGTTGATGTGCCACCTTTGCGAGAACGGCGGGATGATATTCCTGTTCTGATCGACTACTTCCTGAAGAAACACACCCGCAATACTTCGCGTCTGGTTCGTGGACTGACAACGGAAACCAAACGAATGATGCAGGACTATAGCTGGCCCGGTAACGTGCGCCAGCTTGAATCAGCGATCGAGCGCGCCATCCTGCTTTGCGAAGGCGACATGATTACACCTGAGGACATGCCTTTGGAGGTGCGCCAGGAGTCGCGGCCTGCTTCCGAGGGAGCTTTCAAACTCCCGCCGCAGGGCATTGCCTTTGAAGACGTGGAGAGAGATCTGATTACCCAGGCCATGCAGCAGACCGATTACAACATCACGAAGGCAGCGAAGTTATTGGGGCTGACGTTCCGAACTTTGCAATATCGTTTGGAAAAGTTCGGCATTAGGAAGCCTGAGGCTAAAGAAAAGGAGCCGAGCGAAGGATAAGTGGCGTCCAAGAGCGCAAGCTCGGAACGTCGAGAGCGTTCAAGAATAACTGATCCCTCGGAGCTAATTCATGCGATTCACTCTTGTCCTTCTAATAAGCGTTGCGTTCTTCGGCCTTTCTGGATGCGGTAGCCTGCGCTCGGAGCGGGAGTCTGGGGACGAAAAATCAGCTAAAGTCGGGGAATCCAAGAGCGTTCTTAGAATCAGTGGATCCTCGGAGGAAAAAGAGGCCTCGTTGAATCAAGCCGACGCGGCTAATGCGGCGTATCAGGCAATCGAGCGCAAGATTATCCGTAACGCCGACCTGACAATCGAAGTAGCCTCCCCGACCGAGAGCCAGCCCAAAATCGTTTCGATCGCCGAATCCCATCAGGGCTTTATCGTAACTTCTGAGGCTACCCAGCGCACCACTGAAGACAAAACAAGACCTGAGATAACCGTCAGGCTCGTGGTTCGCGTTCCTGCGGCGCAGTTCAACCAGGTTATGGAAGAGATTCGCGCAGCAGGAATCCGCGTGACCCAGGAAAAGATTACGGGGCAGGATGTCACCGAGGAGTTCATTGATCTGGAAGCCCGAATCAAGAACCAGAAGGCTCTAGAAGCTCAGTTTATTGAAATCATGAAGCGTGCGGGAAAAGTTGAGGAGGCCCTGCAGGTTCAGAGAGAGCTTGCCAATGTTCGAACTGAAATAGAGAAACTTGAGGGTCGGCGCCGCTTCCTGGAGAATCAAGCCAGCCTTTCAACGATAAACGTCACCTTGCAGACTACGACCCAGATCGTTAATGCGGCCGGGTTTTGGTTTAGCATAAAGTCAGCTTTCTCCGACGGATTTGCTGTGGCCGTAGCGATCATTTATTTCTTGATCCGAGCAATCATAGCATTGTTGCCAGTTCTTGTTCTTGTCGTTTTACCGCTGGCGTTGATGGCGAAGTTTGTGATCAAGCGTCTACGGCGCACGCGCACTAAGCGACAGAAGACGGATGGAGTCGAACTCACGGAATGAATCGAGGCTACATAACGAAACTCAAAGGGATAATGTTTGGCTTGCCGCTAATTTGCGCGGCCTGCGGCGGCGAACCGAAACCATCCTCTAATGTAGTGCCGGCAACAGCCAGTCCCGTCGTGATGCCGGCCATTTCCCGCAAGGTCTCATCCGCCGATGTCGTAAAGGCAGCGGCCCCGAACATTGAAATCGCGGCCGGCGGCTCGGCTGAGGCGGAGGTGCGAATGGCAATTTCCGAGGGCTATCACATCAATGCGAATCCGCCGACGTTTCCTTACCTGATCGCGACCGCGGTCGAAGCTGGGCCAAGCAAGGGCATCACCACCGGCAAACCGATCTATCCCACGCCGGTTACTAAGAAATTCAGCTTCGCTGAGAAACCGCTGTCAGTTTATGAAGGCGACGCTACAATCAAACTGCCATTGCAAGCTAGCGGCGATGCGGCTAAGGGCGCACGGGTAATCGGGTTGATACTGCACGTCCAGGCCTGCGACGATTCGACTTGCTACGCCCCCGCAGCCATCAACTCAGACCTGCATTTGACGGTTAAATAACGGATAGCACTTGGAACAAATCTGCACCATCCTCGCCTTTTTGCTTTTGATTTCATCTGCCATAGCCCTCTGGAATGGTAAAACGGACGCGGCTTTTGTCATCGGAGTCCTGGGAGCAGTGGCGTGGTTTGTCGGCTTTCGCCTCCGCTTGAGTCGGAGTAATGCTGATGCGGAGGCAACTGAAAAAGGCGCCGGTGATTCTGAGGATAGCGATGAAGATTAGAACTGCGATAACACTAACCGTCGTCGCGGCAGCGTTCTTGTTGTTGGTTTCATTCGCGACAGGGACAGGCGCCATGACGCAGGAAAGCGATGTGCGCGCCGTGGTCCAGCGAGTGTTCGACCAATTGAAGGCGGGTCAGTACACCTCGCTTTACGAAATTCTGCCCTCGAGTTCTCGCGCGCGCATCTCGCGCGAACGCTTCACCTCCACCCTGCAAAGAACGCGCGACATGTACCAGCTCAATCGATTGGACATTGGCGCAGTGCACATTTCGAACAACTTGGCCGTCGTCGATACGGTGATGTACGGGAGCGTGCTGCGACCCATCCCCGCCGAGGGGAAAATCGTGGTGCAACAGTATCTGGTTCGCGAGGATAACAGCTGGCGAGTAGCAACCGGGGACAACCAGACAGTTCGGCGCTTTCTGTCTACGAATCCCGCGTTCGGGAGAAAGTTTTCTATTAGACCGCCGCGGGTTTACGTCAAGCAGAATGGCCGTTGGATCGAGGTTAACGTTTCACGCCTGCCGCGACCGGCGAAATGATTTCGACGACTCTGGTTTGTCGAACATCCGTCAGCTGGAAAGCAAATCTTCGAAGGACATCTGCGAATCGTCCACTCGCTCATCACCCGGCACGCGCACGCGCGGGACATCGAGCGCCTCGCGCACAGCGTCAAGGTGAAAACGAGTCAGGCGGGGTGTTAGACGAACGGAAGGGATGCGGCGCTTTTGCGCCAGCCGGCGCACGGTTGACTCGCTCACCTGAAGAATCTCGGCAAGCTGCCGCGCAGTCAGGAATTCTTCCCGCTCGGACATTTTGGAATGTTGTCGAACCTAATTCGTCGCAGGTTTGAGGGTAAGCGCTCGACGATACACCGCCGCGCCGTCCACCTCGACATCCTGGCTCGCCGGCTGGGCCCCATCAGCTTTCAGTGTCAGCCGATACGTCGCAACCTCGGGTGTCAGGCGAAAAACAAACTGGCCAGTTTCATTCGTCATTCGCGCATCCAGCTTTTTCACTGAGCCATCACCCAAAACTCTTGCCAGCTCGACCCGCACGCCCGGCGCGCTACGGCCCGCTTCCGTGAATACGCTGCCTCGGATGAAAGCGATTGAGCCTTCGTCAATCGAGAGGATCAGCCGATCACCCAGGGAACGCGTCTTGCCGGCGCGCACTTCAATATTGTCAATCGACCCGACGCTCAGTCCAGGCTTGCGAAAACTGACGCCATAAGTTCCCGGCGCGATACGTGGAATCACGAAATCGCCTTTCTTGCCGGCAGTGGTGCGGCTGATTTCGCGTTCACCCTGCCGCAGCACAACCACAACCCCTTCCGGCGTTCCCTTCTCGACGCGAACTTTTCCTTTAATACTTCCCGTCGCGCGGTCCTGGGCCATGCCTGTGATGGCGATCAGCAACACGAGAGCGCCCGCGGTTATCATGAGTCTGGTATTCATAAGTCCTTCCTTCTAAATCCTGGCCCGCTCGAAGTTTCAAAGGCCTTTGCACATACCTGGCGCCCAGGCTCCTTGAAGGGCACGAGCAACACTTAACTTCACCTCGCCAAAATTCCAGTCCTTCCGCTGCCAGATTGTTCCGTCCGAGTATTCGACGCGATTGATCACAACCCTCTCCTGCAAACCATTTCGGGACTCGTTAGCCACGCTTCCCACATTGATCACGTCGCCGGGACCGGACAAGCTGAACCCCTGCACATCAATGTCTTTCTGGGGCTTGATATTGACGCCACAAAGAAACTGGCGATGCGAAACAGTTGTTGGGTTCGCCGAGGGCATGAATTGATATTCCCAGAACAGGACTTCTATAGTTTTGGTGCTCGCGTTCTTGATTTTGGCCCGGTACGCAAAGCCATCTGCCGGTTTGGGCCCGCGCGATTCCTGCACGCTCTTCTCCATCGCTGCTCTACGCCCGTCCATGCTATCGACATTTGGATCGGGCTCTCCCGCCCTAGGAGCGTCCGATCTTCGGTTTCGTTCCCAGGCCTTATTGGCTTGTATCATGGCCCCAGCGGGTACGCTTCCGGTGGAGTCTGGCTTCTCGATTGTCTGCCGGCTCTTGAACCACCTGGAGCTGAGTACCGTCACCGGGAAAGATTCGGCGGGAGCCGGGGTCTGACCTGGAACAGAAAGCGCCAGGAGAACCGGCAAAAGCATCAGCGTTTTCATGGTTTGTCTCCATTAACCATCGACATGGTCTCGACCACCGGACCATGCAGCTCCCTGTTTTCGAAGGAGCCTGGAGCGGGCGACGGCGCTCGAACCCGGCCTTGAAAGTATGCGCCTGGTGTGGCGTGTATAGTTGCACCCGTTAGCTACTGCGCCAGTATACGCCAGATTGTGTGGGTTTCTGTTAATTGCCCCACAATTTCTCCACAATTTTTTCGGCTATCGCGCGTGATTCTTGTTAGCAGAATCAACTCAAAAACCCCTCGCTTTGACCACGCATCTTTCAACTCAAAATGAGAATCCTTTTGCAGTCGGAAGGTGTGCACTGCCATCCACGGCGCACGCTACACAGATCGCATCTTCAGGAATAGCACTCCACGGCGCACGGTGTCCGCGAAAATGCGAGGCTGAGCGCTCAACTGCACAGTGTCGCAACCGAATGAGAATTGCTACCGGCCCCTTTCCCAAGACTGAAAAGAAAACGACTCGCAGCTTTCGTAACTGCTCTTTTGACTCTGGTGTTGACTTCGTTTTTTGGAAGGCGGTTCGGCCTTTGGCCTGTGCGGCAGTAGGCAGTGGCGGCACATGATTAGCACTAGGAGCTCCAAAAAACACTGCCTGAGTTCATTGCTTTGACACGAAGAAAAACGACGAGAAGTTCTTAGACTTTTGAAAGCGGAAGATACGGCTCAAGGCCTTTACAAAACCGTGGCTTCAGCGCAAGATGTGCCGGTTTCCCGACTACTAGAAATATCCACGCGCCGGCACGGACGCCGCGATTATTTTGTGGTTGATCCAGTGCCATTGAGCAGTTTATCGATTAGATCTATTAGGGGCGATAACCAATATTTCGCTGCGAGAGCAGGATCGTAGACTGGGAGGGGTCTTGGTTCTCTCATCCGCAAAATGACAGTTCGCGTTACCTCTAACTAAGACATGACCGCCAGTTGAGAATTAAGGCGTGCTGAACCTTAGTCCTCAGAGCCGGCCCGCTAGCCGGGATGCCTCTTCGCTTTTAAGGTTTCAGTATAAGCTTCAGCCGCAAATGACCCTCCGGTTTAGCCGGTGGTTATGGGTTTAACCGAGCGGAATAAACCGGTTCTGAAGAGAGGAGAAAGAAAAGTCGTGAGTAAGACTATCAAGAAATACTGTAGACGCGAGACACTTGCCTTCGCGATACTTGGGTTTGCTGTGATTGCGGTTGCTGCGATGTTTCTCATCAGCACGCCTGGTTCCGCCGCAGGCAAGCCAAAGATGTCCACGCCGATCATCTCGTGCGGAGGTGCGGGCCAGGACTACATTGACATCAACGTCACGGCCGGGTCTCCCACCGGCGCGCCCGCCGGGTTCACCATACAGTGGCAGACAACAGGCGATTACGAACAATTCGGATGGCCGGCTGATTCAAGCTGTCCACCCGATATAAACGGCGGTCCGACCTGCGGTGAGTCTCTCTGCAAGGCGTCGTTCTCTGGCAATGCCGACTTCTCGAACTACAACCTCGCGGCAGGCCAATCGGTCACCGTCCGGATCGGCGACCTCCTGCTCGATAGCGGGGTGTCCACTGATTGCCCGGATGTGAAGCTCTTATGCGGTCACAACTACGTGTTCCGTGCCTTTGCTCACGCCAACAGCACGCGACAGCGGAGCGACTTCACGGCGAATTTGACCTGTTCCACCTTAGACTGCCCCATCGCATGCGATCCCAACGTCAAGAGTCTGGACTTCTGGGCGACCCACTCAATGTTCTGCACCTTGGGTGAAGGTTGCCAGGAGGACGCCTGGCCCGAGAGCGTTCTGGAGAGCGGGTTGACCGTCGGTTGCACCTCTTACACTGCCGAGCAGTTGGAGGCTATCCTTCTCACAACGCCGGGTGAAGGCGACTGCACCACGGCCCTCTTGCACCAGGTCATCGTTGCCAGGCTGAATATCGCGAACGGCGCCAGTCAGGAGTACATAGACTTGACTGCGGAGAACCTTGCCGCGGCAGAAGAGTTTCTGTGCGGCGGAGAAGGAGACTGCGTCGCCATCACGAACGACCTTGATTCAGAGCGCGCGCAGTTCGAGTGCCCGGCACCGGAGGAATAACCCCATTTTCCCTTCCGGTAGTTTCGGAAGCTGTAAAAAGGCAGTACCAGCGGACTGGTGCTGCCTTTTCTACGTTGACTGTTGTTTACAGTGACGCCGCATTATTCAGCTTCTACTTAGACCTCCGTTGGCTTTGCGGCCCTCGCACACACGAATGTGCCTTTATCGTTTCAGAGTAAGTCTTCATATAAACGCGGCCGTTCGGGGGGCAGACGCCATATAATTCACACTACGTGGTCGAAGCGAGCGCTGTCAGCATGATTTTTCCGGATAATCTTTGAATTATTGAGTACTGACGTAGTTTGATTGTGGCAGTCAAGTGGTCATCAATGCTCGTGCAATTGTGCCGATATAGGTCGAGCATCACCGCTACAAGTAAATTGCTCACTTGATTTTTTCTAGCATTGGCCGATTGCCGACGCAAAACTTATTTTACTAAGTTAACGCTCGAGCAGTCACACAACTTTAGAACGCAATCTGCAGAAGCGCCCATTCGTCGACATTTTCAAACCTATTTCGCGATCACGCCACAAGCGATTCGATCACCCGAATTTCCAGATGGATCGGTTTTCATGTCATCGGCCTTGGCGTGAATAACAAGGGACGTGCCCCCATCGGTGAACAACGAGTACGCGCCAGTTCCCAGATTCACGCGGGCATCAGTTATCGTCAGGCGGGCAGTGCCGTTTGCGCGCACTATGAAGTTATTCATGTCGCCGGCGTGTGGTCCCATGGGGTTCTTCAAGCCATGCTGTTTACCAGCCGGGTTGAAATGCGGCCCAGCGGTTTCGAACATCGGCCCTTCGCATTTGGCCATTTGATGTATGTGAATCGCGTGCTTGCCCGGCGGAAGATTCTTTAGATTAAGCGTGATTCTCACGCCTCGGCCTGCGGGCGATATCCTGGCGGTACCGACGCTCTCGCCCTGCCCGTTGCTTATTTCTACCGTCACGCTCTTCTGAGCACTTCCGTAAGTCAACAGCGAAGTTGCCATCGCTATTGCCGTTAGCCATATGAACAGTTGTCTTTTCATGCCTACCTCCCCGAGTTTTTTATCAATCTACGAAATGACTGGCGTTGCCGAAACGTAGCTTGTTTTGGCATCTGTGTTAGCTTCTATTTCTTGCGCGTGCGAGCCGCTTTCTTCGGGTCTGCTGTGCCGTATGTCAGCTAACTGCGCTCGGCAGTCTCGCGCCGCGTTCGGTTGCCGTTTCCTGTGCATATGCGCCACTCGCCAGCAGCATTGACGCAAGAACATTCTGGATAAGACCCCGAACTAACATTTGCCTAAAAGTTTGAAGCAGCAGCGAGCGCTACACGTCTGGGAGATTGCGGGACCTGTGACGGCTGGTAGATTCTCGACTGGAGCCACTGCAGGTCCTGACGTGTAACAACTGGCAATCTGCTTAGGTCCAAAGGAAGCTTAAGTCCTGCACAGAATGCGTCGAATTCAGCTTTCGCGTCTGTGGCTCTCGCGTCCAATGACGACAAATACAGGACATCACTTCGCGCCAGGGCTTTCCGCGCAGACGCCTTAATGGTTCCGCCTTCCGATCGTGCGCACATGATCGCCAGATCAGCTTTGATGTATTCGAGAAAGCTATTTCCTTCCACGATTACTCCCATGGCTTCGACGCGTTCGAGTGCCTGAGTGATTCCCTGCTCGACCTGATCGTCTTTGACGATTACCCAGTGCACATTCGATGCGCCCGCATCCCAGAAGCGGCCGGTGTCCTTGCCAGCCTGATAGTTGGAGTCGCGGCCAGAACGAATGACCGGCTCATCGCGAAGTAGATCGCTGACACAGCATCCGGCGGGATCGCGGCCACATGAACGATAGTGACCACGAGTCAGCTTGATCGCTTCCCAGCCGGGCAGTTGCCGCAGTAGTTCGCACACCAATGTTGTCTTGCCAACATTCGATGAAAATCCGCTAACGGCGACGATCGTCGGTCGAACCATCATAGAGTTGCGAAGTGTCACGGTTGCATTCCTTCATCCATCCAACGTTTGAACAGCGACACCTGCTCTTTAGGCCAGGGGCCATCGCAGGGCATGCTGCCGTCTTCCAATCTCGAGTAGATCCCTTCCGCCCTGGCCTTAACGTCCTCGTAAGAGGAAAGGTCGAGGCCTATGTCCTTCATACTGTCCACGTCGGGCGTGTCACGAAAAAGCGGTCGAATGTCTGTAGCAAAGCTAAGTGCCATCTTCGAACCCTCCGGCAGGGCGCTCCGAACAGCAGCACGCCCTTTCCAACTAGAAAGTAAAGATCGCAGCGAACTCCGATCGAATGTTGTGAGTAGTGAAACTCGGGACGCCGCGAAACAGCGGAAGTAGTCCAGTGCGAAAATCCGCGCGCGTGCGGTAGTAGCCCTGTTCGTATCCAAACGTCACCCATTGGTTCCACTTGTATTGAATATTTCCGGAGAACAAATCGCTGCGATCCCCGCGCGCGCCAAACCGTCGCGCATCCCGCGCCGTCGCCTGATCGTCTCCGTAATAGAGGTAAGCGGTCCATCCGGCGTTGCGTCCTTTTGGATCGGCATCAAAAATGCGTGAGAGTGGAAAGCCGACTTGGATGAATCCACCTTGGGCACGCACGGGTCGTTGTGGCGCTACTACCGGCACGCCGTTGAGCAAGCCGAAAACAACTGTGGAGGCGCCATCAATCGAAGAGGCCGTAGCCGTGCTTGTTAATCCGAAAGTGTCGTTGAAATTTGAAAGCAGTTGCCCGGCAAGAAAGAACCTCAGATCGGAGCCGCTGTAATACTTGCCAACTACCGTCGCAAAATGCGTCGGCAGTTGTGTCTCAACCGAAAAACCGTGGCTGCTGCTACCAACTTCGGCGCCACTTGGAAACGCAGCTCTAAAGGCGGCAGGCACATTTGCGGCCGTCACGATTGCTCTTCTGCGCGCATGCTCAAAACTAACAATGAACTGCGCAGCCGGTACGTTCGCAGCTTTATCGAGTTGCCATTGAAATACTGCTCTCCCCTGAATACCTGGTTGTTGCGAATCGGCTCCCTGTCTTTCGCCAAACGCCAACTGATTGGCGACATCCGTAGGCAAATCGCCGAACGCGGGCAGCACGATCGCGATCTCGGGGCCAAATCTAAAATCGCGTGAACCACCAAACTTGTGATTGAAGCCAAACCGCGCTTGTGGGATACGCGTATAGGCCGCGCCATAGCCGATACCGCCGAAGTTTGTGTTCTCGATCATGTTCGGCATGGTCGATGAGACGAACGGCGACCAGTCCTGTCCAAACAGAGCAAAGGCGCTGTTGTTGTCGTCGAATCGGCGATCAATCCTCACCCAGGCCAGTCGAATAGAAGGCTGGCTCGACCGAATCGAAGTGATGTTGCGGTTATTCACGCGGGTAAAATCACCTTCGAAGTCGAACTCAATCTTTCCCGTGATAGTCATCTTGGGAGCCGGATCAACCCACTCGAAGTTTGCGCCCAAACGCAGGCCTCGCGCGCGCAGGTGAAACTCAGGTGAATCATTTGGACCAGTGTCGGCGGCCAGCAAAGGCAGTGGAAAATCATTTCCCTGTGGCGAGGATGAATCGTGAATGATACTCGTCTTGAAAATTCCGTACAGCTTCAGTCTTGCGCCAGTGCCAAGTTTGATGTCTGGTATAAGGCCTTCGCGTTTTGGCGTGTCGATGCCAAGCAAACGGACCGGCGCTACTGCCGCAATAACAGTTGGAGGCGACGGTTGTGGCGGCGCGGTAGCTTTTGCAGAAGCCTCAGTTTTGTAATCGGCGTTCAATATCGGTGGGCCAGATGCGCTGACACCTGTGTTAGTGCGCACCGCTTCAAACTCGGCTGCTGAGATGACGCCCTTGTCTCGCAACAGCGCCGCCAGCCGATCGCGTTGTTCCGCAGGCGAATCGTTGTCGGAAATTGACCGCGCTTCTTCAGTTGTTAGCACGCCTTTGGTGACCAATACTTGCACCAAAGGATCCGTGGGCGGTTGGGTCTGAGCAATCGCGATTGGAAGAGTAGTTAGTGCAACAAGCAAAAGCAGGACGAATCTCATAAAGAACACCATCACACAAACTCCTTTCTAATAAACGCTAGCCGAGAACAACTAGCCGCGTAGCGGCGAAATATTTAGTGCCTACGGCACTTTGCTATCTACCGCGCCATCCCGTGTCGTCTCCCGGGCATCCTGCTTCCGCTCCCAACTTTCGATTGCTCGCTCGCGCTCTGCCTGACGACGTTTCTCACGTTCGTACGCCTCGCGCGGATCACGGCCGGTTACCGCTCGATACCAGGCCGGATGGTGTGTCCAGGCCCATCTCTCCGTGACGGTCCCGGCAATCATCGATCGAAGGGTGCCCGGTTGGTGCGCCGTGCCCTCGTAAATGTGAATGATGAAGCCGGCCAGCATCAAAAGCGCCGCGAGATCGTGAATTACATAACTGACTGCGACAATCCAGCGCCCGACTACGTGATCGAACCACAGGATCACACCGGTGATTAGAAACAACACGCCGCTTAGCACGATCGCCCAGAAGTAAAGCTTCTGCCCGCCGTTAAAAAACCCAACGTCCTCCGATTCCAGTCGGTCCTCGTTGGTCGCATATCCCTTAAGCCGTTTGACCCAACGTCGGTCGGCACTCATCCACCACATGGGTGTGACCCAGTTAATGAATTGGAAGAGGAAGAAGACTTCGAAGACTAAGCCAAACCAGGGATGCAATGCGCGAGTTCGCGCGCCGCCACCGAACAAGGGCGCGATCCAGCGAAACAACCATGGCGAGTAGATGGCAAAGCCGGTCAACAGCGAAAGAATGAAAAAGATTGCGACCGACCAATGCAGGAAGCGCGTGTAGACGGGATGGCGTAACAGTTCGCCTCTATGAACGCGAGTTGTTCCGAATCGCGCGAATTCGCCTCGCGCCTTCTCATCAAAACCTTTTGCGGGCGCGCTCATGGCGTCTCCTTTCTGCCAGCTTCGATCTCTTCACGCGGACCAGTTTCAATTTCCGGCGGTTCAGGCTGAGGCGCCTTTGGTCCATAGAAAACGCTATGGAAAAAGACGGCGCCAATACCGAGCATTGCCATCATCAAACCCGTCGGTTTCGCCAACCATTTCCAGACGGTATAACTCGGCGGAATTACGGGATTCTTCGGAAGGCCGTAGCGTTCCGGGGTGTTGATGTCATGCAGCGTATAGATGACATGCGTGCCCTTGATTGATGGTGGATCGTAGACACCGGCGTTCGCGAAACCCGAGACTTCGCGCAATTGCTTCGCGCGCAAGCCAGCGATTTGCACCATGTCGGATTTCGTTCCGAAGTGAAGACATCCTGTCGGACAGGCCTTGATGCACGCGGGTTCGAGTCCCTGGCCTACACGGTCTGAACAGAGCGTGCACTTGTAAACTTTTTTGGTCTTCTCGTTGAACTTGGGGATGTCGAAAGGACAACCAGAAATGCAATAGCCGCAGCCGATACAGTTGTCCTGCTGAAAATCGACTATTCCATTTTCATACTTGATGATGGCGCCATCAGCGGGACACGCGCGCAAGCAGCCCGGATCTTCGCAGTGCATGCATTGATCTTTCCGCATCAACCACATGAAGTTGCCGTCACGTTGATCTTCAACGAACTTGATCAAGTTCCAATAGTTCCACTCGGTAGACGGCATCGTCTGGTAGGTATCGTCGAAGGTAGTCTCGCGAAAGGGATGATCGTTCCATTCGACGCAAGCCACCTCGCAGGCTTTGCAACCAATACACGTGGTCACGTCTATGTACTTGCACACTTCTTCCGCGCGCGTCGTGCCTTGTCCGGGAATTGGCCCAGGATGGGCCGAGATTTCCTGAATCTGAAATGTTTGTGGATTGCTCATCTCATGCCCTCCTCTCTACGCCTTCTCGATCTTTACCAGAAAGCCCTTGAACTCGGGCGTGTAGGCGTTCGGATCCGTCGCCGCTGGCGACAATTGATTAGCAGGCATCAACGAAGTCTTGCCTTCGTCTTCCGCAATGCCGCGGTAGCCCCAATGAATCGGTACGCCGATCTGGAATGTTTCTTTGCCGTCGATCATCATCGGCTTGATACGTTTGGTCACCATTGCTTTCGCGACATAGACGCCGCGGGCGCTGCTCACTTTGACCTTCTCGCCGCCGGTAATTCCCATCTTGTCTGCGAGCTTTGCCGGCACTTCAACGAAAGGCTCAGGCACCAACTGCACATTCATCGGATTGTTTTTGGTCCAATAATGATAGTGCTCAGTCAGCCGATACGTCGTGCACACGACATCAAATCCCTGATCGACGGTGCCGAGTTTGTCCATGTCGGATTTGAACTTCTTCGCGACCGGATTGTTGGATTGCTGAGGATGCAGCGGATTCGCGATCGGACTTTCAACTGGTTCGTAATGTTCAGGGAATGGGCCATCGGCAAAGGCCGCGAGCGGCGCGAAAATGCGGCCGACGCCTTCTGGATTCATGATGAATGGTCCCATGTGATCCGAAGGTTTTGAATCGGCTTTGAAATCAGGCACGTCGTTGCCGACCCATTTCTGTTGGGCTTCATTCCACCAGACTTGTCGTCGCTCTGAATCCCAAGGCTGGCCGGCTGGATCGCACGAAGCGCGGTTATACATGACGCGCCGATTCGCCGGCCACGACCAGGCCCAGTTTTGATAAATGCCGAGACCGGATGGATCATCTGTGCCGCGTCGCTGCATCTGCGCGCCGGCTTCTGTCCACGAACCCGAATAGAGCCAGTTCCCGCAGGCAGTCGTACCGTCATCTTTCAACCAGGCGAAGCCGGGCAGTTGCTGTCCCGCTTTGATTGTCTGACCGGGAAACAGTTTTTCATCAGTTAGATCAGCAAGCGCTTTGCCGTTGATCTCTTTCGCAACTTCAGCGAGCGAAGGATTCTGCGGCGTCGTGTAGGCCCATGTCAGATTCAGAATCGGATCGGGAAACTTCCCGCCTTCTGATTTGTATAGCTCGCGAACCTTCAAGAAGATGCGCGCGAGTATTTCCTGATCGACTTTCGCATCGCCCGGCGGCGGCAGCGCCACATATTTCCATTGCAGCCACCGAGCCGAGTTAACGAAGGTGCCATCTTTCTCGGCAAAGCCCGCGCCCGGCAGACGATAGACGGTCGTATTGATTTTCTTCATGTCGTCTTTGCTGATGCCTGGCGCGCGCCAAAACTCGGCCGTCTCTTCCGGGTAGAGATCGCACACAACCAGGAAGTCCGCCTTCTTCAGCGCTTCAATGTTCTTGCGTGAGTTCGGACCGATGGCCACGCCATTCATGCCGAAGGCAAACAGGCCTTTTACTTTGCCCGCATACATCTCGTCCCACATTTCGGTCCATGCAAACTTGCGATCGATCTTCGGCAAGTGGTGATAGTTGAAATCGTTTTCTTTCTTTGCTGAATCACCGTAAAGCGATTTCAGAAAGGACACCATGAACTTCGGCGTGTTGGACCAGTAGTTGTACGAGTCCCATTCCGAGGGCTTCGAGGCAGTTGGCGTGGTGCGTTTGAGATACGTCGCAAGATCGGTATCGGTCGGCAGTCCTGGCTTTAAATAGCCTGGAAAAATATCAAACACCCCGCCCATATCGGTGGCACCTTGAATGTTCGAATGACCGCGCAGCGCATTGACTCCGCCTCCAGCGCGGCCTACGTTTCCGAGGACCAGTTGCAGGATTGCCGCTGTGCGAATGATCTGCGTGCCGAAGGTGTGCTGGGTCCAACCTACCGCATAGATGATTGTGCCTGCCTTCTTCATATTCCCGTCTTTGCGAATTGACGTAAATAGATCGGCGGCCTTCAGGAAATCATCCTTCGGAATACCGGTGATGCGCTCAACCATCTCCGGCGTGTAGCGCGAGTATTGTTTCTTTAGAAGTTGAAAGACTGAACGCGGATGTTGTAACGAAAGATCGTAAGCGACGTTTGGCGGCAACATCGGCGGCGGCTTCTGTCCACCTTGGCCCGACGCGCCAGGCCCACCAGCGGCTTGATGTCCGCCGGTTTCGCCGCCTTTTTCTGAACCCTTTCCACCACCATTCCCCGGCGAAGACGCTTGGCTAATTCGCGATTGCGTTGATGATGTGGCGGCCATTGCGGTTGCGCCTTCTATCTTTCCGCCTTCTTCATAGTTCCAGGTTGACTTGTCATATGTCGTGCCGGCCGCATCGAAGCCTGAGAACAATCCGTCTTCGGGAAGTTTGAATCCGTCCTTAACTATGAAAGCTGCGTTGGTGTAGTTGATGAGGTAATCCTTCGCGATGCGATTGTTCTGGATCGCGTAATTGATCAAGCCGCCGAGAAAAGCGATGTCGGCGCCGGCGCGAATTTGTAAGAAGAGATCGGCTTGTGTCGCCGTCCGCGTGAACCGCGGATCGACCACGATCATTTTGGCGTTGCGATGCAGCTTGGCTTCCACCGGCCATTTGAAGCCACACGGGTGGTTCTCAGCCGGATTGCCACCCATAATCAACATCATGTCGGTGTTCTTGATGTCGATCCAGCCGTTGGTCATCGCGCCGCGTCCGAATGTGGGCCCCAAACTGGAGACCGTCGGACCGTGTCAAACACGGGCCTGCGTTTCGAAATAGCAGACCCCCATGCTGCGCATCGTCTTGACCGCGAGAAAATTTAGCTCATTGGTATCAGTGCATCCGCCGATCCAGCCAATCGTTTCCAGACGGTTTACGGTATTGCCGTTCTTGTCTTTGTCGATGAATGTGGCGTCGCGAGTCTTCTTGGTCCAGCGAGCAATTTCCTCGATTGCTCTGTCCCAAGAAATATCTTCCCAATCAGTTGCTCCGGGTCGGCGCACCTGCGGTTTAAGCAATCGGCGCTCGTTGACAATGTCCTGTTCGAGCGATGCTCCCTTTGGACAAAGTGTCCCGCGATTGATTGGATGATCAGGATCGCCCTCGACGTGCACGACCTGTGGGATCGCGTTCTTCGATTTGTCGCCGAGCGTGTGAATAATGACGCCGCAGCTAACGGAACAATACGGACACGTGCTGCGCGTCTCCGTCGTGCGGGCAATCTTCAATCCCTGTGTCTGCGCATAGACTGGAGCCAGGCTGAAACCGAAAACACTAACGCCTGCGCCTCCAATCAAGGTCGTCTTGATGAAGGTTCGTCTTGAGACTTCCATGGCAAGCTACTCCTTCAACTTACAGTTTTTGTGAAAGGGGCCTAACACCACGGGGGAACGAGCAAAATACAGGGGAACACCTAAACGCCAACTAGATTCAGCTCTATCTTTGTATAACCGTGTTCGCGCGCCCATAGATCCAAAGACGCAGCATCGATCTCGTCGACCAGCGGCGCGGCGAAACCAGCACGAGTAAGATCAACTCCCTTGATGTAATGCTTACAGGTGTCGCAAGCTTCTATGCGAACATGATCGAACTCCGGTGAATGAAAATATCCGAGCTTCGCGGGTCGCTCTTCTCCACAATTGGCGCACACTACTCGGCGAAATTCCCATGAGGACAAACACATCCCGCAAATCAGATCGCGGTTGCCGCTCTCTGCGGTGGTTTCTTTGTTCTGGAGGAAACTGACTTGGGGATTACCGCCGCAGAAGGGGCAGTAACGTTCGCTCGCGGGAATCTCTCGCCCTACTGGTCTGCCGTCTGACTCAGCCAACCATCTGAGGTAAGGTTGTAGGAATGCCTTCTCAAAGAATTGAATGTCCGATGGACTTCGCCAGTAAGTAATTAGCCTTTCAGCCATAACATTATCACTTGTCGCCGACAAATCATTAGCCTCAGCAGCGAGTGCTGTCGGACCATATTTTTCAATCACTTTGAGGAATCCGGAAAATGCTTCACTAAGCGCTGGCCAGTCGCTCTCGAGGTCACCGGACGGCAGCCAATCTTTACGTCCGCGTAGAAACTCGCAGATATCTTTCTGTGCGCGGAGTAACTGTGCATAGAACGTGAGCAGTTCTTTCGACCCGTTAGCCTGCAGCGCCAACTGGTCCGCTCTCTTAATTTGCTTGTCCCACCAATCACTCATCGCAGACTACTCCGGCTAATTTGCGATCTGTTCTAAGTTGGGTCCTCGATAATAAGGATTTAGACCAGCCCCATGATTCGTAAGATCGATGATTTGCTGAATCTCTGGAACGGCGCGTTTCACGATCGTTTCAATACCCTGCTTGAGGGTGAAATCGGCGGCGGCGCATCCCTGGCATCCGCCATGGAGTCTTAGATAAACATCGCCGTCTCGAACATCGACCACCTGCACCGAACCACCGTGCTCAGCCACGCCGGGATTGATTTGCGCATCGATCAAATACTGAACTTTTTCCTTGGTGTTTCTTCCTATCAGCATCATTTGCTCGTGAACGTCATCAGGACTTAACGCGTCCCCTGAGACTAAATATGAGGTGAGGACAGATTCGATTTCGTTACTAAGATCCGTCCATTCGCGATCCTCATTTTTAGTTACCAACAACAGATGCCCGATCAGTTGAATGCTCTCAATGCCCGGCAAACGCATTAATCGCTCGGCTAACGGCAGTCCTTCGGCCTCCTCCTCGCTGTTTACCGTTTTGGTCCCGACATATAGCGTACGAGTTGAAGTGAATCGGCAGAGCTTCGGATTGCGCCGATCTATTTCACTCGTGATTTGAAGGTTCTCGCTCATGGCGTCTGGTGGCAGTCTTTCGTTACGCCGCAATTGGCTTCGCCGAAAGCCGATGCAGAGATCACGCCATACGTGATTCTCGTGAACGCGTACGCGATTTCACGATTGTTCATGACTTTGGTCAGCCGACATGTGTCCTAGGCCGCGCGCACGTGACTTGACCTGTCTGCTTTTCGCGCCTCGGCCGGGACGTCTACGGCGACTCCATATCGAAAAACAAGTTCACCGCCAAGATAACCAGCAATAGATAATCCAATCACGCCGATCAGAGAGAGAATAAACGGGAGGATCGGCAGGCTGACTATCCACTTAGCTCCGCTTGAAGTCCGCAGGTAAAAGCTGGCGATGAAAATCACCAATCCGATGATGTTCACTCGCGCGTGCCAGTTGGCAACCTTAACGGCGGCGCGATCGGTGAGCGTGGCCCAGTCAATCAAACCGGGTATCGCCGCTGCCGCAGCGCCGATAATCCCACCGAGCAGCGTGTAGAAAGCGATGTAGTCTTCCCAAACAGGATTGCCTCGCCACAGATAAATCACATCGGCAATCAATGAGAAAACCAAAAGTCCAATTGGAAATGGAATTAACATCGGATGGATTGGGTGTCCTCCGATGCTTGCCTTGCTGGCTATAAATCACCTCCTAGTGAAGAAAACTGTTCAGCAACTTTGGAAACTTATTCAAACTTCTTTGGGAATTGATTGATGATTCCCGCTCAGCCCGTCCCCCATATGCAGGATTTGCTGATGCACGGCGTTGTAAGCGGCAACGTCACCAGCCCAATCTTCGCGAGTCGACGGTTCATCTTTTCCTCCTTACTCTTATTCGATTCCGACTACGGTTTTTCGCGACGCAACGTCGGCACGATCTTGGTTAGCTCCGTTTGCGCGTGGGGCCTACGAACCTAACCTGAAAGGGGTTGTTTTGGGGGATACTACCTGAAGGGAACGACTATTAGGATAAGCCCTAATAAAGTAATTGTAAAGAGCGACCTCGCCAGCAAATATCAAAAATTTGTGTCATTCTGAATGGCAGTGAGACTGCTATAATGCTCGGCGATCCCTCAAGTAAACCCCTAACCTAAAAGGCAAACTCTCCCAGGAAATGGTCGAACGATGACTGTACCTACAGGTTATAAAGGACTGCGCTTTCCGTGTGAGTGCGTTTCATCAAGGCCAGGTGGTTATAGCGATCCCTGGGCCGAGATCACCAAGAACAAACTGTTGCCAAACGGGACCAAAGAAGAAATCCTGAATGTCTTGGCGCAGGGGCCGAAGACGATCACTCAAATCGCGGAAGCGCTTAATCTTTCTACCCCCAGCGTCCATACGCACGTTCGTGACATGCTTCGCAGCGAGCTGTTACGAGAGGCCGTTGAGTGGGAAAAGACGCATCCAGCGGAGCGTTACTATGAGCCAAACTTTCCTGTCTTCAAGGATGAAGAGTGCGCAGAATTCATGGCGCTCTGCGAGGAGATGAGTAAAGAGTTGGTCACGCTCTTTGAAAAGAAACGCCCAAAGATGGAACGCGCTTTCCGCAAGACGGCCCTTGCGAATCAGGGTTGGGAGTTATCTGACATCACCCATTGTTTGTTCGCAAACATGTATCGCGGCGCACGCACTCAGCTGGAGAAAGGTGGGCTGTTAGCGCCTCGCGAGAAACACGCAAACGGCGCTCAGTGGATCTTCTGGGCGGAGGAACCTGAAGCAAACGGCATTAACCGATAGCTGACTCCCAACATCGCTACGGAGAAGGTGATTAAGAAAGGCGAACTAATGGTAACTACTATTTCGCGAGACAAACTCAGGCTGAAGATTGATCGTGGTGACAAGTTTCTCTTAGTTGAAACTCTGCCGAGGACCGCTTACCAGCATGCGCACCTCCCTGGGCGCGATCAACTTATCACCCGAGCAGGAACCTATTCGTTTGGTCTCTCAGTCGGCTTGTTAGGACCAGGACCGGGAAGCACAGGCGACGTTCCGCCTCTTTCTTCTTCCGTTATCAATTCCTCAATAGAGGAATATCGGTAAATGACGCGCGCTTTATTCTGCGGGAGGCCTCCTGTATCGGCGCTTGGTCCGTACGTAGAATATAAATCCTTACCCAAAATTCGGAGATAGGCAGTTAGCTGTCCTCTATGATGCGATGTATGCGCGATTCTTCTTGTCACAATCCAGGCCCTGCTTCTAGGCAATTCAAAAAACTTCTTTACCTCTTCGAACCAATCGTCGGGCTTCGACGATAGCTGTCTTAGTCTGATCTGCGATACTTTCGCATACCATTTGATAAATTCAATTTTGCTTTCGACCGGCGGCAGCGCAGGTTCGTTTGTATCGATCCCCAGCATATTCCTCATCCAGTTGTCTTCGCTGACGCACTGATGGACCATGTGCTCGTGAGGCGTTCTAGCGCGGGGCTCAGGTCGGAACTCCATGTCGTTTTCATCGAACTGGGACCACACAGAGAGGGTCTTGATTCTTTCAGTTCGGTATGTTTCCGCCAGGAACTCATATCGGCTCATCCCTAGTTACCTCCGAAACATTCAACTGAGATCAATTACGAGCGAGATGCTCGCATCTTATCAAAGCTGCATAGACGCTTAAATGGCGCGGCGTCGATGTTGGAGGGAGGCTGCCATCTACGGCCGCCAACAATCGAAAGCAGCTCCGTGGGACGTTTGCGGCACAACTCTAAAGTTTCTCTAACTTTTGAAAATTGAGTCTGAGAGTTTACTGAGGAAAAATGGAGCGGGCGACGGGGCTCGAACCCGCAACTTTCAGCTTGGGAATCTAGATCAGCCGCTCTTTATTTTCAATACTTACAAAATCGCTCAGAAAAAATGTCCGTGCATGCGCTGCCTACCGTGCATGCAGTGCCTGATTTGCGTGTCGCTGGGGGACGTTTGGGGGACGGTTTTCGTGCGCGATTTCGATTATTCTAGTCACCTTTTGAGTGATCGCTAAACCGCACCTTCAAGCCTCAAAACACTTCACACCGCAACTGTGAAATCTTGGAGACTGAAAGTTACCGTTAAGCCTGTCGAGGTCAACTCAGACAGGGCCCTCTACGGTAGCAAATACCCATTTCCGTTTGGTGAGAGCATCGCCAAAACTGACGTCAATGGGAAGAGTAAGCTGATCTATGATCAACCTGATTCACTATCAACCGGAAATCTCTACTAATGACCGGATCTAAAATAGGGAGGGTTACAACCCCCGACTTCCTAAGTTCGAATTCTGATGCTGCCCGCATTACTGGTCTGTCCGTGCGCTTTGAGTGTGATGATGCAGGTGCCAATTGGTGTGTTATCAGGGAGCCTGAAAACCACTTGGGTAAACGAAGAATTCGGCACAGGACGCACATCCTCAGCCGCGATATCGTAAGGATGGTTGTTACTATCAACTAGACTTACCGTAACGGCAGAAGAACTCTCTCCCTGCAACAACTGAAGATTCATTGCAAAGACTATTACTCGGGTATTGCGATCCACTCCGAGATTCAATAAGTCCGCCGCGTTTACGACCGGAAATGGATCACGCGTAAGAAGTACTGAATCTAATGCTGCAACTTGGTTTAACGCCGGGCCAGACTCATCCAAGAGTAGTTGAAGGGTTCCTTGGTAGGCTACGAGGAGAGTAGATGCCGGTACGACTACGAGCCCGTCACCGGCGCCGAGTCCGGTGTGCGGCCGGGTGACGAGCGACTCGGTCGTCTGAACGGCCGCACCCAGGTTCCCGGTCCAGACGTTCGCCCCCGTACTACCGTCGAGAGCGTAGACCTTTCCGCTGCGAGAACCAATGTATACGTAGCCGTTATCTACGATTGGCGCCGAAATTAGGGTGCCATCGCCCGTGAACGACCACCGGACTGCCCCAGAGTAGGCATCGCGCGCTCTTAGAATGGATCCGGTGAGGAAGAACCCTGTGGAGCCGCTGAATGCCGGAGGTGGACCTGGCGGGAAAGTGCCTAGCACCGCGCCAGTGGGGGCATCGAACATCTTTTTTTCTGTCAAAGAATCGCCCTCATACAAACGCCCGCCGAAGAGGACTGGTGTACTTCCTCCTCCGCCCGTGCACCCCTCGGAATGTTGCCAGATCAGAGACCCGTCCTGAGGCGAAAAATCGAAGTCAAAGTGGCAAGCGAATGAGACGAATACTCCAGTTGAGGTTACGGCTGGAGAGCTGTCGCTGCCACTGAACATCAAATTGGACCAATTAACAGCGCCATCCTGCTCGTCAACTGCGTACAACGTTACGCCCGTCCCGGCGCCGACCACGTACACCACTCCACCTGATGCGGTCGGCGGTGAATCGAACGAAGTTTGCCCGGGAAGCTGCGTCGACCATAGCTGCGCACCTGACGCTGCATCGAAAGCACGGAGCTGGCCGCTATAGTTCACAGCGAAGACGCGTCCTGCGTCGTAGGTGGCGTTGGACCAGGGAAATGATCCACTTATATCGACTGGTCCCCACAACGTCGCCCCATTTGCCTCGTCGAGGGCATATAGTTTTGCTGCAAAAGAAGGGGTGGAGTACGCGACGGTGACGAAGATCCTACCGCCCGCAATGAGTGGATAGGAGATTTGACCGCCCAGATCGCGAGACCACCGCTTCGTCAAGGGCGGGGTAATCGTGTCGAACTGTGCCCCGCTATGCGCAGCGTCGATTTGATAGGCCACTGCAGTGCCCTTAGTCGCCGGCGGAGTTGGTGTTGCCGTGGGAATCGATGGGCAGAAGCTGCTCGTCGACATTACCTGGAACGTGTAACTCCCGCCCAGTTCTGCCGTGCCGTTGACGGAGTAGACGACAATCGCAAAGCTGGTGTTGCCTGGAACGGTGAACTGGAACGAATTGATGATCGGTCCAGGTGTGCTGCTACTAATGCCCGGATCACCGAGGTAACGGGATGCATTGGTGATGTCAGTCGCGACAAACGGCGCCCGGAAAGCCGCGATTTGATAGTTCGCGTTGGACTGGGAATTTACAGTCAACGCCGCTGATATACAGACTGGTGAGGGCGACGAGTTCGTAAAAGTATAAGCGTCGAATGGAAATGAGCCGGAACCCGTATTCCCAGGGAAGGGATTCGTGCTGCAGGTACCCTGCTCGGAGCCTCGGAACAATCGCGTTGTCATCGTACCGGTCGTGGCGGGCGCCGGCGGGCTGCCAAGGTTGGCTGTAAACCTGCAACTAGCCAGCGGTGTCGGACTCGGTGTCGGTGTAGACGTCAAATCGAATGTATAGGCCGCGCCAGTGTTGGAGTTCTTGCCGACAGCACCGACCACTACTGTGTCGCCATCGATCCCTACCGACGAACCAAATTGGTCATGCGCCGCCACATCACTCGCGGTGAGTTTTTGCACCTCTACCCAGCCTTGAACGCCATTCTGATTCCGCTCAAAGATGTAGGCCGCCCCACCAGTTAGGAGATTGATGGCCCAAGCTCCGACCACCATTGTGTCGCCATCGATCGCTACCGAAA
>DASXRU010000072.1:0-16292 GCA_036506395.1 Pyrinomonadaceae bacterium | reverse complement strand
GGGCTCAGCAAGTCGTCCGTGAAGCCGGGCGCACTTCCGATAAGGCCAGCGACTACAACCAGGCAGCCGGCACGACGGCAATTCCCGCTAAGCTTCAGGCAGGAACCTTTTCGGGCACGTACGATCTGCTGTCTGCGGTTTACCGAGCGCGGGCGCTGCCACTGACAGAGGGTGCGTCATACCACTTTGCTGTGCAAGCCGAAGGGGAAATGTACGAAGCGCAATTGAAAGTCACGGGGCAAGAGCGGATCAAGACGAACGTTGGTTCATTCAAGACGATTGTGGCCCGTCTGAATGTAAAGGGATCAAAGGTAAACGACTATCACGTTACAGTCTATTTCAGCGACGACGAGAGGCATGTGCCGGTGCTCATTACCGCCCGCCTTCCCGCCGGCGAGATTCGAGCGGAACTGGCCGGCTCGCAACTGCCTGCCGCAGCGGCGCCTTCAGAATCGGCCGCACGACCTAATCCCGTTCCGGTTACACCTAAGCCCGAAACGCCTCCGGGCGTAGGGCCAGCGAGACCATCCCTCGGCGACGGGCTCCCGGAAGGCTTGCCCTTCAAAGTTGGAGAGCAACTCAACTTCCAGATCTATCTCGCCAGCGCAGCGCAACCGGTTGGAACCGCGTCGTTCCTGATCCGGGCTCATGCACGATATTTCAACCGCGACGGTTTACTGTTCACAGTCCGGGCGCAAACCACCAACGCCGCACAGCGAATGTTTTTCGCCAACGATCAAATCAGCTCTTATGTCGATCCTGCTACCCTGCTCCCTTTTCGCACCGAGCTCAATTTGGTCGAAGGCAACCGCCGCCTGAATCGCACCTGGGCCATCGACCAGGATCGTGGCCTGGCCATCGGTGATAACGGCGAGCGGACTGAGGTTCCGGTTGGCACCTATGATCTGGTTTCCGTGCTCTATGCCATGCGTTCTTTGGACCTTGCGCCTCCCAAACGGAACGCCGTCTCTGTTCTCATAAACAACCGGCCCAAGACGCTTTTCATAACCTCGCTGGGCCGGGAAACCATCGATCTCGGCGGCCAGAAGGTCCCCGCGGTTAAAATATCTCTGACTACCGATGACCCGCAAAGCGACAAGTTTCAGTTACGAGGCTGGATTAGCGCCGACGACCGCCGGCTGCCTTTACGTCTGACAGCCATGACGGAGCTTGGAGATTTGCGCGCCGACCTGGTCATCATCCCGGTAAAACACCAATAACCTGGTCACCTTCCCCGCCAAGCGGTCCTTTGGTTATTTTGAAATTGAAAACTGTTTTCAACTTGTGTATAGTGGGTTAGCCTCAATCGGCGAGTCACCTCGCCGCTGAGCATTCACTTCATGGCTCCGGCCAGATTCCCGGGGAAGGCGTTTCATGCTGCAATCGTTCATCATCATTCTCAGAGAAGGCTTCGAGTCCTTTCTTCTGGTCGCTGTAATCCTCTCCTACCTTCGCAAGTCGGGACAAAAATGGCTTACCTCCGCGGTTTACCTTGCCATCGTCCTGGGTCTCTCCGCCAGCGCCGCTCTGGGTTTCCTTCTGAAATTTGGCGTTGACGAGTCGGTTTTGGAGAGAAGGTTGGGATCCAGGTTTGGATCCTATGCCGGGCAATTCCTCGCCAATGAATCACTTCGTGAGGGTGTTCTCGGTGTTGTGGCAATCGTCATGGTCGGCACGCTGGTGATACACATGTGGCGAACCGGAGGCAAACTGCGGGAGAGAATGCATCATCGCCTGGGCGAGATGTCGTCCCGCGCTTCGCGCTTCGCGGCCGTCGCCGGCGTATTTCTCTTTACGTTTCTGATGATCACGCGTGAAGGCATGGAAACGGCGTTGATGTTGATGCAGGTGCGGGATTCACAGTTGATTACGGGTGCCTTGCTGGGACTTTGTACAGCGGGATTATTCGCCTGGGGATGGGCGCGCTTTGGTCATCTCATCAACGTCAAAAGATTCTTTCAAGTCACGGGAGTTTTCCTTCTCCTCTTCATGGTCCAGGTGGGGATTTATTCCTTCCATGAATTCTCAGAGGCCGGCTTGCTTCCAAACAGCGACGTGCTTCACGCGGCCACCGAAAAGTTTTCGCCTGATGGTTTGTATGGCAAATGGTTTTCTCTGGTCATGATTTCAGTTTGTGCGGTTTGGTTATTAGTTGGATGGCTGAAGGATCGCTTGAAGCAAACGCACCCTGGCGCAGTCAGCCTCGGACAAACTTAAGCCAGAAGAATTTTGGCACAGGAAAGGGCGAGCCCGTTAAGCGGCCCCGCCCTTTTGTTTGTTATGCAATCCAATCATTTCTGATGGACTTACATTAAAACGGAGACTATTTTCCGGTATTCACGTACTGGATGCAGTCGGCCTGGTTCTTGAATGGCGTGTTGTTTGCCCGGACGCGCGTTTTCCAGCCGTCACTCTTGCACTGGTCCTTGTTCGTCACCACATTGCTTGACGGGGGTGAACTGGCGGGTTAATTCACGCTTGAGCAGCTTGCCGGTGGGACCTTTGGGAATGTCCGCCACGATACGCACGTTCTTCGGGCATTTGTAGTCCGCCAGGTGCCGGCGGCAGTACTCGATTACTTCTTCTTCCGTAATCTTGACTCCATCCTTCAGCACGATGAAGGCCGCCACCTCTTCTCCGTACAGTTTGTCGGGTACGCCGATGGTTGCTGCGGCCGCAACTGCGGGATGCCGGTAAAGTACTTCATCAATCTCGCGCGGATAGATATTTTCCCCGCCCCGAATGATCATGTCGCTCTTCCGATCGACAATGTAGTAGAAGCCATCGGCATCGCGATATCCAATGTCGCCCGTGTGAAACCAGCCGCCGCGAAACGCCTGCTCGGTCGCTTCCTCATTGCGGTAATAGCCCTTCAAGACGTTTTCCCCGCGAAGGACAATCTCACCCAGTTCGCCATCAAGGACAACCCGGTCATCATCGTCCACCACTTTCATTTCATTCCCAATCGGCATCCCACACGATCCGGGACGCCTTCGCTCATCGGGTGGATTAAAAGTCGAACGGCAGGTTGATTCTGAAAGGCCATAGCCTTCGACTACCAGGCAATGAAACGTCTCTTCGAAACGCTTCAACGTTTCCGCCGGCACCGGAGCGGACCCGCACATCGCGAAGCGCAATTGCCTGGTATCCAATCCTGCCGGCACGCCCTCCGGATAGTTGTTCAGCAAAATGGAAAGCATCGTCGCCACTGAGCCAAACGATGTAACTCCGTAATCAGAAATGATATTCCAGAAACGCGAAGCGGAAAACTTTGGACTAACAACTGTCGAACCGCCGGCGTAAAGCGCCGACATGGTCGTTACTGAAACAGCGTTCATGTGGAAGAGGGGCATCACGGTTAACAGTCGATCGCGTTCTGTGAAACCAAGCCAATGGCTAATCTGACGCGCGTTGGCAATTACGTTCCCGTGCGTAAGCAGACAGCCTTTCGGTTTCCCCGTAGTGCCGGAAGTGTAGATGATGATTGCTTCATGTTCTTTTTTCAGCGGCGTCGCCGCCAGGGTGGTCGCCTCGTCACTAAAGTCCTGAGTGGCGTGCAACACGTCGTCGAACGGAATCACCGACTTCAGTGCAGGCAGTCCGCTGCGAATGCTTTCGATTGCCGGCAGGAACTCCGTATGCACCAGCACGGCTTTCGCTTCAGAGTTTGAAATGACGTATGCCATCTCTTCAGCTTTCAATAGAGAGTTCACCGGCCCGGCCAACGCTCCCAGTTTCCAGCAGGCAAAATAGGCAATGATGTACTCGGCGCTGTTTGGCATTAGCAGGCTGACGACGTCGCCCTTCGCCACTCCCAGCGAAGCCAGCATCCGAGCCGTGGCATTCACGGCGGCGTTGAACTGAGCGTAGGTGAACTGTCCGCCGTCTGCTTCGCTGAAGAGAAAGGGTTTCTCAGGCGCCGCGGCGACCCGCTGCTCAAGAAGATCGCGCAGGTTGTCAGGCCCGTGTGTGCTGGCGGACCCCGACGATTGTTCCCTGTGACTCATGACGTTTCCGATGATATATTAAGCGCCGTTCAGTTCTACAAGCCAGCGGCCCAGCATTCTCAGTTTCGTTCTATGGATAACTATCGACAATTCATCAACGGCAAATGGATCGAATCCTCGTCTTCGAAGATCGTCAAAAACATCAACCCGGCGAACACCGACGAAGTTCTGGGCACGGTCAAACAGGCCACGCGAGAGGAAGCTCGCGCGGCTGTTGACGCTGCCAGCGACGCATTCCGCGCCTGGCGCAGCACTCCCGCGCCGGCGCGAGGTCGCATTGTGGCCCGCGCAGCCCGCCTGATGGACGAGCACAAAGAAGAGCTGGCTGAACTGCTGACGCGCGAAGAAGGAAAAACCATTTCCGAATCACGCGGAGAGCTGCAACGCTCCATCAACGTGGCGGAATTTTGCGCCGGTGAGTCACGCCGCATCAATGGCGAGACCATCCAGTCGGAGCTGCCCCTGAATTTCGCGTACACCATTAAGCAGCCGCTGGGTGTTGTTGCCTGTGTGACGCCGTGGAACTTTCCGGTGGCGATTCCCGTCTGGAAAATCGCGCCGGCTCTGATTGCCGGCAACACGGTAGTCTTCAAACCGGCGACCCTGACGCCCGCAACTGCCGTTCGCATCGTGGAGCTGTTCGCCGCGGCGGGAATTCCTCCCGGTGTGCTTAATCTGATAATCGGATCAGGCTCAGAGGCCGGCGACGAGATTATCAATCATCGAGCCGTTCGCGCAGTCTCGTTTACCGGCTCGAACGAGGTTGGAATTCGTTTGTATGAAGAAGTTTCGCGGCGTGGCGCCAAAGTGCAATGCGAAATGGGCGGCAAGAATCCTGTGGTCATCCTGGAGGACGCCGACCTTGATCTGGCGGTCGAGTCGACCGCGCAAGGCGCCTTTGGATCGTCCGGCCAGCGCTGTACCGCCACCAGTCGCGCGGTGGTAGTGAACGATGTGGCTGACGAATTTGTTGAGCGCATTGCCGCGCGCGCCAAAAACATGAAGATTGGCGCCGGCAGTGATCCGGCAACCGAGATGGGTCCCAGCGTTGATGAAAACCAATTCAAGACGGTGCTGAGCTACATCGATATCGGCCGCGAAGATGGCGCCACCTTAGTCTGTGGTGGCTCGCGGGCAACAGGCAATGGATTGGACAAGGGCTATTTTGTGCATCCCGCAGTCTTCGATCATGTAACACCCGACATGCGCATTGCCCGGGAGGAAATCTTCGGCCCGGTGCTGTCAGTCCTGCGGGTGAAGGATTTCGATGAAGCGATGCAGGTGGCGAATGACTGCGACTACGGATTGTCGTCTTCGATTTTCACAAACGATGCGCCGCGCATCTTTCGATTTGTTGACGAAATCGAGACCGGCATGACGCACATTAACTCGCCCACCACGGGCGGTGAAGCCCACATTCCATTTGGCGGCATCAAGGGCACCGGCATAGGCGATCGTGAGCAGGGCTCAACCGCGCTGGATTTTTACACCGATCTGAAGGTGGTCTATGTTGATTACACCGGCCGAAAGCGTGAAGGAAATTTGTATTAGAAAAGGAGGCCCATGAGGAAACTGAAGTGTACATTCTGGCAGGACGGGGAGTTCTTTTTAGGTTACTTGAACGAATACCCCGATTACACGACCCAGGCACATTCAAAAGATGAGCTGCTTGAAAATCTGAAAGACTTGTTGGTCGATCTGGAATCGGGTGAAGTGGCTTTCGCATAGTGAGGAGATTGGTTAAATGAATACAACTTACAAAGCAGTCGTAAGAAAAGATGGTGATTGGTGGATTGGCTGGATCGAGGAGATTACAGGCGTGAACTGCCAGGAGCGATCCCGGGAAGAGTTGTTGAAAAGCCTGAAGGTGACGCTTCGGGAGGCTTTGGAGTTTAATCGAAAGGAAGCAATCGATGCAGCCGGATCAGACTACGAAGAAGAATTGATCGCCGTATGAAGCGCGCGGAGCTGATTCGCTACCTTCGGGCTCAAGGTTGCGAATTCATACGGGAGGTAGCAGTCATTCCTGGTGGCATAACCCGGCGCTCAACAAAAGGTCCGCCGTTCCCAGACACAATGAGATAAGAGATACGCTTGCCAGGAAGATATGTAAGGATCTCGGCATTAAGGATGTAAAGGAGCGACAGTGAGCACAGCCGAAACCAAAGCCACCCAATCAGAAACCGTCCGCAAACATAAAGAGTTTCTCTTCCCCGCTGTGGCCACCTATTACCAGGAGCCATTAGCGCTGGTGCGTGGCGAAGGCTTCCATGTTTGGGACGATCAAGGCAACAAGTATCTGGACTGCTTTGCCGGCGTGCTGACGGTCAGCATAGGCCATGCGAATCCGAAGGTTAATTCCGCGATTATCAATCAGGTCAAAACCATCCAACACACTTCGACACTTTACGCGAACAAGCCCCAATCGGATCTTGCCGAAAAGCTTTATCAAATCACGCCGGGAAAACTGAAAAAGTCATTCTTTACCAACAGCGGCACTGAGGCCGATGACACGGCCATTCACGCTGCCAAGCTGGCCACCGGCCGTCATGAAATCGTGGTCCTACGCCACAGCTACAGCGGGCGCTCAGCTACATCGCTGTCGGCGATGGGCCAGGCCCCCTGGAGGCCTCTGCCGGCGCAGGTGGCCGGCTTTGTTCATGCGCGCGCGCCGTATTGTTACCGTTGCCCTTTCAAGCTTACTTACCCGGAATGCGGTCTGGCCTGCGCGAACGATATTGAAGAGCTGATAATGACTACGACCACTGGCGAGATTGCCGCGTTCATGGCTGAGCCGATTCTCGGCGTTGGGGGCTTCATCGTTCCGCCACCGGGCTACTTCGAGCGTGCCGTCGAGATAACACGCAAACATGGGGGACTCTTCATTGCCGACGAAGTGCAAACCGCCTGGGGCCGCACCGGCGGTAAATGGTTTGGCATCGAGCACTGGGACGTTCAGCCCGACATCATCACTTCCGCAAAGGGCCTCGGCAACGGCGTGCCCGTCGGCATCACGGTGGCCACACCAGAAGTGGCGGACAAGTATCCGGGACTGACGTTCTCGACTTTTGGCGGCAATCCCGTGTCGATGGCGGCAGCACTGGCTGTGATTCAGGTTATCGAAGAAGAAGATCTGAAGCGCAATGCGGCCGAGGTTGGAAGTTACCTGCGGCAGCGTTTGGATGGACTCAAGGAAAAGTACACGGTAATCGGCGATGTACGCGGCATGGGCCTGATGCAGGGCATAGAGCTCGTAAAGGATCGCGAGACGAAAGAGCCGGCGCCGCAGGCCGTGGGCAAAGTATTTGAGGAAACGAGACGCCAGGGAGTGCTGATTGGAAAAGGCGGCATGTACGGAAACGTGATCCGCACCGGCATGATGCTGCACTCCACAAAGGATCACGTTGACCAGATGATTGCCGCGTTGGACGCGGGATTTGCGACAGTCTGATTCGAGCGAATGAAACTCAGATTCTCCTTCCTGGCTTTGCACGTCTTATTGCCAGTTCTGGCCGGGGGACTCATTTACATCTGCTGGCGCGATCCTGATCTGTTCATGTTCAGATGGTTCGGCGCCGTTGGCCTGGGAACGCTGTTGAACGATCTGCGCGCGGCGGTTGCCGGCGCCCAACCTTCACTGCCCCGTTGGTTCCTCTACTGCCTGCCGGACGGTCTTTGGGTTTACGCCCTGACTGCATTCATGATGCGTGTCTGGGGCGGAACGCGCTCTTCGGTTCTGGCTATTGGCTGGATATCTCTCGGACTGGTCATTGGCGCAGGAAGCGAGTTGGGCCAACTGGCCGGCATCGTGCCGGGCGCATTCGATCGAGTAGATCTTTTCTTTTCTGTATTTGCAGCCGGTCTCGCAATCTTTTTTACTTCGATCAACTCAACAATCAAAAGGAGTTTTAATGAGGCATCACTTTAAAAAGCATTTGCTTTCTCTCCTTGGCCTGGGCGTCTTTCTTTTCCTGGCGTTAGGGAGCTTGCCGAATACCAATAACAACAACCAGCCGCCGGGGCCTGCACGCCATACCGCCGGTACAACTACCTACACCAACTCTCGCTCGGACTTCACCGGTAAGCTGGCGGACAACTACGTCGATTTCACGTTTGACTATCCCAGCTCCTGGAAGCGGAAGGACGCCGGGAAAGCCGATAGCCCGAACTTTGTTAAGGTCGAAAATGGCACCTCGGATAACTTCACCATCGAGAATTTCGCCGTGGGCTACTTCACGGGTCAAAGCGAATTGATGCCGAAGCTGGCCGACCAGGTAAGCGAACAGTTCTCCCATAGCTTCCCTGAGTACCGGAAGGTTTCACAGGGCGAGACTAAAGTTGGCCCGTACGATGGTTACGAATTTCGCTTCACGGCCCATGTAGCGAACTCGAGTAAAGGCGACGTCGACATCTGGGGGCGCTGCATTCTGCTGCCCGGGGACACAGGCCGAAAGGGCGCGGCGCTGATCATGCTGGCGAGCTCAATCGGCAACGAAGTCAAAGGCCCGGACGACGTTGGTGAAAAAGGCGAGCTGCCCGTGATTCTCAATTCATTCAAATTCGGTGACTGACGGAGCGCATACGGAGGCTGATTTACTCCAGAGAATTAGCCACAGATAAACGCGGATACACGCAGATAAGATGTCTAATCAGTTACGACTGCAGCTATTCTAAATGGGGGGTAATCCCAAGGGTTTTCTGATCCGTGTTTATCTGTGCTGATCTGTGGCAAAGCCCCGCGTTATCGCTGGTCCAGTGTTCGTTGGTGGAAGGGCTGTCCGCTGGAGGATGAACCTCTTAAGGTTGATATCGAGAAAATACTTTGGAGGAGAGGCTTAGCCTCTTCAAGGTAAAGTCTGAACGGAAAGGCAGAGCCTTTCCGCACATCAGGCGGCAGAGCCGAAGACCCCCAATCCTAACTAGCGGCCTCGATTCTGAAGAGCTACATTCGTTGGGAGTGCAAATGAAGACCCTAATCCGTAACGGCCGTATCATCACGGCGGTTGATGATTACAAAGCAGACCTATTGATCGAAAATGAAACCGTCTCCGTCATCGGTGCAAAGCTTGATATGCAGGCTGACGTAACGATCGATGCGAAGGGAAAGCTGGTGATCCCGGGCGGCATCGATCCGCACACGCACATGGAGCTGCCATTCGGCGGGACGCAATCGTCAGATGACTTCCGCACCGGCACCATCGCCGCGGCGCACGGTGGCACTACCTCGATCATTGATTTTGCCGTCCAGAACAAAGGCCAATCATTGATTGATGGGCTCGACCGCTGGCATCAGAAGGCTGAAGGCAAGTGCGCCATCGACTATGGTTTTCACCTGATCACAACGGAGCTGGAAGATAATCAGATCGAGGAGATGCACACGCTGATGGACGAAGGGGTGACCAGCTTCAAACTCTTCATGGCCTACCCCGGCGTGTTTCTGGTTGATGACGCAACCATTTTTCGCGCCATGTCCGCGGCCGGCGAGCGGGGCGGCTTGATCTGCATGCATGCGGAGAACGGCATCGTCATAAACGAGATCATCAAGCACGCGCTGGCGAAAGGCCACACCGCGCCCAAGTATCATGCCCTGACACGACCGACGCTTGCTGAGGCTGAAGGTGTTCATCGCGCGATTGCAATTGCGGAGATGGCGGAAACGCCCGTTTACATAGTCCACCTTTCCTGCGCCGATGCTTTGCACCAGGTGCGGCAAGCGCGCGACCGCGGTATTCCGGCTTTTGCTGAAACCTGTCCTCAGTATCTCTTCCTTTCGATCGACGATTACGGCGACGGCTTTGACGGCGCGAAATACGTAATGACGCCGCCGCTGCGCGAAAAATCGAATCAGGCAGAACTCTGGAAGGGCTTGAAGACGGACGATCTCCAGGTGATATCGACAGACCATTGTCCCTTCTGCATGAAGGAGCAAAAGGAACTGGGTAAGGACGACTTCACGAAGATTCCCAACGGCGCGCCCGGGGTCGAGCATCGTGTGCCGCTGATTTACAACGGTGGCGTAGTCGAGAATCGCATCTCGCTCAATCGCTTTGTCGAGTTGACCTCAACCGCGGCCGCAAAAATGTTTGGGCTGTTTCCGAAGAAAGGAACGATCGCGGTAGGATCTGACGCCGATATCGTCATTTTCGATCCGGAGAAAACACAGACCATCAGCGCCAAGAGGCACCACATGAATGTTGACTACTCGGCCTACGAGGGCAAGACGATTACAGGCATAGTCGAGACCGTGCTTTCACGCGGCAAGGTTGTAATTGAGAACGGCGAGTACAAAGGCAAGCAGGGTGATGGGCGATTCCTGAAGCGCGGCGAGTGCGTCAGCATCTGAAGCGAGCTACCTATGAAGAGAACATTCCTTCTATTCGTGTGTGTCCTGGCGCCGGGCCTATCAACTGCCGCCCAGGATCAACCTGCGGTGGTTCCGCCCAGACCGCAAAAACATCAAGTCGTTACCGCCGCGCAGGCGAACGGAGTCTACCGCTATTTCAAGAGCGAATTTCGTATCCTGGCTCTGGGTCATAACAAATTGAAAGTCCAGTTCGACGGCGTGTACATGACTCTGGCGAACAGTCCAAACATCGGCTATGCGTCCGGTGAAGCCACGATCGACGGCAATGTAGCTACCTTTAAACCAGCCGACACCGAACGTTGTGAGATCACCCTGATCTTCTTACCAAAGAAATTGAAGGTCATGCAGGACGGATCAGACGCTGATTGTGGGTTCGGACATAACGTTAATGCGACCGGCACATACCGGAAAATCAAGTCGGGCAAGCCGCGATTCGAGTCACCACCATAAGAGTCCCGAAAGAGACCGGCGCCGGGGAAGCCCGCGGCGGATGCATCGCTGACAGGCACGAATGCCTGTCCTACGGCGCTTAGAATCAACGCCAGACAGCAATCGCTTTTACCTCGCAGATGAGCAAGAATAAATGCCCGAACTGTAGGCTGGTGAATGCAGCTACGGACGAAACCTGCCGGCGTTGCGGTTCGCTACTGACTGGCGATACAGATTCCCACACCGGTGTTGCTGACGAGACCGCCAAAAAGAGAAGCCTTGGCAAGAGATTGCTATGGATACTCGGCGCTACCTTGTTTTTGGTGTTTAGCTTTTACATGTCATTGCGAGTCACCTCCGACGACCTCGATTATGAAAAACGTCAGGTGGTGCAAAGGTCGGTTGCGATTTTGGAGCAGAAGGGTTTTGGCAAAGAGGCTTCCCTCTTGCGTAATTTCACCACCTATCGCGGTTCAGACAATTGGTGGAACCGCTACATCGGCCATCGTGACGCCTATGCCGCCACGAACTTTCCCTTCGAGGTGCTGACGCTGTATCCGGAGTTCTTCGTCGATACTGCTGACGACAATGAACGGGCAGCGATCCTTTTGCACGAGACTTATCACCTCCGTGGTTCCGGCGAGGAGGGGGCCCTCGAGGGCGTCTGGCGTAACAAGCAACGGCTGGGCTGGACTGAAGAGAACTACAGCCGGTCGAAGGCCTGGAACAACACAAGGGAACTTACCATGAGCCTCGTGCCAACTCTGTTTCAATGCGGGCCGGATGGCAAATCGGACTGCGCTCCTTAGCTTTACGGGTTCAACCCGTTTTGGATATAAGGTATGCGTATGGTAATAACGCCTCCCGCTGAACTGAAATTAAGCTAGCTATGCAGCGAGACTCGCTAACGGATTTCAAGGAACAGTGCCAGCGTAGCCTTAAGCGCAGCGTACAAGATCGAAAGCGCTATGGCTGCTGTTACGTTTACAAACCAGTATTGGACGATGCTCCCTGGCGATCATTCGATTCAACTGCCGCATACCGTAAATGGTGTCGGGAAAATCTCCCGGAGTACCTGGGGTACGGCGAGCTCACCGAACTGCAACGACAGATACTAGATGGCGAGCTATCTCTGGTTCAAGCCTTCCAGGAGGTGTACGAGAAGCACTCCCGATAACCCTCGTCTGTTCTTAGTTAGTTAAATTATGACCGCCAAACCCATCGCCCCGGATATCGCCATCACGCAACGTGACTTTGAAGAGCTGCGCAAGGACGTTTCTTCCAGCCCGCTATGGAACAAAGACCTGGCGCCGACAACAATCAAAGAGCGCACGTGGTCCACCTGGAACATCGCTGCGCTCTGGATTGGCATGAGCGTCGTTATCACCACCTACACACTTGCCGGAGGTTTCATCGAAGCCGGGATGAATTGGTGGCAGGCGATGATTACGATTCTACTGGGCAATACTATCGTGCTCATTCCCATGATGCTCAACGCCCACGCGGGCACGAAATATGGTGTGTCCTTCCCTGTTCTGTGTCGCGCGTCGTTCGGTACCAAGGGCGCAAATATTCCGGCAATTCTTCGCGCCATCGTGGCCTGCGGCTGGTTTGGGATTCAAACGTGGATTGGTGGAACTGCCATCGACGCGCTCTTCAGCGTCATGTCGACAGGATGGGCCCATTTGGCTGGTGATGCCTCGGTCATGGGCGTGGCCCTTCACACCTGGATCGCCTTTTTTCTTTTCTGGGGCATCCAGGTTTTCATTATTCTGAAAGGCGTCGAAGGCATTAAGCATCTCGAGACGTGGTCGGCTCCCCTGCTGCTGGCAGGAGGGTTGTCACTTCTCGTCTGGGCTTCATGGCGGGCTGGCGGTCTGGGACATGTCTTGACCGAATCGAGCAGGCTACAGAAGGAACACAATAATTTCTGGAGCATCTTTCCCGCCTCGCTCACCGCCGCGGTCGGCTACTGGGCGACGCTCAGCCTCAATATTCCTGACTTTACTCGCTACGCGAAATCGCAGAAATCACAGATGATGGGGCAGGCGCTGGGATTACCACTGACCATGACTGCCTTTGCTTTTATCGGCGTCGCGGTTACCAGCGCGACGCTGTTAATCTATGGCAGAGCAATCCCGGATCCCGTCGAATTAATGAAACAGTTCGACAGCGTCACTGTGATACTCTTCGCGACCGTCGTCATTTTTGCCGCTCAGTTGACTACTAATATGGCCGCCAACGTCGTTTCGCCCTCGAACGATTTTTCCAATCTCAATCCGAAGCTGATCTCCTACGTGACGGGAGGATTGATTACGGCGCTAATCGGGATTGTGATGATGCCCTGGAAAATCCTGGCTTCGGTCGGCGCTTACGTTTTTACCTGGTTGGTCGGCTATTCGGCTTTAATGGGAGCTATAGCCGGAATACTGATCTGCGACTACTGGGTCTTGCGTCGCCAGCGCCTGAGCCTCACCGGACTTTTTGATCGGCAGGGGCGCTATTCCTATTCAGGTGGTTTCAACTGGCGCGCGATCATTGCGCTTGTGGTTGCAATCGCGCCGGTCGTCCCGGGCTTTCTGCATGCAGCCACTATTCCGGGCTTCAATGGAAAGTTTGAGAATCCTTCGTTTTTCGATACCCTCTATACTTATGCCTGGTTCGTTACTTTCGCGCTGGGTTTCGCCATCTACTATTTACTTATGAACCGTCATCCTGATCTTAAAGGAGATTAAGACCGCCATGCCACGCACAGTTAAATGCGGATTGATTCAAGCAACCAACGCCGGTCCCACTGACGCCCCCATCGAAGAGATCATTAAGGCGAATGTCGATAAGCATATGGGGTTGATCGAAGGTGCGGCAAAGCAGGGTGTGCAAATCCTTTGCATGCAGGAAGTATTCACCACGCCCTATTTTTGCGCTGAGCAGCAAACGCGCTGGTACGACGCGGTCGAGAAAATTCCCGACGGGCCGACGACGCAGTTGATGCAGAAGACAGCGAAGAAGCATGGCATGGTAATCATTGTGCCGATTTATGAAGAGGAAATTACCGGCATCTACTACAACACTGCCGCCGTGATCGATGCGGATGGGAAGTATCTTGGCAAGTACCGCAAGAACCACATTCCGCATGTGAATCCCGGATTCTGGGAGAAATTCTATTTCCGTCCCGGCAATCTTGGCTACCCCTGTTTTGATACGGCGTTCGCGCGCATTGGCGTGTACATCTGTTATGACCGGCACTTCCCTGAGGGCGCGCGCGCCCTCGGCTTGAATGGCGCCGAGATCGTTTTCAATCCTTCGGCGACCGTCGCGGGGCTCTCCGAATACCTATGGAAACTTGAGCAGCCGGCGCACGCAGTCGCGAACGGCTATTTCATCGGCGCCATTAATCGGGTGGGTCACGAACAGCCCTGGGACATTGGCGAGTTCTACGGGCAGAGCTACTTCTGCGATCCCCGCGGGCAGATCATCGCCCAGGCGCCGCGCGATCAGGATGCGCTGGTGGTAGCTGATCTGGATCTGGACATGATCCGCGAAGTGCGCAACACCTGGCAGTTCTTCCGCGACCGACGCCCGGATAGTTACGGAGCGCTTGTCGCGGATTAGGTAGACGCCCATACTGCACGAAGAGACCAATACGAATTGCCATGTCGACTCAACTTCACACCCGGCTGACGCCCGAAGAATATCTGAGGTTAGAACGCCAGGCGCCTTTCAAGAGTGAGTACCTGGCGGGCGACGTGTTTGCGCTGGCGGGGGCAAACAGACGACACAATCAGATTGCAGCGAACATTATTCGCGTCCTCGGCAATCAGCTCGTCGATCGCCCTTGCAGCGTTTACCCAAGCGACATGCGAGTGAAGATGCCGGCCATCAGTAAGTACACCTACCCGGATATCCTGGTAGTATGCGGCGAGGAACTGTTTGAGGACGCAGAGAATGATACGTTACTAAATCCGACAGTAATCATAGAAGTGCTTTCACAATCAACTGAGGCTTACGACAGAGGAGCGAAGTTTGAGCACTACCAGTCGATTGAGTCGCTGGTCGAATATGTTCTGGTCAGCCAGCAGCCTTTCCGGGTTGAACAGTTTGTACGTAAAGGTCAGCGAGCATGGAGCTATTATGACTTTCGTGAATCAACAGACACGGTCCAACTGAGTTCCGTGGCTTGCCAGCTTGCACTCAAAGAGATCTACCACAAAGTCTAAAACGGACGAATTGGATAGTGGAGATAAGCGATGGACCTATCAATCACTGTTAACGGTATTAAGTTTCCCAACCCGTTTCTCCTGGGCTCGGGCCCGCCGGGTACGAACGCTCGCGTTATCGCCAAATCCTACGACGCCGGCTGGGGCGGCGCGGTAGCCAAGACTGTTAGCCTCGAATCTTCGAAGGTCGTCAACGTTGTGCCGCGCTACGGGAAGATGCGCTCCCGCTCAAATGGCGAGGTGATCGGCTTCGAAAACATCGAACTGATCTCCGATCGGCCTATCGACGTCTGGCTGGAAGAGTTTCGCCAAATCAAGAAGGATTACCCCGACCACGTTCTTATTGCTTCGATCATGGAAGAGTACGACAAGGGTCGCTGGCAGGAATTGACCCACATGGTCCAGGACACAGGCGTGGATGCGTTCGAGCTCAACTTCTCGTGCCCGCACGGCATGACCGAGCGCAAGATGGGCTCGGAGATGGGCGAGCATCCTGATCTGGCGGAAGAGGTGACGGGCTGGGTAACCGAAGTTTCCCGGATTCCGGTCTGGGCCAAGATGACGCCGAACATTACCAACATCCGTGAACCCGCGCAGGCGGCAGTCGCCGGCGGCGCAGTCGGCATCTCGGCCATCAACACAATTCTTTCCGTGATTGGCGTCAACCTGGACACGCTTCGCCCGATGCCCACCGTCGAAGGCTATACAGTGCCCGGTGGCTATTCCTCGCAAGCCGTCAAACCGATTGCGCTGCGCATGGTCAGCCAGCTCGCGCTCGCCTTGCCGGGCAACGTATCGATCAGCGGTATTGGCGGCATCGAAACCGCTCATGATGCGATTGAATTCTTCCTGCTCGGCTCATCCACTGTACAGATTTGCACCGGTGTTATGCTGCACGGCGTGAAGATGGTCGACGAATTGAAGGGAGGTCTGGAAAAATTCATGACCGACAAAGGCTTTGCCACATTACAGGAAGTAGTTGGCAAAAGCCTGCCGTACTTTTCCACCCACATGGACCTGGTGCAGCGAATGAAAGAAGCGAAACGACATAAAGCTGGCGAAGCCAGCCGCGACAACGAGTGGGCCCAGAAGGACATTACGGAAAAGACCGCGGAACTAACTTCTAACTAGCGTAGGTCTCAGAATTGAAGTTACAGGCTTTTTTGGTCTGCTTGGTGTGATGGTATTGCTTTAAAAGTCACGCGCTACCGGGCGTTGGGCTTTGCCCCCGGATGTGGGGCGGTGGCTCTGTCCGGCCCACATTGGGCCTGATTG
>DASXRU010000071.1:0-5090 GCA_036506395.1 Pyrinomonadaceae bacterium | reverse complement strand
GATCAGAACCAGGCCGGCGACCAGTGGCAACGTAAAGCTGCCCAGCGCATGAGCGCGATAGCGGTACAACACCAGGCCGTAGGCTGCGACCAGCGTCCACGCCAGAAACGAAAGCGTTTCCGGCAAGTTAAAAAGCGGGAACCGACGCTGTCCGGCCCATCCGGTAATTAGCGCGATAGTGTGTAAAGCAAACCCGGTCAACAAGGCGAGCCAGGAAACGCGCTGCAGCACGCGGCGCTTGTTCACAAACGCAAGCACCGAATGAACGGCCGCTACAACGTAGGCCCCAAGAACTAAAAGTAAGATGGATTTCATGCCGCAGACAACAGAGTAGGAACGAAATGCATTCTAAGGTAAGGCCAACTAGCGAGCAAGCTCCAGCATCGCTTAATGTCTTAATTTGGAAAAGAGGCGTTCAGAGTACCGACTTCAGTCGGGTTTTTGGCGGTCCGAAGAACCCGGCTAAAGTCGGTACTCTAAACACCTGACGCGCTATTTGTGTAACTAACGGTTCAGGGTTATCTTTGCCTTGTCTGCAAAAAGGAGTAATAAGAGATGCGCTTTCCAGTCATGGCGGCAACCGCGGTTGTTTTGCTCGGGTCCGCCCTGGGAATTCAGGCCCAGTCGTCCCGTACTCGGCAGCCACCAACGCCCGCGAACAAGACTATTCCTGCCGAACAAGCCAATCCTCCCCAGGAACAAGATAGCGATCCTATTAAGATCGATACGAATCTGGTCAGCATTCCCGTCATAGCCAGTACGAGGAGCGGAATGTATGTTCCCGATCTCCGCAAAGAAGACTTCTCGGTATTCGAAGATGGCCTCCAGCAGGAGATCGCGTTTTTCGCCACCGTGAACGCGCCATTTCATGTTGTCTTGATGCTAGATACCAGCGCCAGCACGCAGGAAAAGTTGAGAGAGATTCAGAATGCGGCCATTGCGTTCGTCGAACAGTTACAGGGCGGGGATCGGGTGAAGGTAATCTCTTTTGATGATCAGGTCCGCGATCTTAACGAATTTAGTAGTGACAAATCGTTGTTGAGCGCGGCGATCAGGCGAACTCGGCCCGGCATGAACACAAAGCTCTACGATGCGATGCAGATGGCGCTTGCTGCTCTGTACCCGGTCAACGGCAGAAAGGCGATTGTGCTTTTCAGTGATGGTGTCGATTGGCACAGCGATCGCGCCAGTTTCGACGACGCATTGCGGGCGCTCGAGGAATCAGGAATTATCGTTTATCCAATTCGCTACGACACTCGCCCGGAGACGGAGCGACTTGCCAGACAACAAGCCGAAGGCCCTGAGCTGCCCACCAGCGATGTCATTCGCTCGAAGCCAGGGGGAACAACGCCTCCGACTTTCCCCAGTGAGGATCCATTGCCAATCCCCGGTCGTCCGAGCGGCTCAGGAAGCCCTGGCGACCTTTCACGATTGCCACCACCCTCGGTAATCTTCAGCAAAGGTCGGCCCGCGGATGTTGATCCCGGCAGCGGGCGGCCTGGCAGCGATCGTTTGCCTGACGTGCGTGATCGGGCCCCGTCAGATCCTAATTTCCCGGGAGATCCGGGACCAACAACAAAAAGTAAGAGACGTACCGACGACTCCATCACGCACATGCTGGATCAGCTTTATCTTATGGCGGACAGCTATCTGATGGAGTTGGCGACCAGGTCTGGGGGACGAATCGCCCGTGCCGACACAGTTAGTTCGCTTCCGGAAGTTTTCAAGAATATTGCCGCTGAATTGCGCACGCAGTATTCGCTTGGATACTATCCGGCAAAAACGGCTCATGATGGTAGCTATCGCAAGATTCAGGTGAAGACTACGCGTAAAGAGGTTGCCATTCGCGCCAAACCCGGTTACCGGGCACCGAGCGGGAACTAAGTGGATACGCCCTCTTAAGGCAGTGGATCAGTTTGGACCTTCCGAGCGACTTTTCACTGGGAGCGCGGGCGCCCTCGCCCGCAATGAGCGCGCAGCGCGAAGAACATTACTTAATACTTCCAGAAAATTTCGCGCCTTAAGGCGCGGTGCGGGCGAGGGCGCCCGCGCTCCCAGTGATACGTTGAGTGACTTTCTCAACCGCAGTTGGTAGCCCCTCCTTGGCTTGTCCGCCATTCTTCTGCCGTGTTAGTTTTCTAGCCTTCAAATACCTTTTCAGAGTTCAGACGATTATTGAACGCCAATGCCGGATCGCAAAGACGCCTGGGAACTGCTCTGCGAGTACACCAAGGGTGACAGCTTGCGAAAGCATGCCCTGGCTGTTGAGGCCGCCATGCGCGCGTGTGCGCCGCGTTACGGCGGTCCCGACGCCGACGCGGACGAATGGGGCCTGGTTGGGATGTTGCATGATTTCGATTACGAAATGTTCCCCACCGCCGATCAGCATCCCTTCACCGGAGCCAACATCCTTTGCGGGCGCGGGTATCCCGATCATTTCATCAGGGCCATTATGGGCCATGCTACGTACACCGGCGTACCGCGCGATACGCCCATGGCGCGGGCGCTGTTTGCCACCGATGAGTTGTGCGGCTTTCTGGTAGCCTGCGCCCTGGTGCGTCCTTCCCGCAGTCTGGATGATCTCGAGGTTTCATCAGTCAAAAAGAAGTTGAAGGACAAGGCGTTCGCACGGACCGTGAATCGCGATGACATTCGTCAGGGAGTGGAAGAGCTGGGCGTGGACCTGGACGAGCACATACGCTTTGTGATCGACGCGTTGCGGCCGGTGCAGACAGAAATCGGTTTGGGAAAAAGCCCGTGATGTTTAGCAGCGGGCTATTGCCCGCCGGATTTCGATAGAGGCGGGCGCGCGGAAACTAACAGTTTGCGTTACAGCACAATCCCGCGCGGCGCGGGCATCCCTGGCGGGTTGAGCCTGGGCGTCAACCTGGAACCGAACGCGAACCCGGCGAGGGTCAATAACAGGGTCAGCACGACGACGAGGACGGTCTGAAGTTTTCGTCGCCGCGCCGTATGGCGATAGGTAAAGAAGCCGGCAAATGCAGTCGTAGCAAGCGGGATGGCGAAAGTGAGCGTCAGAGAAAGCTCGTGAGTTAAAAGGCTTTTCAGCGAGCCGTAAAAGCCGAGTATTACTACGAGCGCAAGGCCGACGCCGGTAATCGCGGCCACGAGCGACGTAAGGATTAGCAGCTTCCAGCGCATTAGTTTCCGGGCTTCGGCAAAGAAGCTTTATCGAAGTTTTCTTGGTTAAGTTTGTGCTCGCCGCAAGGCCACGGGCAATGAAGCGCAAGGATACCACAGCGGCCAAAACTGGCAAGCAACTGGCGATGCGCGGCGGGAGGTGTTTTGACGCAGGCTGGCCGGCCAGCAGGGGCGGTAGCCCGACCGTCAGGGAGGGCGTTAACATCCGAGTCGGTCGACCCTTGATGATGATGCGACTTGCGACGCCCTCCCTGACGGTCGGGCTACTGCCCCTGAAGCATGCGGTTCCGCAAACTGACAGTTAGCGTTACAAAAGCGGATACACGATGATAACCAGAAGCGCACTGCTCTACCTGTCGCAACAGGAGGGACTTAAAGACTTCGCCGCGCGGTTCGCTCCCTTCAAAAAACTCACCACCCGTTTTGTCGCCGGTGAAGACATCGAAGAAGCGATTGCCGCCATCCGCCAGATAAATGAGCGCGGTTGCTCAGCTTCCTTCGATCATCTGAACGAGTCAGTCAGCGAGGAGAGGGAAGCGACCGCCGAGACGCGCGAATACCTGACCGTGCTTTCGCGGATAGAAGAGACGGGAATAAACTCCAACGTTTCCATCAAACTCAGCCAGTTTGGCCTGCAAATCGATCCGGAGCTCGCTTACAAAAACGCCCGAACCATCGTGGCGGATGCAGCTTCACGAGGCAATTTTGTGCGCGTTGATATGGAGGGGTCCGAGGTAACACAGGCTACGATCGACATCTTCAAACGTCTACGCGCTGAATTCGGCTTGAACGATGTGGGCATCGTTTTGCAATCCTACTTGCGGCGCAGCATGGACGATGCGCGAGAAATGCTCGAGATTCCCGCGCGCATCCGCATTTGCAAAGGCGCCTACAAAGAAGGCCCCGACGTTGCCTTTCCCGATAAGAAGGACGTTGATGAAAACTATGTCCGTGTCATGCAGTTGTTGTTATCGAGTGGGATTTATCATGGCATCGCCACGCATGACCCGAAGATGATTGAAGCGACTATCGACTACGCCAACCGCGAGAAGATTGGTAAAGACGCTTTTGAATTTCAGATGTTGTACGGCATACGCCGCGATCTACAGGAGAAACTGGCGCGCGAAGGCTACAACGTCAGAGTGTATGTGCCTTACGGAAAACACTGGTATCCTTATTTCATGCGAAGGCTGGCGGAGCGGCCGGCAAATATCTGGTTTGTGATGAAGAACCTCTTCAAAGGATAGTTCGAAACCGGAATGGAACACCTCTGGATTCTTTGGGTCATCCTGGGCGCCATATTGATCGTGGCCGAAGTCTTTACCACCGGCTTTGTGCTGCTCTGGTTCGGCATCGGCGCGCTCGCTGCCGCCCTGGCCGGTCTGGTAGGTATCGATAGTCTCGCCTTGCAGTTCTTAATCTTTGCCGGCGTCTCGGTAAGTCTAACTGCGGCCTCGCGAACAATCTTCGTTAATTACTTTTCGAAAGAAAAGACCGGTGACTCGCTACGCAGCGGGGTTGATGCATTGCCAGGAAAAATTGGCACCGTTGTCTCGTCAAGCAAGGGCTCGATGAACGAAGGCGCGGTGAAAGTCTTTGGTTCAACCTGGACGGCATATCCGGCTGTCGGTGAAGAGCCTTTGGAGGCGGGGGAGCGGGTGCAGGTTGAAAGTGTTCAGGGCGCGTCTATTTATGTGCGGCGAGTCGGCGCGGGTCCCGACTGGCGTGCTGGGTCGCTTACGAGCGGCAAAGAGTAACGGTAGGAAGAATCAAGAATGAATTTTCCATTTGTCATTTGTCGTTTCTCATTGATCGCGCGGGATTGCCAATGCTTGCCCTTAGTACAACGAGCGGTCCCATGAGGTCAGTACCACCATGCGGTAGCAGGTGGGTACCCGATAGCACACACTTAGACCCAACATGAGTGT
>DASXRU010000070.1:0-49384 GCA_036506395.1 Pyrinomonadaceae bacterium | reverse complement strand
CAGGGCAGACTTGGTTTGAAGCAGATCCTGGCAAGTTTCGACCAGCAGGATATCGACACCACCATCAATGAGCCCGCGCGCCTGTTCGGCATAGGACGCCTTCATGTCGAGGAATGAAATATGGCCCAGCGACGGCAGCTTGGTGGTCGGCCCCATTGAGCCCGCCACCCATCGTGGCTTGTCATTTGTAGAAAAGTCGGCCGCAACACGCTTTGCAATTTGCGCCGCTTTGAAGTTCAGCTCGTAGGCCTTATCGGCAATGTCGTATTCCGCGAGGACGATTGAAGTAGAGCCAAAAGAATCCGTCTCAATCACGTCGCAGCCGACCTCAAGAAAACCTGCATGCACTTTTTCTACGGCTTGAGGTTTGGTCACTACGAGGTATTCGTTACAACCATCCAGGCCGCCAAAATCGTCAGGTGTCAGATTCTGGACCTGGATGTTGGTGCCCATCGCGCCGTCAAAGACGACGATGCGCTGTTTCAATGTTTCGAGAAAGGTCTTCATTTCCAAATGCCAATTGCCAATTGCCAATTTGAGTGCCCCATGTGCCGTGCTCGTCCAATCGGCAATTGGCATTCGGAAATTGGCAATGACAAAGCCCCGCGCTTAACAACGCGGGGCTTTCCAATCTTTCGATTCGATTCGTCTTCGGAAAGACTCGCCGAGCTGTTTAGCGGATTATTTTACGTGGCCGCAAGTCGCCTTAACTCACCACGTTTGTCCCGGTGGCTATTGAAACATCGCAGCCCGTTAGTGTCAAGACAGCCTTGAACAGGCGACGGTTCGCCGCCGCAACGCCGCCGCGGAATCGCATTTCCCATTTACCATTTGCCATTTACGATTTACCATGCTTCACCATGCGTCGCGCCATCTATCCGGGCTCCTTCGATCCGGTTACCAACGGCCATCTCGACATCATTGAACGGGGCTGTAAACTCTTCGACGAGATCATCATTGCTATCCTGGTGAATCCTGAGAAGCAACCTTTCTTTAGCAAGGAAGAACGCCGCGAGATGCTGGCAGAAGTCTTAACCGAAATTGACCGCGGCAGTTGCGAGGTGCGCGTTGATTCCTTCCAGGGTCTGTTGGTCAGTTACGCCGTCGCCCAGAAGGCGGACGCAATTGTTCGCGGCATCCGCGCCATCTCCGACTATGAATACGAATTGCAGATGGCCCTGATGAATCGCCGCCTTGAGCCGAGCATCGAGACGGTCTTCATGATGCCCGCCGAAAGCTATTCGTATGTCAGCTCGCGGCTCGTCAAAGAAGTTTTTTTGCTGGGTGGAGTACTCGACGGTCTGGTGCCGCCACTGGTCGAGGCGCGTATGAAACGGAAGATCGCGCCCGGTTCGTCTTAAAGGGCCCATTCCGCCCGAAGCGCCGCGTGATATACTAGCGACGATTTGGAATAATCTGCATCGCATGTTCCCACGAGGCTTCGGATAGACTAGATAACACCCGCCATGACGACAGCCCCTCGGTCATCCTTCCCCGTTTCAAAAAACGTTTCTCAGATGAAGCCGTCATCAACTCTGGCTGCCATGCAGGCGGCGGTGGAGATGCGCGCCGCCGGTGTTGATGTGGTGGATCTGGGCGCGGGCGAGCCGGACTTTGACACGCCGGAAAACATCAAGCGCGCCGCCGCCGACGCGATGCGCGCCGGTAAGACAAAATATACTCCAACCGCCGGCACCCGCGAGCTACAGCAGGCAATCATTAACTTCTACCAGCGCGAGTTCGGCGCGCGTTATCAAACCAATGAAGTAATGGCGACGTCGGGAGGGAAGCAAGCGATCTTCAATGCCGTAGTTTCGCTGATTAATCCTGGCGACGAAGTCTTGATCGTTAAACCCTATTGGGTCACTTTTCCCGAGATCGTGACCTTCGCGGGTGGCATTCCGGTTTTCATCGACACCGAAGTAACCCAATTCTTATTAACGGCGGAGCAAGTCCGCGAAGCAATAACGCCGCGCACGAAACTGATTATTTTGAATTCACCCTGCAACCCTTCGGGCCGTGTGATTCCAGCCGAAGACTTCGCTCGTATTATGCAGGTCCTGGCGGAGCGTGGTATCTACGCGATTTCTGACGAATGCTATCTGCGTTTTGTCTATTCGCCGGGAGAAGTTTTCAGCGCGGCCGCGCTCGCGCCGGAGCTGCGCGAGCGGCTTTGCATCGCCGGATCTTTCTCCAAGACGTACGCAATGACCGGATGGCGCATGGGCTACGCGCTGGCAAATGCTGAATGGACCCGGGCAATGTTGAAGGTCCAGGGGCACTCGACCAGTAATCCCAACTCGGTGGCGCAGTGGGCTGCCACCGAAGCCTTCAACGGCCCGCAGGATTCAGTGGCCACCATGCTGGCCGAATACACCGCCCGGCGGACCTGGCTCCTGGAAGCGCTGAATGACGTTCCGGGACTGAGTTCCGCTCAGCCGGAAGGCGCCTTTTATGCTTTCCCCGATGTGCGCGCCTGCTTGAAAGGAAAACTGAAAACGTCCGGCGATTTTGCCGACGCGCTGCTGAAGGAAGAACAGACCGTGGTGACGGATGGCGCTGGCTTTGGCGCCGAAGGCTTCATACGAATCTCGTATGCGACGTCGATTGAACGCCTGCAAGAAGGCATTCGCCGGATCCGGCGCGTGGCCGAGCGGTACGCGTAAACGAACTGGCAAAGAATAAAGCGGCGGCGAGTTTCATGAACTCGCCGCCGCTTCACTTCGTCCGCTCAACTTCACGGCTCAGTAGATCGTAAACGTGTACTCCAGTTGGGCCCACATCGAAACGGCGTGCCCGTCCTTCGTCGCTGGGATGAACTTAATCTGACGCGCTGCGGCGATAGCCTTCTCCGTCAAACCATCCGGCAATCCGCTGACGGCGCGAATGTTAGTTACCTGTCCATTCGAGCTGAACGCGACCTTCAGTACCACTGTACCGGTTACCTGATTCTTGCGCGCCTCTTCGGTGTATGGCGGCTCAGGCTTCGAAAGTATCCGCGCTTTCTGCGAAACCTCGTTCGGTCGGAAAGTCTTGCTGTAGTCAACACCGCCGCCACCGCCCCCCGGACCACCACCACCTTCGTTGCGGTCACCACCGCCGGTGTTGCCGCCACGACCTGGGCCATAGCCCCCACCTTCGCCTGGGCCAACTCCGCCACCGGTGCCGGTGCTAATTCCATTTCCCTTTCCGGAGCCGGATGAAGGATCTGTGGACCTCGACTTCGGATCGCCATAAGAGATGGGGCGCGTATCCGGCGGGAATAAGACCGGGTCGGCATCAAGAGTGGCCGGCATTGGCAACGCCGGGTTCTTTATCACGGGCGGATGCGGATCGGGTGCCACAACCTGGGGAATGTGCAAATCGGCTTGCGGTAACTTACCCACGGAAGCAGGCTTCTCTTCTTCGCGACCGCCACCGCCACCGCCACCGGCTTTCTCTTTCTCTTTCTTGCTGCCGCCGCCGCTGCCTTTGGCCATCCCGGCCGTCCCTTCGTCAGGCGTCGGTTGCTCGTTGGGTATATCGATCATCTGCGTGAGTTCGAGCTGCTCCTGCTGCGCGGCTCGCTCAGTCGCATGGCGCGCCTGCACTCGGTCGATAAAGATGATCCCCAACAGAACGCTGACCACGAAAAACAGGGCCATCATGACGTATGCGCCGTAGGCCGCCAGAACCACTGCGATAGCGTGGCTATAGACCGACGCCGACCGTTTTGAAAACCCAACTGGATCACGTTTGAACTCGGGCCAGGTTAACTTTGACTCGTCCTTCACCCGTCTAAGTTCTCCTGCCAGCCGGCTTAACACGCCCGCGTCTTCGATGATTGTCAGATGATATTCATTACTATAAGTGGGAATAGCCGAAGCAGACCGGGCGCTCTTCGCTGGCATGGACGCAGCAGCGTTGGTTGCTGCCGCCTGAGCCGTCACCACCGGCGCAGTGGGAACCGCGGAGAGCGGCGTCCCGTCAACAGGACAGAAACTGAACTTATCAGCGAATTCTTCCTGGCATGTCGTACAGAATTTCATAATTACTACCTCGCTACCACGTTGGGGATGAACTGCTGGATTCAATGACGCGACTGCATCGTTCACGACGCTTCGATAGGCCGCAGTCACTCGCCTATCAAGTGAAGGGGATGGATCCGGCGTGCTCCAACCTTCAAGCAAAGCCTTCAGATCCGCGTCATTTGTCAACTGAGCCTCGTTATCACTCATCTCAGGCCCTCTCAACTGTAACAATTTCTCTGCCAATATTGAAATACTGAGCAAGCTCCTGTCGCAGCCGCTCGCGTGCCCGGTAAAGCCGGGCTTTTACTGTTCCGACATCGGTTCCGACGACTGCCGCAACCTCGGCCAGCGAAAGATCTTCATATTCAAAAAGAATCAGTGCTTCCCGCTGTAGCGGTGGCAAGTTGATTACCGCACTTTGCACCCTGGACGACAGCTCATCATCAAGTACTTTCCGCATCGGGTGCTGCCGGTCTGATGCTGCCGGCTCGTCTCTAATCTCCTCCATCGCGGCTTCTCTGCCGGAGGTATTGAAATACTTCAGTGACAGGTTCCGCGCTACAGCATATAGATAAGTGCGGAACGAACCTCGCTCTGGTTTGAAGCGCCCAGGCTGCTTGATCAGACTCAAGAAGCAATCATGGGTCACATCTTCGGCTGCTGCTGCAGATCCAACAAAGCGGTAAGCGAACCGGAAGATCAAATCGCGATACCGCAAATATAGAATGTCAAAAGCCGCTTCGTCGCCGGATGCCGCTCTTTCAAGCAGCCGCTCGTCTGTGTCTCTATCAGGCAATCAAAGCACTCGATCCTGTAGGAAATTACTTCCTACTACTAATTACCGCCAACTGCCAAAAAGATACGCAACGATTACAACCTTTGTTGCTTGCCCCCACACGACCGGGCGCCTCACCGCCGTATTACGATCCATCTTTGGCGTCCTTTCGGCAAATGCGGCCAGATTTCCGGCCAGGAGCCGTTTTGGTCGAAGCTTTGATGCGCCGTTCGGCGAAACGGTTGACGCTCGTCGGAGCGGCATCTAAACTGTTTTTTGTCGCATCCCAGCTCGACCTCCATGGAATTGAAAACTCTTAATGACCGCGGATTGCCACTGGCTCCAATACGCGATTCCGGCGATTTTCCGGACTTTTTTCGACGTTTTATGAACAAAGCGCTTTCGCGTTCAGCCTCCGCACGGATGCAGGTGCTGTTCGCATTTATCTCTATAGTGCTGGCGGCGAGCAGTCTCCGGGCCCAAACGCCCTTCTTTCAGGAGCCCGCCCGGGAACAATTGCTAAACGGGCTGCAGATTCTGGTGTGGCAGCGACCCGGCGACCAGGACGTCCTGTTAAAGATGCGCATCCACAGCGGCGCGGCATTCGACTTTGCCGGCAAGGCGGGCATGATGGCGCTGCTCGGCGACGCGCTCTTTCCTGACGCCGAAACCCGCCAGTATTTCAATGACGAGCTGGGCGGACGGCTCGAAGTCGTAACTGATTACGATTCGATAACCATCACAATGTCGGGCCATGCCAGGGGCTTCGAGCGCATGGTGGAAATGCTGCACAACGCTTTGGTCGCAACACCATTGTCCCCGGAGAATGTGGCCAAGCTGCGCGAAGCACGAATTAAAGTGCTGCGCGAGACCAGCGTCTCGCCTTCCCAGATTGCGGACCGAGCAATCGCTGCCCGACTGTTTGGAGAGTTTCCCTACGGCCGGCCTGCCGCAGGTTCGGCTGAGTCGGTCAGCCGAATTGATCGTGGCGATCTGATGTTGGCTCGCGAGCGATTCTTGAATGCCGACAACGCTACCCTCGTAATAGCCAGCAGCCTGGATGAACGCCGAATGATGCGCACGCTGCGTCAACTTTTGGGAAACTGGCGCAAGAGTGATCGGGTCGTGCCGGCAACTTTTCGCCAGCCGGACGCGCCCGATGTTCGGCCCCTGATAATAAACCAACCCGGTGTTGCGGATGCCGAGGTTCGGCTTGCAACCCGTGGGCTGGCTCGGGGCGACCCCGACTATATTGCGGCGAGCCTGCTTGCTGTTATCGCGCGTGAACGATGGCAGGCTGCTCTACCAGAGCTCTCCCGCGCGCCCGTGTTTGCGCGGCATGAAGTCCACCTGCTGCCCGGTATCTTCGTCTTGGGCGCCGCTGTAAAGAATGCGAATGCAGCGAAAGCAATCGCCGCGGCGCAAACTGTCATTCGCTCTTTGGTAACTACGCCTCCATCGGCAGCCGAAACCGAACGCGCTCGGAACGAAACGAACGCAGAAATAATCAGGCAAGCTTCGCAGCCAAATTCGGTAGCAGGCTTGTGGCTGGACGCCGAGACATTCAAATTGAGTTCCTTTGCACAGCAGGCAAGTTCCCTTCGCGCAGTGACAACAGATGACGTCAGGAATGTTGCGGTGCGACTTTTCAAAGACAATCAAATCGCCACAGTGGTGGTTGGCAGCTACGACGAAATGAAGGAAAACCTGTCGCCGTTGGGCAAGATCGAGATACTCGGTGATCCTTCGAGCAGACCTGCGCCTCCGACACCCGCGAAAAAGCCCTGACAATTGCAAATTCTTTGCAAGGCAGCTGCAACCAACCCTAAATCCCTATGGGCTTAACTGGGTCCGATCAGAAAACCGGGACGTCAGCGGATCACGGCGCGCGCGTGCGACAGATGTTCGCCCGCATCGCCCGGCGGTACGATCTGTTGAACCATCTCTTGTCAGCAAACACTGACAGGCGTTGGCGGCGGGTCGTAGCCTCGAGGCTGGGCCAGAAGATGGCCATTGGCGCCCGGGTTCTCGACGTAGCTTGTGGCACAGGGGACTTAAGTATTCAGTTGTTTGAAACGACAGGCGCGCGAATTATGGGGCTGGACTTCTGCCGGCCAATGCTTGAAATCGCGCGACGCAAGACAGACAGCGTAGCTTTCATCGAGGGTGACGCCCTGGATCTTCCCTTTGCGGATGGAGCGTTTCAGGCCGTAACGATCGCGTTTGGCCTGCGAAATCTGGCGAATACCAGCGAAGGTTTAAAGGAGTTGCGGCGGGTGCTGCAGCCCGGCGGCTGGCTGGCGATTCTGGAGTTTTCCAGGCCGGAAGCCCGCTACTTTCGCCGCCTCTTTGAGTTGTATTTCACGCGCCTGTTGCCGCGGATCGGCGGCCTGTTGAGTGGCTCGCAAAGCGCTTACCAGTATCTGCCGGATTCTGTATCGCGGTTTCCCGATCAGGCTGGTCTCGCTGCGTTAATCAGGGATGCCGGCTTTGTGGAGATTGAGTGGGAAAACCTCACGGGCGGAGTAGCTGCGCTTCATATGGGGAAGCGGTCATAGAATCTACCCGTGACGATAGTTGAGTTTGGTTGCAGGGCAAACAATTTAGGAATACTGCAGCCATAAAGCGTAGTCCGAAGGATTCATGCCGACAAGGCCGCGAGTGTGGTTGTCGGGGCCGCACTCAAAACCGATGAAGGCGAACTCCATCGGGCTACGTTTTTTTGGGCCTACCTGATCCTTTAGCCCTTCATGTGAATCGCGCGACCAGCTCATCTTGTATCGCCGCCTCAAGCCAATCTGCTATCATCCCGCCCGTTTTCAGTCTTACGATTCTAGTCTCCTGTTCCACGCCCTTTTATGAAGCGCAAGATATTCGGCCTTCTCCGCCGCGTTGCCATGTTGGTCCTGGTGGCATGGACTGTGGTATCGCTGGTGACGTTGCTGGTCGAACTGGTGCCCGGCGACCCTGCTGTGGCCGTGCTTGGCGAGCAGGCCACGCCCGACCAACTCGAACAGTTTCGTCAAAAACACGGTTTGGATCGGCCCCCCTTCTTCTTTTCTTTTCCCGAGGACGAAAACGGTAGCCGGCATTTTCGCTGGTTTGGCTGGCACAATCGCTACACAGACTATTGGACTGCCATTCTTAACGGCGATCTTGGCCGAAGTTTCCGCACCGACCGCCCTGTAGTCGATCTGATTTGGGAACGTTATCCGGCAACTATTGAACTCGCGGTAGTGGCGCTTCTGATCGCAGTCACCATCGCCATCCCGCTGGGGGTGATCGCAGGAAAGAAACGTGGCACATTGACGGACAACGCGGTTTCCGTGTTCGCCCTGCTGGGCATTAGTCTGCCCAGTTTTGTTATTGGCCCAATGCTCGTTTACGTCTTCGCGGTCAAGCTGAGGTGGCTGTCGCCTTCCGGGCGCTTCGACTGGAGCGACATCATCCTTCCGGCCTTTACACTGGGCGCAGCACTGTCAGCAATTCTTACGCGCATGGTGCGTTCGTCAGTTATTGAGGAGCTGGGCGAAGACTATGTGCGCACCGCGCGGGCGAAGGGTCTGAGCGAGCGCAAGGTCGTTTACAAACATGTGCTGAAAAACGGACTGATTCCAGTGGTTACGATTCTCGGCTTACAACTGGGAATACTGCTGGCCGGGGCAATCATTACGGAGAAGATTTTCGGCTGGCCCGGGCTGGGGCTGTTGTTAGTGGAGGACGGCATCGGCAAGCGCGACTACCGCATCGTCCAGGGGTGCGTGCTCGCAATCAGCGTCACCTACATCGCCGCAAACTCGCTAACGGACATGATCTATCGCTGGCTTGATCCCCGAATACGGGTTTCGTGAACCGAAAACAGCGAACCGTAAATAGAGTTCGCCCGTGCTGCTTTTATCTGTTTACGATTTACTATTTACCGTTTACCTCTTTCATGAACCGTCTCTCTATTATCGGAATCGGAATTGTCGCGGTGGTCCTGATCGTGGCGATCTTCGCGCCGTGGATCACGACACAGGACGTGGGTGCGACAAATCTTTCCATCCGTTATCTTCCTCCCACCGCGGCCCACTGGTTTGGCACTGACTCAACCGGCCGTGACATTTTTGCGCGGGTAGTTTTTGGCGCCCGCATTTCGCTGCGTGTCGGCATTGTCGTCGTGAGCGTGTCGGCCATCGTTGGCACTTTACTCGGCGCGCTTGCCGGTTACTATGGCGGCTGGATCGATCGCGTACTTTCCGGTTATGTGTTCAATGTGTTTCTCGCCTTTCCGGGATTGCTCCTGGCCATCGCGCTGGTAGCTTTTCTCGGAGCTGGGTTGAACAAACTGATCTTTGCCCTTTGCATTATCGGCTGGGTTGGCTATGCGCGGCTGATTCGCGGCCAGGTATTGAAGGTGCGGGAATATGACTTCGTGCAGGCCGCGCGCGCGCTTGGAGCCGGCGATGCGCGCATACTCTTTGTGCACATCTTGCCGAACGCGATCCAACCCCTCATTGTGCAAGCGAGTCTGGGAATGGCGGGAGCTGTTCTTTCCGAAGCGTCCCTTTCATTCCTGGGCCTTGGCGTACCGCCACCGGCCCCTTCATGGGGAGTGATGATAGAAGAAGCACGCGATCTATCGACTCTGCAGAACGCGCCGCATGCCCTGATTTTCCCAGGCCTGGCAATCGCGCTGACCGTCCTGGCTTTCAACTTCATTGGCGATGGGCTGCGGGAATACCTTGATCCACGCCAAAGAAAACGTTGATCCTCTTTCGGCCTGGTCATGCTGGGCTCGATTGTTTCGCATCCATGTCCTCAATCGAAACCACAGAGAAGTCAGCAAGAGCCAGCGCTTTCGCAGAACAACGCCGGCGCCCGGTAGCTGTTTCCGTCGATCACATCTCAAAGACTTATCCCGTTCCCTTTCTGCGCCTTAAGAAACTTCTGCGCCGCAAGTTCAAACCGCCGGTTGAAGCCTTGACCGATGTTTCATTCGAGATCCGCGAAGGCGAAATCTTCGGCCTTATCGGTCCCAATGGCGCGGGCAAAACCACCCTCACCAAGATCGTAGCCACTTTGGTCCAGCCGACCCTGGGATCAGTAACCGTGAAAGGCTACGACAGCGTTCACGAGGACGAGCAGGTACGCAGGCAGGTCGGGCTTGCAACCGCTGAAGAAAGAAGTTTCTACTGGAGGCTAACTGCCGAACAGAACCTGTTGTTTTTCGCCAGACTCTACGGGCTCGGCGAAGCGGCGGCAAAGAGAAGAATCAAAGAATTGTTGCTGCGTTTTGAAATTGAAGAACTGGCGCGCCGCCGCTTTGGAGAGTTATCGACAGGAAACAAGCAGCGACTTGCTGTCGCTCGCGCAATGCTTTCCAGCCCGCCCGTGTTGCTACTCGACGAGCCCACGCGTTCTCTGGATCCCCTGGCGGCATCGCGTATGCGCACGCTTATCAAGTCGCTGGCAAGCGACGATACCAGAGTGACGGTTTTACTGACTTCGCACAATCTTGCGGAAGTGGAAGAGCTTTGCCAACGCGTGGCGATTATTAGCAAGGGAAGCATTCGCGCGCTGGACACACCGCGGACCTTGCGCTCGCTCCACACGCAGGCCGAACAGGTTACGATTACGTTCAATTCGCTTGTCGTTGGTGACGCCGAGCGCGCTCTGGCCCAGGCTTTTGGCCGTGAGTTCTTCACTCTGGAGAGAGGCGCACGCGATGCCGACTGCGTAGTTAAGTTCGCACGAGCAAGTGATGACGAACTGCTGCACAGCGTGCTGAGCGTCCTGCAACAAAGCGGCGGCATCGTTCGCGCAGTCGAAAGCGAGCGCGCTACACTATTCGACGTTCTTGAAAGCTACGAAAAGTAGGACAGACATTCCTGTCTGTCTTCTAACCCGATTAGCAGGCCGGGCCAATGCACTCCATCATCCTTTTTATTCAACGCGTGCGCGCCTTTCTTGTACGGGACCTGCGCCTCGAAGTCAGTTACCGCATGCAGTTCTTTCTCCGCATAGTGTCAATTCTGATCGTCGTAACGACACTTTTCTTTGTTTCGAAGATTTTCGTCGGCTTTGCTGATCCAAGGTTTGCGCAATGGCGCAACCCTTTGGCCGCCTGGCTGACTGGGCTGGCCGTTCTAAATTATTTCATGACCGGTTTTTCCAGCCTCGCAAATGCGATTCGGCAGGAACAGATGCAAGGGACGCTCGAAAGCGTTCTGCTGACGCCAATCAGCGTGCCTACGGTAATAGTCGCCAGCTCCGCATGGGACTTCGTGCAGGCAACTTTCTTTTCATTTTTGTATCTCTTTTTCGGCTGGCTGTTTTTCGACGTGCACTACCAGGGCAGTTTCCTGCTTGCTCTACTCTTTCTTATTCTGACCACGACCGTGCTGGCTTGCCTCGGAATTCTCTCCGCAAGCTTCGCGATGGTCTTTAAACGCGGTGATCCGTTTGGGATTTTTCTTGGCACCGGCTCCGCGCTTTTCTCCGGAGTGTTTTTTCCCACCCAGCTTCTTTCACAGTACGCCGGAAACGCCGTCAGCAGTATTTCGCGCATCCTACCGCCCACCTATGGTCTCGATGGCATCCGCCGGGTGCTGCTTGAAGGCCAGGGATTGTCGCAGGTTCGCGAGCCGCTGATTACGTTGGTGATCTTTCTGGTTATCCTGCTTCCCTTCTCGCTATGGGTTTTCGGCCGCGCAGTGCGCCGGGCGAAACGAGAGGGCAGCTTGATTCAGTATTAGGTCGGCACGACGAATTCAATCAAGCGGAAAGAAACGCCTGGTTTCGGGAGTTTTCTCGGGGCCGGAAAAGAGTAGCACAGTAATCAGTTTCCACCGGCAGTCGACTTGGCGCCCGCTGCGCCGGTGATGTAACTGTCGCGCGCGCGCACCACCAGGTTAGGCTGGCGCACACTCACCTTAATGCTTCGTTGGGCGCCGGCGGTGACTGTGCCTTTTGGGTAGTAACCCAAGCTGTACTGCATTCCCAATTCCCCCGTGATGGCTGCGAATGCTTGCTCAGTATCTGCCAGGCCTTCAGCTCGATAGAAGCGACCCCCGGTCTTCTCCGCCAGCTCGCGCATATAGGACTCGCTTACCGCGTACTTCTTCAGCATTCTCTCCCTAACTTTTTCCCTGGCTTTTTCATTGGTGATGCTGGCCAGCCGCGCTGGGAGTTGCGGCAGCGTGTTGTATTGCACCGTGTAGATTAGAACATCCTGCTCCTCTGCATCGCGGATGTTTCGCTTGTAAGTGGACCTGCTGTTCATGTCCACACCATCGGTGAAGAGAATTATCGCCTTGCGGCCCTGGATGTGGGCCAGTCGGGTATTGAGGACAAAGTCCACGGCATCGTACAGGACAGTACCGTCAGTCACTTCCGGGATGTGGAGCTTGCTCTTTCGAATCGCCCTCACGTCCATCGGTTCAGCCAACATGTGAATGCTGCCATCGAAGGTCATTATCAAAAGTCGATCATCGGGACGCAGCTGACTTATGAATGCGTTGGCGGCCGCTCGCAGCTGGGCCAATTGGGACTGAGTCGAGCCACTTGCGTCCAACATGAGCGCCACCGTGAATGGCTTTTCCACCGGAGCGAAGTACGCCACCCCCTGCTCGATGCCATCTTCATAAATGCGAAAGTCTTCTTTGTGTAGATTCGGGATGTAGCGGCCGCTGCGATCCAGCACAACTGCGGGAACGCTGATCAGACTGGTCGCCGTCCGGATGATGCTATCCTCATCAACATCCAGCGAGTCATCGTCGGCTGCGCCGGAACTATCTTTCGATTGAGCGCCCACCGATATTGAAGATGCCGGCTTCAGTGCAGGCGGCGCGTTTTGCGCCTGAACTCTGACAGAAACACACGATAGGAAAAGAAGCGTAAGGAAGGCAGCTACGTTTTTCATTAGGGGCATGAAGTCTCCTCTCAACGGCCACATCATCGCGGCATAGACAGCCAGGGCTGACTCGAACATTCTGTGCTTCCCTACGGCGGTCGTGGGAACACCTATCCATTGATGACAACAAACCTGGTAACTGACAGAAACCACTAAAGCAGCCATTATCCCAGCCTTCCGCCCGTTCTGACGGCTGATCGCCCCCCTGGGCTTTCGGAATAGCGTCCCCTCGTCGTCCGCGCTATGATCAGCCAGCAAATGCGCGTCGCTTACACTCCGCGGTATTACGCCGACATTGGCAAAGCCCACATCTTTCCGATTCGCAAGTTCGAGTTGGTGCGCGACCGTTTGCTCGGCGAACGGACGCTGGAGCCGCGGGAGCTTATAGAACCCGCACCGGCTGACCCAGCCGACGTGCTGTTGGTTCATGATGAGGATTATGTGACGCGGCTGCGTGCGGGAAAATTGACTGCGCGCGAGCTGCGCCGGTTGGGCCTGCCGTGGTCTGCAGCATTGGTACGCAGATCGTTCTTCGCCGTCGGTGGGACTCTGCTGGCGGCCCATTGGGCTTTGCAGGACCGTATAGCATCTAATCTCGCCGGCGGCACGCATCATTCCTTTGCCGACCATGGCGCCGGGTTCTGCGTACTGAACGACGTGGCGATAGCAATTCGAACTCTTCAGCGCAATGGGTCGATTCGTCGTGCAGCTGTTGTCGACTGCGACGTCCATCAGGGCGACGGCACGGCAACAATCTTCAGCGAAGATGAAACCGTATTTACGTTTTCAATTCATGGGAAGAATAACTATCCGCTGAAGAAATCCTGCTCAAGTTTGGATATAGAGTTGCCTGATAGAACCATTGACGCCTTCTACCTGACACAGCTCAAGCGAGGCCTGCTGTCTGTTTTCCAACATGAGCCCGACATTGTGTTCTACCTTGCCGGCGCCGACCCGTTTGAGGGCGACAAGCTGGGGAGATTGGCGCTGACGATCGACGGTTTATGCACACGCGACACACTCGTTCTGGCGAGTTGCCGCACTCGCGGCGTGCCGGTGGCCACAGTAATGTCCGGCGGATACGCTTCCGACATTAACGACACGGTTGAGATTCACTGCAATACGATTCGGGAGGCTAAGAAGCTTTCTGGTGGCCCCTTGAGAGGACAAATAGTCATTGACTCAATCCCGGATTTGGCGTAGAAGCAAATCGCTTTTCCGAATTTTTCTCATAAGAGGTACAGAATCATGAAGAAGTTGTTGGCAGCTTTGGTCTTCACATTTGTGTTTTGCTTCGGTGGCTTGGTTTTTGCGCAAAACACGAATAGCTCCACCACGATGGAGAACTCAAATACGGGCATGATGCGCCGCCATCGGCACCGCAAACATCATCGTCGTCATGGCCGGCATATGAGGCGGGCCGCTAATAAGAACGCGAATATGTAGCTATTCGCGCCCGCTCCAGGTGAGAAGGCATCGGCCGTTCACTAAGGCCAGGCTTTTCCCGACACTGAAAGAGTCCCACCGAAGCAACAGAACCGTTGGTCACAGGTTCTAATGCCTCGATGGGACTCAAGCATTTTGCGGGCCTTATCGATTTAAGACCACCGCCTGAACTGATAACATTCAGGCTCGAGTGACTACTGATTGTTCCGTATGTGGCGATTAATTAAACATTTTTCATACGTGGTAATCGGGCTCATTTTAGGTGGGCTCATTTACGCGATAGCAACCTTCCCTCGCATCTCAAATCTAAAAACTCAGAATCCGGAAACCACTTCACTAATTGAAACCCGCGCCACGGAAGCTCGCGCGCGCGGCGAGCAGCCGCGACGCTGGCAAACATGGGTTCCCCTGGAGAGAATCTCGCCTAACTTGCAGCGGGCGGTGCTCGCGGGCGAGGACACAAACTTTGCCACCCACAATGGTTTTGACTATCAGGCCATTCAGCGCGCCTGGGAACAGGCTCAGCGCGACGCCGTAAAAGAAGCGCAACAGGAAGGCGACGATTCATCGAGCTGGATCCCGCAGATGCCCGACTTCAAACGCGGCGCATCTACGATCACCCAACAATTGGCAAAGAACCTTTACCTCTCGAGCGAAAGGTCTTTCGTGCGCAAGGGACAGGAGGCGATCATAACTTACTTTTTGGAGCGCGAACTCTCGAAGCGTCGCATTCTGGAGTTGTACCTGAACGTAATTGAGTGGGGCGATGGCGTCTATGGCGCCGAGGCCGCTTCGCAGTACTACTTCCACAAACCTGCAGGCAGCCTGAGCGGACGCGAGGCCGCCTATCTCTCGGCGATGATTCCCAATCCGCGCACAATCTTCAATCCGCTGCTTCACCAGAAACGTGTAGTGCGACGCCAGCGTATCATCCTGCGCGGCATGCCCTATGTGAAGTTACCAACCTGAGCTTTGGTTAACAGCTCTAAATCAAAAAAAGGCCACCCTTTGCAGGTGGCCTTTGTGTCGCTGGACTGCGTAAACCGGGAATAGCTACAGAGCGAATTCTTTGGCCAGTTGAAGCTCAGCCTTTCGCATTTCGTAGCGCCCGCGACCGAGGTTGCCTTCTGTCCTAAGCGCCAGCACCAGAAAGTATTCGCGATTGAATGATCTGGCGATGAACGTAACCTGGTCGAATCTTAACGTCAGCTCTTTAAGGTTGCCCAATCCCAGATCGTCGCCGGATCGATTTGCACTCCGAACAAACGAAGTCAATTCGGCCGCAGCCACATCGAGATTGGCATCGTTACCATCGGCCCTGAAGAGCTTTTCGACGGCGAGACCATCAGCCCCCATGATTAGGGCGCCGAGGCTCCCTTCCGTTTTTGCCAAGATTGTTTCCAGTGTTTCTTTGAACATTGGTAACCATCCTTTTCAGCTTTGAACACGACGCTCCGTGTTATGGCCTTGCAACCTTTCGACTTCGACCCAGAGAGTTCTTGTGATTAGGGCCTCGTCTGCGGCGCCGAGTTCGGCACGGCCTGCAATGTGGTCGCAGGCACGGTCTGCTGTTGCTGCTGTTTCTGCTGTTGCTGCGTCGGCGTGTTTGTAGCCGGATTGCCCATCGGTACCGGCTGGGCGATAGTCGTGGTACGCGTGCCCGTACTCACCGCGCCTGCTGTCGGTCGACCCATGAAGTCTGGACGATAGATGCGCGGCGTAATAAAGAACAGAATCTCATTCGATTGCCGCGTTACCAACTTCCGCTTGAACAGATTGCCCAGGATGGGAATGCTGCCGACGCCGGGCGTTCGGTTGGTTGTCTCGGACTCATTAGAGCCTATTACTCCGCCAACGACCGTGGTACCACCGTCAGGAACGAGCACCTCAGTTTCCATTCTCTGCGTGTCAATTCCCGGCGTGCCGTTAACCGCAATCGCTGTGTTCACGCTGTTGTTTTCAGCAATAACATGCAGCACGACCGTTCCCGCATCCGTGATTTGCGGAATCACTTCGAGACGCAAAGGCACGGAGACGAACTCCGTGGTAAAGACAAGCACACCCCCGGCGCCGCCCGCACCAGTCTGCGGTGTGGTCACTGGAATCTGCTGGCCGCTCGAAATTTCCGCCTTACGATTGTTCAATGCTGTGACTCGCGGCGTAGCGACAATCTTTACTTGTCCCCTATTCTCGGCGGCAGTGATAAGCGCGCTGATCTGCGCCGTGCCGATTATGCCTGTGGTTAAACCGATAACCGTATTTGGGAGATTAGCCCCGAGTGATCCCGACGGGTTGAGGATACCTTGTGGGACGCCAGGAGGTCTAAGCCCGATAGTATTGCCTCCGCCGGCCCCGCCGACAAGAGGAGTGGGCTGAGCTGTTCCGAAGCCGGCGGTGCCACCCGTACCCATGTTGAGGGCGAGAGCGTTAAGCTGTATGCCTAGATCGCGACTAAAGCTTCTATTCGCGATCACGATACGCGTCTCGATTTCGACCTGAGGTTCAGGCTGATCCAGCAGCGTTACAAGTTGACGAATGGCGCTGATATTCTCTTTGACGTCGGTGACAATAAGCGTGTTGCTGCGTCCATCTACTTCTACACTACCTCGTCTCGAGAGCCGACGCTGGACGATAGGCAGAATTCCCTGGTCGCTTCCCGCGGAAGCGCCAGCCGCAGACCCGCCCCCCATGGTAGTCGAAGGCGCGCCGGAGGTCGCCCCGCCGGCAAAGTTTCCAGATGATCCACCACCTTGCGCGAGTGTTCCGGAAGCGCGTGCATAGTTGAGCCGGATAAACTCCGTGACCAGGTCGGCATTATCCAAATGCGAATCGTTGATTATCTTCTCGGTGTCAGCTTCTTTTGCGAGCACGTCGTTCGTGGCAACGCGAAGGATATTGCCGTTGACTTCGATTCCCAGGCGGTTGGCTCGCAGTATCGCGTTGAGCGCGACATTCCAGGGCACATCCTGAACATTTACCGTCACCGGCACTGCTGCGACTGAACTGTCGATAACGAAGTTCACTCCGTATTGCTCAGTGATGTAGTTCAAAATATCGCGGATGTCGGCGTTGACCACGTTCAGGTTAATTGGCTCACCAACAAAACCCGGCTGACCATAACGGTGCCCTTGGTCCGATTGCGCTGTCATATTGTCCTTCGCCGGAGAAATACCCGCGGTGGCCTTATCCGGCGTCGGGGAAGGCTGTTGTGCTGGAAATTGTTCCACGACGGCCTCGCGAGCTATAGCCTCGGTAACCGCCCCAGGAGGAGGCGCGCCTACTGCCGCGATTTCAACGCGAGAAATCGGAGTTGGCAATACAGCAGCTCTTTCCCCGTCCTTTAAACTCAACGGGGAAAGCACGAGAACGAGGTTGTTGCCGGCCATCTGGGAACGGTCCTGCACCGAAGTTCGCAATGACACTCGCACGCGCGCAATACTCTGATGACCCTGTTCCGGCGCACGCTCGACTATTACGCTCTTAACCAGCGGCGTGTCGATCGCGTATATCTGGGCCAGGCGAGTCGCATTAACGCCAGGAAGATTCACAAGAATGGTGCGCGCATCCGGCTTGGAAACCGAAAAAGCCATTGGCGCAGTTCCCGCAATGGTTATGAAAGTGGCGTCGCCGGAGATTGTCGCGTTGATGCCGGTTGCGATTGGGCCGGTCAATGAACCTGCGGTGGCAATCGCTTCAAGCGAAAGAACCAACAAGAAGACGAGCGCACATCTTCGGATAGCTGTAAATAAAGGGGCCTGATTAAGCATTTGTTCCCTCCTAAGGGATTCGTTGAACGCCGCTCACGCGCTACGCTAAGTCAAACTTGCTAAGCCGGAACCAAGCGCGCGCCGCACTGCGTGGAGTTTCAATATCGGGTTGTCAAGTGAAAGGCGCGCGTGATTGATCTCAAGCTTGCCTGGTCTAACCAAACTCGGTCACATGGCTAGCTTGTCACGCGGACTGGTTTCCGGCAGCAAGCTTGCTTTAGGTTCTTACTGTTTATCCGGAGCGGCTGATTTGTCGTCCGGTTTTTTCTCGGGCTCCGCGAGGGGAGCATTGGCAGGAACCGCTTTAGCGGCTGACATTGCATCTATGAGGCTGGGCTGGCGTAGCGGCTTTATCTCCACTACGCGGTCCCGCTTACCGCTAGCCCATACAATCTCGCGTCTAAAGACGAGACGGTTTTCTTCGATAGCCACTAACTGGCCATCAAAAAATATTTCTCCGGGATAGATGACGTACGAGAGTTTTATCGGCAGAGCTTCAACCATCGCCGCGTAACCTCTCGGAGTGCGAAAAATACCTATCACCTGAACTTCGCCCAGAAGCAGCGCAGTGGTGGGTTTCGGTGCCGGAAGTTGCGCATTCATCGCAGCGATCTTCTGTGCTTTGTATCTGTCGATTCGCTCTTGAATCGACGGCGGCAGCAGCATCAGGCTCTTTCCAATCTTTGGAGCCGGCGGCTCATATCTCTTAAACGGGTCGCGACCGCTTTTCTCGCGCATAACCTTCTTGTCGTCGATGGCTTGCTCTTGAGCGGCGACGCGCGTCAAAGTGCCCGCGAAGGCGCAGCCGACGGAAAGCAATATGGCGACGAAGGTGAAGTGAATGATTTGTCTGTGGTGCTTCATTTTTCTATTCCCATAAAGCCGCGAGATTTGCGGCGGTCTCAATCTAGCTAAGCAGCTATTTTGCTGGCGCGGAAGCAGCCCCTCCTGGAGTCGATGACTTGGGCGCTTGCGTCGTAGGCTGGTTCTGCAACTTCTCAGCAGAAACGTAGTAAGCAGTCAGATCGAACCTGGCTTCGACAGTTTTTCCCGGAGCCTGTTTGTCTATCTGTTTGATCTCAAAATTCGTAATCGATACTATTCGCTGGTAGTGGGCCATTTGATCGAAGAAGGCTCGCAGATTCGCGAATGAACTCATCACTGACACATCTATCCTTTTGCCGCTATAGAGGTCCTGTTGCACATCATCCTTAGGCATGAATTTACGCAGGGAAAGCTTCGAGCTGCGTGCGCGTTCCTGCAGGCCTTGTAGGACCATAGTTAACTCACGCTGCTCCGGTAGTAACGCTTTAAGCTCATCGTATTCTTCCTGCCGGTTTTGGTAAGCGACCTTGAACTCGTTGAGACGCTGTGAAGCGATTTGTGCCTGAGCATTCTTGGGTAACAGCTCAGCAATCTTGTCGTTGAGCTCTTTCGTTTCGGCACGGGTGCCGCGAGTCACGAAATACCAGAACCCGACATACACAAACAGCGCAACCACAGCGAACATCGTCACCCGAAAATACCAGGGGAGAGTTTGAATGTTACCAATCATGACAGGTTATACCCTTTCCACAATTCTCCGGGACAGGGCGCGGAGAGATAGCTACGTTGATCTATTTCTTTGCAATTTGATTTGCTGGGTTTGGCGCTGGATTCACGGACTGGGATCCGCTCGGATGAGAGTAATTGCATTTAATCATGAAACTGACGACCTCCGGCTTGGCAGCGTTTGGATCCTCCGCTGCTGCAGCGGGAGCGCTTGCACCATTGCTTTTCAGTTGGACGGCTTCACGCAGGGTCTCTATGTAAAGATTAGTGAACAACCCCGATGAGAACTCCAGGCTCTGACCAAAACGAGTGACAGAAGCCTCATTCGGTGACTCGCCCCTAATTGTTACCTCGTTTTCCTTCTGTTCAACACTCTTGAGATAAAGGCCCGGCACGGCATCGAAACGATCTTTGATTTCTCGCAACACGAATCCCGGACCCTGTTGCGAAGCTCTCAATCTCTGAATTGCGTCGATCCTGACCTGGATGTCCTTAATCTTTTGCTCGAGATCGGCCCGCTCTTTGTTGACGGCGTTCATCTGCTGATTGATCCGCTGCTGCTTATCCAATTCCTTCCGCGCAACCTCGTGTTGGGATCTCGAGCTAACGAAATCGTAGCCCATACCCACCACGAGTAAGGCTCCGACCGTCAGAGCTAAAAGCAGCGTCTGGGTCAACGGCCTTGCCACCCTATCCTCTACTGCGCTGACTGCACTCGGCCTGTCCGTAACCGATTCTAAGAGATTGATTCTAATCATCGGGCCTCAACTCCTCTCAATGCCAAACCAACAGCGATGGCCATCTCCGGCACCAGTTCGCGCATGTAATCGGGATCAAAACTTCTGGCATCCACCCGTATTTGACGGAACGGATCGAAAACTTCTACGGGTATCTCAAAGCGATGCGCGAGGTATTCCATTAGCCCAGTGAGCTTTGAACCGCCACCCGAGATCAGTATCTTCTGCACGGCCGATTCGCCATCTTCCGCAGTAGCGCGATAGAAGTCCATGGTCTTTTGAATCTCGAGCGCCAGAATGTCCGACACCGTTTCGAGGATTGGCTCTATCGAACGCGGCGCCGAACCTTCCGGCAGCGTCATCCCTCGTTTAACCGTCTCTGCCTGTTCAAATGTGAGACCAAGTTCCTTCTGTAAGAGGCCGGTGTATTGATTACCGCCGACGGAGGCATCCCGAGTGAAAACTGATCGCGTACCATTCAAAATGTTTATGTTGGTAGTCGAAGCCCCAATGTTCAAAAGCGCTACTATTTGTCCAGGTTGCGGCTGATAATTCAGTTCGTAGCAGTTTTGTAATGCGAATGCGTCGACATCGATCACCGCTGGCTGTTTGCCAGCGAGTTGTATCGCCTGCTTGAGGTTCGCGATCTTGTCACGCTTGCATGCGGCAAGCAGCACGTGAAGTGCGTCCGATGAGTTGCCTGTAATCTGATAGTCAAGATTGACGTCCGAGATATCGAATGGGATGTGCTCTTCAGCGTGCCAACTGAACGACTCTTGCAGTTCGTCTTCGCTCATTTGCGGGAGAACGATGTTCTTCACGATGACCGAATGTCCGCTAACGCCGGCTGCTACTCTGGTGGTTGCGATCTTATGTTCGTTGAAGATATTTGCTATTACATTTGAGACATTGTTCAGTTCCATGATTTGGCCATCGACTATCGAATCGGGTTGAAGGTTCTCATACCCAAGACTAACCAATTGAAAGCTGCCGCTCTTACCCTGCAGCTCTACCGCTTTTATCGAACTCGAGCCGATATCCAGGCCCACCATATTTTTTTTGCTGATTCCGCGTGTAAACATGATTAATCTTTCCTTGTGATTCTAGAACGCATGCGATGTTGGCGTCGCAATCGAGCACGGGCTCGGCGAGCACGCGACGCGCGGCAGCGCAGACATTTGGTCCGAAGAAGTTGGTTAGCTTGTTTCAACTTTGATGCGTTGCTGCAGTTTGAGTTTTTTCCCACAGGTTGAGCTGCATTGAGGGGGAAGACGCGTCGCAGGAACAATAAGTCAAATGCGTTGAACCTTCGAAGAGATGTGGGAAAAGGATCGCAGGCGCAGGCTGTGGAGAGCGTATGCTGCGGAACTGGATGGTCAGATCCTGGCAACCCAGCCGAGTCAACCATCCTACACAAGGTGACTCCCGTCGGCTTTGCGGCCTCCGCTCACGCGAAGTGTGCCCTTATCAGTTTATTCAAAGAGGCGGCTTGATTCCTGGGGCGCTCGGAGCACTCCTAACCGCCAAATGCAGGCTACAACACCGGTGGACTATTGTCAACCATATTTTACTGCCTTTAACCTTATGTCCCACAAGGGAATATCTAATGCTGAGGAAGTAATCGGAGTAGTCCAGTGCCTATTTCCAGGAACAGGCTCCCCTCCTATTCCAGTGGGCCGCCCGTGCACTTCAGTTAAGGAATTAACATACTTGTTAGTGAGGAGATTGCTAGTTTGCTGACTCTTCTGCCAACTTGCATTGTCCAGATTATCAACTTGACGTAGCATTCGACCCTTATGAAATTCGCCCGTTTATTGATGATTCTGGGGGCCATTCTTTTGGCGGCCGGAGCGTGGATTTGGTGGAGCTACCCGACTCAGGTCGACATGGCAAGCTATGTGCCCTCCGAATCAATCCTTTATCTTGAAGTTAACAACCTGCCGCAGATCGCAACAGGAATCGCTCAAACGTCGAAAGTTCTATCGGGCGGATCTGAACTGAAATCCAATCTTTTCGACGTTACGTGGATTAGTAGGCTCGCCGGTTGGACAGGAATAGGAACCGCGGAAGAAGTCGTCCTCGCACGCTCACAGTTTGCAATGGTGATATTGGCCTTTGACGCAACAGACGACCATCCTACGTTGCGAATCCGTCCTACTGCGGCACTCGTAATTGAGACTCACACAACCCAGACGAGGATGAGACCCACGATTGAGAAGAAGATCGAACAACTGGCGCGCCGAGTCTACGCCCAGTCGAGCTTTAAGCGAAAAACCATCGATGGAATGGAATTCGTCGAATGGGTGTCGCAACCAGATGGCAGGAGTATTGTCGCCACGTTTCTGGATTCAGTAGTAATCATGGGCAATGATGAGCTGGCGGTGCAAGCATGCGTTGCAGTGCGACGCGGCACTCGCGCTAGTCTTGCTAGCAACAAGGATCTAGCAGCCGTGCGGGCTCGATTGCGTGGTGATAGGGCTGCTGCCTTTGGCTATGTTTCCTCTGAGGGGCTCGGCAAGCTGTTGGCATTCGCCGCCCCACTTTACGTCGATCGAATATCTACCAGTTCTGAAGCCCAGCGGATCCTTGCCAGTTTGGCTGGTAAACTCTTTCAGAGCGCTGGATGGGCAGCGAGCTTTGAGGGTGGCAGGGTAGAAGACCGCTATTTTGTTTCATTGCCCAGCGATGTGACGGGTAATCTGCGAGAGGCCTTTGCTACAGGTCTTGCTACGACGTCAAACGCAATTCGATTCGTGCCCGCAGACACACAGTCCTTTACGCAATATAACCTACGGGATCCTCGGCGGGCATGGGTTGGCTTAAACAAGGCGCTTTCGTCGCACGTTGATATTCTGGGCGCCGTGCTCATCACTCCTTTACTTAAAGCAGCACTGTCGCCCTATGGTATCGACGATCCCGATACCTTCCTCGGCGCCGTTGGACCGGAAATTGTGACAGTTCGACTCGATGAGGGCTCAACACCTTCAGTTCTGATCGTCCAGCCTCATGACACGGCAGGCGTTCAGAAGCTTGTTAGCCAGCGGCTCGGCGCGGGCGTACGGAAAGAGCTTGTAGCCGGTTACGAGATGCTTGTTTCGTCTGACGAATCCGGGCTAGCGGCAAGTTTTGCGGATCAGGAATTACTGATCGGCCCTGCTGCATTGGTCGGCCGTTGTCTCCTGGCCAGGTCGCAACACTCCACCATAGAGGCCGTTAGTTCCTACAAACTGGCGAGCCAGAACGTTTCATCTCCGCCTCCACTTGCTGTTACCTATTCGCGGGACGTGCAATCTGCTCAAGAATTCCTTTCCCTTATCTCCCGGCGGCAATTTCAATCGAGGAACGGTACCGCCGACCCCCTGCCTGAAATACCTTATGCTGTTAGTGCGACAGCCCTCACCGACGAAGGCTTCGAGAGAAGGACGAACTCGACGTTCGGTTTATTTGCGACATTGACAGCACAGTTTGCTTCGCAACTTTCTGACAAATGAACTCTCCGCTTAAGAGCTTGCTTATAGGAACATGGAATCCCGGGAAAATTGTGGAAGTGAAATCAATGCTGGAAGGATTGCCCTTCGAACTGACGAGCTTGGCAGAATTTCCGAGCCTGAGTGCCATCGATGAAACTGGTCAGACATTTGCCGAAAACGCTGCCTTAAAGGCGCAAGGGTATGCGCTACAAACCGGCCTTTGGACCATTTCCGACGACTCTGGCTTGGAGGTGGAAGCGCTTGACGAAGCACCGGGCGTGCTTTCCGCTCGGTTTGCCGGCGCGGAAGCGTCGGATGCGGAGCGCGTTTCGCTGCTTCTGTCGAAGTTATCTCTTATACCTGATAGGCGGCGGGTCGCTCGGTTCGTTTGTGCGACGGCCGTGTCCGATGCTGACGGAAGATTGATTTATTCCGCCACGGGTATCTGCGATGGAAGACTTTCCTTCCACCCGCGGGGATCGGGTGGTTTCGGCTATGATCCTGTGTTCGTTCCGGACGGATACAATCTAACACTTGCTGAGTTGGGCCTGGAGGTGAAGAACCAGATTAGCCATCGGGCTCGGGCGCTGGCAGCGACGCGCGATTTCCTGCTAGCGCTGCATGAGAGAATCTTGACCTCTTCTTAGAGCGCCCGCTAGAATAGCTCACTTAAGGTTTGGAAGATCAAAACATTGATTACGATTCTCGGGGCGTAGCACAGCCTGGTAGTGCGCTCGGTTTGGGACCGAGAGGTCGGAGGTTCGAATCCTCTCGCCCCGACCACATTCTTTTTAGTTGATGGCCGCCATTCGGTGGCCATTTCGCTGAGACAGGGCATTAGTACTAGCAGGCTTACTCATGCCGCTTACGAACACAACTGACAACGATCGTAAAAACGTCATGTCAATAGGAAAGGCAAGACTGCGCGGCGTTGACGCTTTGCGCGGCGCAGCGGCCCTCGGAGTAGTGTTGTATCACGAGGTCGGATCGAAACCACGGGTACCAACCGGCACCATTTGGAACTCCTTGGCGTCCCCGCTCTGGGCGATTTCTTCGTTTGGCTATGCCGGCGTGTTCTTGTTTTTCGTGATTTCCGGTTTCTGCATTCACCTGCAATGGGCCCGACGGCGGACTGTGGAAGAGAAACCTCGAACTGATTTCGTTGCATTCTGGAAAAGGAGGTTCAGACGGCTATACCCACCCTATCTAATCGCGCTTGCAATCTATCTTGTAGTATCCGGTTTCACAACTAAACTACAGGCCACCGCCTTCTATGTTTGGGACGTTGTTTTGCATTTAATGATGCTCCACAACATTGATGGAAGAACTGCCTACAGCATCAACGGGGTGTTCTGGACGCTGGCGATTGAAGAACAGCTATACCTGGCCTATTTCTTACTTCTCTTCTTCAGAAATCGCCTGGGCTGGCGTCGGACGCTAATGCTCTGTGCCGCGGCGCGAGTTTTCTGGCTGGTTCTTAGTGTGGGAGCGCGAAATGCTTTCGGCGTCAATATCCCCGTCACCGAGGCCGCCGCATCGCACTGGTTCACGTGGGCACTTGGCGCTTTAGCTGTGGAAGCGGCCTTTGGCATCGTGGTATTGCCAGAGTGGTGCAGCAAAACCAGTGTCGGAGTACTGGCCCTACTCTCGGCTGTTGGTCTAACGTACTTTCTTCCAGTAGTCGAGTCCCATAAGCTTCTCCACGATTCTGCTTGGCTGTTACTTCACCCGCTTTGGGGAGCCGCCTTTTTCGTTATTCTCAATCGCTTTGTTGTGGCTGAAAGAGAATGGCGCCAATCGCTACGAGTCCCTGCATTGATTCAATCTCTTGCCTCAATTGGTCTATTCTCATACTCACTCTATTTGACCCATCAACTGGTCCTGATGGAATCTTACCGCTTCACCCGCCTCGGTCTCTCCGAAACCTTTGTGGCGCTCGCCATAATGACGCCCGCGACGATTTTCTTTGCATGGATATTTTTCGCCTTTTGCGAACGCCCGTATCTCGGCTCACGGACTTTCGCGATTGGGTCCGGCAGCGCCACCGCAGCTGAAGCCGAGCCTCCTTACTTTAAGATCTCGACGACGCCTGCTTCTTTGTTGGCGGCGAATCCAGTCGAGTCTGGGCAATCTGGCCAGATTTTCCGCTAAAATCCCACAAAAAAAGCGTTTTTATGCAGACTTCTAGCTCTGTGTATGATATATGTTGCGCCATCAGCTTTTTCATTATCGTTAGTCGATGGAGGTATCACACCACACCATGGCGACCACAGCGGCATCAGGCAAGCGACGGATGACCCAATCCGAGGTAATTAATCACTTCGCCGAAAAAACTGGGATGAAACGCGCCCAGGTGAAGGAGTTTTTCGAGGAACTTTCCAATCTCGCATCCAAGGAAGTGAAGTCGAACGGAGAGTTCGTATTACCTGGATTCGGAAAGCTTGTGCGTTCCGAGCGTAAGGCACGCGAAGGGCGAAACCCGGCAACTGGCGAGACCATTCAGATCCCGGCGAAAACTACCCTCAAGTTTCGCGTCGGCAAGTCAATGAAAGACACGGTTTTGCCTAAGAAGTAACCAACCGTTTCCGCTCGTTAATAGAAGGCTCTTACGGCACCGATTATGGGCCGCCCGCACTTTGGCTGCGAGGCTCCCTGTCGGTGCCGCAGTGTTTTGCCCCAAACTGCAAGCATCTAAAGGGTTTTTGCCCGCTCGCACGGCGCCCATGACCTATGAATGGATCCCCTTACCAACACCAGAAAACAGCCCTCGCTAGAGCATTTCTTTAGAGTTTTTGAGAGCTGCGAAATTTCTTCTGGCTTTTGACGAATCGCTTCGTTATAATGCCGCGTTTAATCCACACAAGCCAGAAATGTCTTGGGGTTACCTTTGGGGGTTCTGTGCCAGATTCGTGCGAAAAACGCAATGGTTTTGCATCCGCAGCGTTTGGTACTGCATCTAAGATTCACTTATTGAAAGCATTCCGAAGTTTCTGCGAGAAGGAGGCAAATCCGCAGAATTCGGTTGAAAGAAGGAGCGAGAGAAACCGTGGTTTTTGACAGACATCTACCGCTGAATGAGCGGCTATTGAGGATCGACCATATACAAGCGCGACGCTATTCCAAGCTGATGGGAACAGCTTTGGACATTGCTACTGAAGGCATTCTCCGACATCTGGGCGCCTGCGACCGTATGGATGTCAATCCAGACACTTCTGCAGTGCGCGAAATCATAGATGATGCACTTAATGGGCGGCGTGTTTTCGCGGAGACGAGCGAACGGCCCAGGGCTGCCTAGAGAATTGTTTGCCTGTATTTTTGTGAGAGACCGCTGGACTCGAGACGGCGGCCTCTTTGTTTGCCCACCACAGGCTGAGCGATAGAAGACTTCCCGTGCATCCGAATAACAGTTGTTGGCGTGATACATTCAGCGCGTGATAACATCGCGAACACTTTTGAGACGTGCCCCTGTAGCTCAGCGGATAGAGCATCTGCCTTGTTGGAGCCTCAATGAGGAACGGAAGCTATTGCCAACTCATTGAGTGGACGGCCCTATATGCGAGAACGCCCTGAGAGCCTCTGATACTCGAGAACACCTGAGTAACAATTCATGAGGATTGGGTAACCCGCAGGAAACCGCGAGCTCGTCATCGAGCGCGGGATCCTCAGAGACTATACGGGCCGGGGCTGCAATGCCCAAGATATAGTCCAGCCAGCAAACCCGAGCAATCGGGCGGTCAGGGAAAGCCTGATGCTGGATGCTAAGCAGAGGGCCGCAGGTTCGAGTCCTGCCGGGGGCACTATAAAGCCAGGGTAAGTCAACCATCGTGTGGCGGCTATAGTTCAGTTGGTTAGAACGCTAGATTGTGGATCTAGAGGTCGTGGGTTCGAGCCCCACTAGCCGCCCCAACAGAAGAGAATGCATTCACGCAATAGACCATAAGACGCCGAAGATCATGCCAGAAGAACAAAGAACAGCCAACAACTCGCAAACCTACCTTGTCGACGCAGACGAATTCTCCTTTGACACCGTTGAACGCGAGAACGGGCAGGCTACCGTGATTCGCTTCAGACTTGAAGACCCGCGTTATCATGCGGGAGATGTACTCCTCGTATTATCAGGCAGTGAAATTCACTTTCATGGCATGATCGCCAGTATCGCGGACGGTTGGGCCACAGCTTCCGACAAGCGCGGCTCTATGCTGCCGGCGATGGTGCAATGAGTGAAGTTCTGATCTTCCCTCGGCCTCAAACACCAAAGACAACCAGCATGGGAACTAGCGAGTGTAACCGGCGGGGTAGCGAACTTCGATATCAGGCGCCAGCGATTTTACTTCGATTCGATGAAAGCCCTTGCCGGTGTGTGTGGAAAGGTACGTCAGTGCGATTTGCCTGCCGAGTGAGGCATCAATATCTCGCAAGAACTGATCAAAACTAACGGGCGCGTTTGTTCCCTGAAAAAACGCATGCCCTCCCGTGTCGTTTGACAGCCTTTGCAACGCGCTCTGAGCGCTGCCAACCAGAAGCAGATTCCCCGTAGACGTTGTGCCAACACTAGGCGAGTAAATGGAATAGATCGCCACACTGCGGCGTTGAGCCTCAGTAATTGCCCGCTGCAAGTCGACGCTGTCAATAATCGATGTGGGGTCAAAACCTCGTGAAATGTCCAAGCCGTCGGAAATGACCAGCATTGCGCGACGGCCCTGGGGCTGCGATTCGAACCGCTTGAGGCCTTCGCGGATTTCCACATAAGGATTAAATGCCGCAGCGCTTGCTAAACCGAAGGGGATTCGCAGCGCCGACGCCGCCTTATTCAGGTCACTGGTAAAACGCTGCCGGACATCGAGTGAACCCGCGCGAATATAAGCTATCAGTACTCGCGAGCCAGGTGGTAGGTGGCGAATGAAATCAGCGATCGATCTGATCTCGTTACTTACGGACGAGACGAGGTCGTCCTGAACAAGAACCGCGACAGAGAGGGGCGTGGTGGAAAGGCTGCGTATCGAGATAGGAGGTTGCTCGTCACCATCCTCGCGAACCACCAGATCTACCAACTGCACTTCCTTCTGCGGCTGTGACTGACGAAGACGGATCGTGACAGGGATGGTGACCGGTCGTTCCGGTCCACGGCCAGCCCTTCTGACGGATATGCTTCCACCGCTTTCCTGAGGGATGGAAAACGCAGTAATCGTGAACAAGACGAAGGCGCCAACTGCCACGATCATCGTTCGTTTGTAGCGGCTTCTTGTTGTGCTCATCGCGTCTCCAGTCGCGTGGTTGTCAATCTTATTACATCGTAAGAAAAGCTCAAAGGTGACCAGTCATCTCAAACTGGTGCAGGCAGTGCATACAGAGTATGATCCCTTTCGCGAACGCCGCAGCAGGAATAATTGACGCCGCATGACCACAAGAGAGCTAACGGGCAAGATTAGCGACAGCGACCAAAGGACAGCCAAGCTCCTGCGCTGGGCCCCGTGGCTTTCTTTTGCTGTCCTGACGTTTGCCCCGACCTTGTTTTTTCTTTTCTTGTTTTTCGCATCCGCCGAAGACGCAGCTGTCTATCTACTCCTGGCAATGACTTCACTGGTGTTGGGTTCCGCCAGTGGGCTTATCGTTGCCATCGCGTTTCTCTTTTATCGCCGACACTGGGCAGCAGGGTTACGAGAGCGGCTAGCGGCCGACGGTATTACAGCCAGCGAAATTCCATGGTTTATTGGAGAATTGACCTCGGTAGAGCGACGCGCCCTGAAGCAAATTCAGCAGCAGTCACCGCTGCTTGCGGACGCTTACTCCGAAACCCTGGCGATTCGCTTGAACGCGACACGCGTCGTCGCCACCGCCAGGCGCGAGCTGCTCCAGGTCCGTCAGCGAATGAATCGCGCGACGCGTATCCAGGGGGCGGACACGAGTGCTCTACTTAAGGATTTGCAACAGGACAGGACCCGCCTCGAGAGTGTCCAATTCGAGGGGCAACGCAGTCTCTCCGAAGCTGAAGCTCGTCTCCAAACAATCGAGGCGGCAGCCAGCCGCGGGTCGGGCTGGGCTGAGACCAACTACCTGCTCCAAAGATTGACCCAGGGGCAGGCGAATGTCCCCATGGCGCTGGAGGCTGCGCGCATCGAACAACAGATCCGCGAAGACACCGAACGCGAGATGCGCGATTCGCGCCGGCACGCTCCAATGTAGTTGTTTTGATGTCTTGTGCTATTCGGACCCCAGGCAGAGGGACTTTGGGCCAGGTCGCGATAGGAGTCGCCGGCGCTATTCATTCCGGCTTTTGGTCTGAAAAACTTCCCCCAACAATCGTCCAATCCGCTTTCTGGTCTGATTCTCCAGGTTGATCGGCCGGATCTTCTTTACTCTTATCTTCGATTTCCGCGGAGACTGTTTGACGCTGCTTAAGCGCCCGCGCGACGCTGTCTTCGACGACCTCGAGGCGAAATGGTTTCAGCAGGTAGTCAAACGCGCCGAGTCGTATCAACCCCTGTGCGTGCTCCTGGTCGCCGATTCCCGAAATAACAATTACCGGAGTGCCGGGATAATTCTGCAGAACGTGTCCCAGTAACTCCAGGCCGCTTAACCCGGGCATGGAAATGTCAGTGAGAACAACGTCATAAGTTTCGGCCTTGAGGAGGGCCAGAGCCTTTTCGGCAGTTTCTGCAGTGTTACAGTGATACTGCTCCGCAAAAAGATCATAGAGTGTAGCGCGAATCAAGTTATCGTCGTCGACCACGAGAATAGAGGGCATGATTGAGTCCTCTCGCTATCAATCAAGTTTAAGATAGCGCTCAGTCGGGTGGGAGTGTCGAGCCTGCGTTCTAGAGATTTGTGAGTGTGTACCGCTTGAGCCGTCGGCATAGTAACATAGCCAATGCGGCTCTTGTCTAACAAAATGCAGCGGTGCGGAAAAGACAGGCTCAGCTTCCGATCCCAGATCCGCACCGCTGCACAACTCAAACAATCCGCTACCTTACGCCATTGGTCACTGGTCCACTGGCGCGAATCGTAATCTCGGTTCCTCTGGACAGTTCCAAATCATTACGACCCTGCACATACACTGAACCGGCGCCTCCACCCGCGCCAACGATCGCGCCGATCGCAGCGCCTTTACCGCCACCGGCTATCGCGCCAATTATTGCGCCCACCGCGGTGCCTATTGCTGCGCGTTGCTCAGTTTTCGTGGTCTGACTGTCATCCCGGACAGTGCCCTCGTTGTCCACGCGAACCGTGTCGCCGGTAGTGGTACGAGCGCTTTCCAGAATTCCGGCAAAGCGATAACTGCTGCCGTCTCGCAACCGTATGTTGTCAAAATTGAGCGTCATTACCGAGCGGCCTGTCAGACGTCCGCTGCGCTCAACATGAGAAACGTGGCCCTCGATAGTTGCGCCTTCATACTGCGCCGGTTGCCGCACGGTCAGCGTAAAACGATCCCCTTCCCGCGCCGAACTGGTAGAAAGCAAATCGTTAAGGGTCGTGACAACCAACTCGCCATTTGGGATTATGAAATCGCTGTTGGTTGTTACCGGACCGGGATAATTCGTCGGGCCGCTATAGATATTGAACTGCGCTACGTCAGAAATTCTGTCGTAGGTGCTTTGCACTACGACCGGTCGAGTCAGCCCTTCGGCATAAACACGCCGAGTGACACTTAGACGCTGGCCGTTATCAATGGGATCAAACGTTACATTAAAGTCGTTCCCGCGATCGCCAGTAGAGCTCACCAGTAATTGCTCGCCATTTAGGGTGGCCCGCGCTCGCACGGTGCGACCATTATTCCTGGTCTCAACGCGCTCGACGCCGTCAGCCTCGAAAGTTATCTGGGGCGCCCGCGATGATGCGATGGTGACACTTCGTCCACGTAAATCAATCGCCAGTTGATCCGGAGACTCAAGCCGCGCTGTGATTGCGTTCAATAATTGATCGCGGCTCGATGCCGGAAGATTCCTCGTTACTCTGTTCGCAGCCTCGCGCGGATCATCGCTGCGCGATATGTCCAGCCGGTACGTACCGGTCAAGCGGTTGGCCGTATATGGGTTTTGATTGCCGGCTGGTGCGGTGGGCGGATACGTCCGCGTCGCCGGCTGCCACGAGACGCCATACGCCCGCGCCAACTGGTCCAGGTCCGCGCGCAATACGCTCCAGGAATTTCGCGTTCGCAGGTCGAGAGTATGTCGTCTTAGAAAATTGTCTATGAAGGATGCGCGATTCAGTACTTCCTGCGCGTCCGAGGCCGTCGACTGTCGTCTGTCAAAATTTGCACGCAAACGATGAACGGCATCGTCAAAGTCTCCTACAAAAGAGGTAATGTCGTCGTTCCCCCTATTGTTGTTGACGGGACTTCGGGCCAGACTGTTGTCGAGGTTATTGTGAAACCCGACGGTGCGATTTTCGATCCTGAGTATCAACTGTCGCACGGACTGAAACGTGCCTCGATAAGCTCGTTGGGTTTGCGCATCGATGCCGACTGCCGCAAACAGAACTAACAGCAAGACGGGAAAGATGCGTTTGATTGTTCTCATAAATAGTTCCTCCAATTTCATCTTGATTATTCTTTCTGTGCGCAAATCACTGGGAGAGGCGACATTCAGATCGCCAGGCAGAGGGATTCGCTCAAAAACGTAACAAGCACCGTGCCGCACCTCCTCCTCCAACAAACGAGGCCTGGCGCAGACATGCTTTAACGGCAGTCTGATTGAATTAGAATGTCGGGGGGTTGTGTTAATCACCACTGGGTGTTCTATTTCCATAGTAATTTATTGTCGGATTGCAAGCTATTGGTACATCCATTCAGCCAGGCCGGAAGACCGTGTTTGTACTGAACGATGGTCAGCAAAACCGATGGCCGCCGTGTGTTATGCTCACTAACGATCCGAGGGTTATTGGAAATGGGCCAAGCCACAACCAAGGCAATCATCAAATTTTCAGGTGACGATCTCTTCATCGCTATCACACCATCCGGCCACGCCCAGGTCCTGGACACTAATTCGGAACGCGGAAGCGCGGCGTCGCCCGTGGAACTGCTTTTGATTGCCCTGGGAAGTTGCACGGGCATTGACGTGATCTCAATTCTGAAGAAGAAGCGACAGCATGTAACAGACTATCGCATCGAAGTCAGCGGCCAGAGACGTACACAGCATCCGCGCGCCTATACCGAGATGCAGGTGCGCCACATCCTGCGTGGACGCAACCTCTCTGAGACGGCAGTAGCCCAGGCGGTCGAGCTTTCCGAGGCTAAATACTGCAGCGTCGCAGCAACGCTAAGACCCACTGTGGAGATTATTTCGAGTTTCGAAATCATCGAAGAGACTGACTAGATGAGGAGCCATTGAACTTTGCTTCGCTCACTGACTATCAGCCTAATCCTGATCGGATTAGGAGTTGCCGCCAGCGCTCAGGTGGTCGATGACGCGGCGTTGTATGTCGTTCGCCGAAGTGACAGAACTGCTCGCCAGACGGGGGAATTCGCCCAGCTAACCGCCACTGAGCACATGCGGCGCGCAAACATCTACATGCCGAATCGCGCATTTTCCGAAGCGAGAGAGCACTGGCAAGCTGTAATTGCCAATGGCGCAACCGAAGCTAACGTTCCCTCGGCTTTGTTTGGCACTGGACGATCTTATTTTCAGGAACGACGCTACGGAGAGGCCCTCCATTTTTTCGAGCGTGTCGCCCGCGAATATCCGCAAACTAAGGACGGTCGGGAGGGTTTGAACTCCTCGGCAGCAGCCCTGTTGCGGCTGGGCCGTCCGAGCGAGGCAGCGGCGCGCTATGCCGAATACGTTGAAAAGTATCCTGGTGCGGAGAGGATCGAAAGCGCTCACCTAAATGTAATTGACAGCTTCCGCGAAGCAGATCGCCGGCGGGAGGCGATGACGTGGATCGAACTTACGCGCGAAAAGTTTGCGGGCACAGCAACCGATAAGAACGCATTGTTTGCTCAGTTGCGATTGCACGTGGCAGCCAGCGAGTGGCGCCAGGCTGCGCAAACTGCCGATGAGTTGTTGAGCAAGCCGTTTCAGAGCGGCGTGTTAACAACTGCTGATGAGGTTGCCTACTTACGTGGATACAGCCTTGAGCGATCCGGCCGTAGCAAAGAGGCAATTCGATCCTATCTTGCCGTTCCGGCAAGTTCATATTATGGCAGGCTGGCAACAGAGAGGCTTTCTGCGATGAACAACGCTACGGCGCGTTCGCGTGCGGCGCAACGGGCTGAGGATACGAGAACGGAGATAGCGACCACTGCCAGTCTTTATCCCGCGCCGTATAGAGAATCGATCTTGCGATTTGCTAAATCACGCGGACTGGATTCACGGCTTGTGTTGGCAGTGATGAAAGAAGAGAGCCGATTCCGGCCCCGAGCGAAATCGCTCTCCGCGGCGCGCGGCCTTTTACAGCTTACCCTCGATACTGCGGCAAGGTACGCGGCGCGTGCTCGCGTGGGCCATCTGACAGAGAATCAGCTTTACGAACCGGACGTTTCGATTGCAATCGGAAGCACATACCTTGCTGAGCTGAACCAACTCTTTCCAAATTTGCCGGAGGCTGTGGCCGCGTCGTACAACGGTGGGGAGGATAACGTCGCCCGCTGGCTCAAGCGTGCAAAGCAAAATGATCCCGGCGTCTTCGTGGCTGAGGTTGGTTTTGCGGAAACGAAGAATTACGTCTTCAAAGTGATAACGAGCTACCGCGCGTACCAGCAGCTTTACACGGCTGACCTCAAACGGCGCTGATAACAGTACGGCGACAGACAGGAATGTCTGTCCTTCCTTAGGGCTCAGGGCAATAGCCGCCTTCGAAACCCTTGGCACGCTCGCGCCGGCCCAAGACATCGGGCTGCGGATACGGTCTTGGCAGAACTCCCAGGCGCACCAGGCTGGCACGGTATTCATAGCGAATCGTTACCTCACCGGCTGGGCGCGGCTCCAGCTTCATATCAACCCAGCGCACATCATTGCGAACAGATCGGCCAATGCCCGTGGCAGCGGATTCATCGTCGGGAGCCGGCACCGGTTGTGTGCGACTCGAACTTCCCAGCGTGCTATTGCCCGCCGACGATGACGGAGCTTTCGACTTCATGGAGTCCTCGCCTTCTTCGCGCATTTGGTCGTCCCGGTATCTGGGGTCAGGACGCGGAGTAACCGGCACAAACACCGGGGCTCGCTCGCGAAAGAACACCGCCGAGATCAATCCCAGATTCGCCGTTTGACCCAATTTCGCTGCGTACGAATCGCGCTCTGTGGTGAAATAAAAGCGCCGGGCGCGTTCTGAGCTCATCTGCCACCCGCCGATACGAATCGTCTGATACGGACCAACTACCCACTTGCTGGCGTTCCATGCAGTTGTATGCTTTGCATCGATGCTGTTCAATCCATCAACTGAAAGCGCTACTGCTACGCGCACTGGCAAGGTGTTTCTAAGGCTGATCTCGTACTCTGCGCCTTCCAGGGCTTCGACGTAGCGTCGCCCGCGCGCAAGGTATTCCTGGAGCGGCACGCCGTTAACCAGAACCTCCACCTCGAGTACACCATCCGTCGCCACAACTGGTTGCGAGCCGGTTTCGCTTGCCGCTTCGCCGGCCTCCAGACTGGGAAACCGCTCTGCTCCGCCAAGACCGCGGGAAGCGGCCAGGACTGCGGAAGCGAGTAAGAGTGCGCTAAGGCATACGGCGATTGTGATCTTTCTGCTCATGATTTACTCCTTTTGCCAAATGGGTAGTGTCCTAATCTCAATTCCTTGCGAGGCAAACTATCAGTTTGCACAAGCTAACAGCTCGCATCATAAGGCAGTATCCGGAGATGACCCTGCCTGGCTGTCTGAAGAACGTGCTTCGGCGAATTTCTTGCAGAAAAGGCTAGCTTTCCTGGTCCTGGCAGCTGGGGTTAGTTGCTAGGGTAGTTTTTGTTTTGAGTAACAAGGTACGTAGGCTACAATTGCGCGACCCCTGGGTGAACAACAGGCGCTGGTCTTCCCAATCGGACGCCGGATTAGTAGTTAGTCAAGACGCGGCCGCTTGCGGCGTTGGGAGAGAGGACGAATGGCAGAGTACGCACTAACCGCTACAAGCACTGAAGCCCGAGCCGGAACTTTCTACGATCGCATAGCTGGATTTTACGATTGGACGTTCAAGCTGAACGGCTACGGGCGTTCGCTTGATCAATACTTCCGGGATCATCCGGTGCCGGTCTTTCCCGGCGCGAAGATACTGGACGCCGGCTGCGGCACGGGGCTGCTGACTTTGGCTTTGCTGCGAGCACTGGACGTTCCCGCGAGCATCACCGCCTTGGATCTTTCAGGGTCTTCCATAGCCAAGGGCAAGAAGGCGGTGGCGGAGGGCGACCGCGGAAAACACAAGGTCAGCTTCATGCAGGGAAACGTCCTGAGCCTTCCCTTCGCTGATGCTTCTTTCGATCTTATTGTCACCAGCGGGGTCCTGGAATACGTACCTTTGGCGGACGGGTTCAGCGAACTGGCACGCGTCATCGCTCCCGGCGGTCATCTCTTGAATCTTCCCATTCGACCCTCATTCGCCAGTATGCTGCTGGAGCTAATGTTCCGGTTCAAGGCCCATCCCCCGAGTGAAGTCGCAGAGCACACCCGCCGTCACTTTCGCGTCGTTAACCATTACCGCTTCCCGCCACTGCAACTGATCGGATGGACCAAGACGGCAGTGCTGGCCCAGAAGTTTGGACAGCTCTGAGTTTTCGATCCGGGCAGCGCGGTGTCTCCCGCCAGCATTACCTGAATCCTATTCGCGATACGATGGATCGATGCGGTCCAGTTTGCGCAGCAGGCCCGGCCAGGCGAGTTCGGCACCTTGACCAACAGTTACTGCGTTGAGTTGTGAAGAGACGCGCGCAAGGATCGGGTCAGGCACCGAGAGTACTTCACCTCCGCCGGACTGCGCCAGAATCTGGATCTTGCACGCCCGCTCGAGAATAAACATCGAGAGAAACGCTTCCGCCACCGTCCTTCCGACCGTCAACAAGCCGTGGTTTTTCAGTATCAGGTAGTTTCTGGTTCCCAGGTCTTCGACCAACCGCGGCTTTTCTTCCTCGTTCAGCGCCAGCCCTTCGTAGTCGTGGTAGGCAAGGGATGCCAAAGCGAAGAGCGACTGTTGCGAGATCGGGAGCAGCCCGTCCTTCTGGGCGGAAACAGCGATGCCATAGTCGGTATGCAGATGCATAACGCAGAGCGCGTCTTCACGGGCGGCGTGCACAGCGCTGTGAATCGTAAATCCCGCGGGATTGATGAAATGGACCGACTCCATCACGATCTTTCCCTCGAGATCGACTTTCACTAAACTCGACGCCGTCACCTCTTCGAACATCATGCCGTAGGGATTGAGCAAAAAGTGGTGTCCGTGGTCAGCCTCAACCCCGGGCACGCGCGCGGAGATGTGCGTGAAGATCAGATCGTCCCAGCCGTAGTGGGCCACCAACCGGTACGCGGCCGCCAAATCGACCCGCGTCTGCCACTCTGCGTCGGATACCTGGTCCCGAACAGTCGCCTTTTTTTGAACAGTACTCATAGTGATTACTTCAAGGGCCCGAGGCGCATGATTCTATCATCGTCGCTGGCCGGCGTGCCACGACCGTCCCGATTCGAAGTTGAGAAATAAATGAACCCGTCAGGACCCTCGGCGATATCGCGTATGCGGCCATACTTCTTTTCCAACAGATTCTCCTGACTGACCACTCGGCGACCATCGAGCACCAGGCGAATGATTCTTTCGCCCCGCAAGCAGCCAAAGAAGAAGTTTCCTTTGAACTGAGAAAACATCGAGCCGCGATAGAATGTCCCGCTCGCCGGCGCGCAAGCCGGTGTGTACTCAAGGAGAGGCGATTCCATCCCCTCATGAGTCGCCCGATGATGGATCACAGGCCAACCATAGTTCTTACCTTTCTCGAGGACGTTTACTTCATCGCCACCGCCCGGTCCATCGAAGCCGCTTGGACCATGCTCAGTCTCGAACAAGAGATTCGTACCAGGCTGGAAGTCTATGCCCTGGCCGTTGCGATTCCCGTAGGTCCAGATTTCGGGCCGCGCGTTCGCCTGGCCGACGAATGGGTTGTCGGGGGGAACACTGCCATCGTCATTCAAACGCAGCGTCTTTCCCGCAATTGAGTCCAGCCTCTGCGCCAGGTCGCGGTCAGTGGCATCGCCAGTCGTGATGTACAGTTTGCCGTCAGGCCCGAAACGCAAGCGGCAGCCGGCGTGAAACTGCGCTGCCGGAATGTCTTCGATGATTACTTTGCGCTCGGCAAAGCCGTTCGCCGTGTCTCGATACCGCACGACGCGCACTCGTTGACCGTCGCCGCGATAAGCATACGAAAGATATAGCAAATGATTGGAAGCAAACTGGGGATGAAGCGCTATGCTCATCAGTCCGCTCTCGCCTCTGGGCTCGACATCGGGAACAGTGAATACTGGCTGAGGCCTTAGCTGTCCTTTTTCGTAAACGCGAACACGACCAGCACGCTCTGTAAAAATCATCCGGCCATCGGGCGCCCACACAATCGACCAGGGCACTTGTAGGCCGCCGATTACCGTCTCGACTTTGAAACTGGTTTGAGCTGAAGAGGTTTCGACTTCACCGGCGCCGCGCCCCGGCGGCGGATGGCCGCAGGCGAGCGCGAGAACCAGCACGATCAAATAGATTCCCGCCAACGACATTTGCTTCATCTTTGGATTAGACGGATTGGAGGGCCAAAACCTTTCATTCTTAGTTCTGCGTGAGCGGCAGACTCTTCAATGCTGAATATACTCATGCAGCAGCTTCAGCTCATCGCCCTGCTCGCTCAGTTCCACGCGTAACAAGTCCCGCATAGAAAGCATTCCTACCCACCGGTCGTCGTCGACCACGGGCAGATGCCGGCTGCCGATCTGCTCCATTCTCTCCAACGCTTGATGTGGAGTTTCATCGCAACGAATCACTGCGCGCAACTCGCTGATTACTTCGCCGAGCTTCATCGCCGATGGATCGTGGCGCGGAACCACGACGCGGTTCAGCAGGTCGCGCTCAGAGAAGACCCCAATCAGACGCCCCGCTTCATCGAGAACGCAGACGGCCCCGATTCTTCTTTGGGCCATAAACTCGGCCGCCTCGAGCACGCTGGCCGAAGCGCGCAGAGAATAAGGCTCGCGATCACGGATTACGTCCTTGATCAGAATCATGTCCGGGCCTCCTTCCAGGTCGGGCGGAGTATTGGCCGCCTCAGTTGGAGAAAGCGGCCCCTCTTTTAGTGGTGCGCCAGTATAGATCAACCAGGCCCGCACTTGAACAACTATCAGCAGATTTGCAGGTAATGGGGATTTGATCGCTTTCAGGCGAAGAGTTCGCCCTGCGCAGAAGGCCGGCGAAATGTATTACCAAACTTCCTTGGTTCAGAGCCCACGGTACGCTCATTGAACCCCAGCCGCTTGCAGTGAACTTCGAAAAGGCGTTCCTGGGCCTCCCAGTATTGGCCCTGGCCGCGCATTCGTTCTCCAAAGACGCTGGAGTTAAGCTTGCCGCCACGGGCTTCTCGTATGCGATTAAGAATGCGATCAGCCTTCATGGGTAACTTCTCGCGCAAACGCTGTTCGAAATAGGGGGCAACGCTGCCGGGCAAGCGCAGCATGTTAATGAAGGCGCGGCGAGCGCCGGCCTCCTTTGCCCTCGTTAGCAGCTCGGGAATCTCAGTGCTGAGGCCGGGAACCACCGGCGCGATGCCGATGCCCACATCAATGCCTGCTTCGGCCAGTTCTTTCATCGCTTTGAAACGAGCGTCGGGCGAAGGCGCGAACGGCTCGACCGCCCGCGCGATGTCGTAGTCGGCGAAAGGAATGGAAATAAAAACCGAGAGACTGGCTTCGCGGGCGATCTGCTGCAGGATATCGATGTCCCTTCGAATCAACGCTGACTTTGTTATGATTCCAATCGGGTTGCGAAACTCGAGACAGACCTCCAAACATCGGCGCGTTAGTTTGTAATTCGCTTCGAAAGGAATATAGGGATCCGAAGTGAAGGAGAACATTATTATGTCGCCCTTCCAGGATCGCTTCGCCAACTCCTGCCGCAACAATTCCGGCGCGCGGACCTTTGCTATGATCTTGCGCTCGAAGTCTGTGCCCGCGCCATAGCCGAGGTACTCATGCGTGGGCCGGCTGAAACAATAGGTGCAGCCATGGCTGCAGCCGCGATAACAATTGACGGTGTAATCGAAGCCTACGTCAGGACTATCGTTATGAGTAATGATCGATCGCGTCGCCGTCTCTTCGAAGACTTCAATCTTCGCAGCGGGCGGCTCGCCTATCCATTCCACTGAGTGGGTAAGCCAGGGATTGGGCGGATTTTCGACGTAATGCATGCTGGTGGCCTAGCGATGCAACAGTGTACCGCAGTCACGACAGGGCTGCCAAGCCGCGACGTCAGGGAACCAATTTATGCGAGACCGCGGGGCAGAATCGATTCGATGCTGTGCAAGAGAACGAAGACCTGGTCTTCTTCCCCAGGCGCGCTCTTCGTTTTTAGGGCCACATAATCGTTGGTTACGTCCACGACTATCCCTTCGTAAACTCCGCCGGAAATTGTTTTCACATCAATCGTCTTGCCGCGATAACGTATCAGCAGATTCTCGACTTGTTGGAAGTTCATTTTTGTCATGTTGAATAGTGGCACAGCTTCAGTCTGTGAATCGGACCGGCGACTCAAACACAGACTGAAATCTGTGCCACTTACTTCGTTTCCCAGGTCACGAAGAAGAGCCGGTAGCCGTCAGGATCCTGCACCGTGATGAAGCGGCCACCCCAGCCTTCATCCTTCGGGGCCCCAACCACCAAGCCGCAATCCTGCAAGCTCTGGTGGTAAGCCGCCACATCGGAGACGCCGATTACGAAATGCACGCCGCGGCCGCGCTTGAGCATCGTCTCGAGTTGCTGCACCAATGTAATCCTGAGCGCGCCGCCTCGCAGGGTCGCCATAGGTGGTTCTGAGTCGGAGTTATGGGACTCCAGCTCGAAGCCGAGCTGCTCGTGGTAGAAGGCGATGGACTCTTCCAGACTATTGACCTCGAGGAACAGCAGATCGAGACCGCTGACCACCGAGTTGTTTCGTTCCTGTTTGCTAGGCAGCATCAAGAATCAAGTAGACGCCGTATGCTCCCGCGCACACTGCTGACCAGAACGCCGCCTCCTGCGCGAGACGGAAGCGGCGCGCAGGATGGTCTTCAGCTAGCGAGCTGCGCACTGCACTGAGGGCTGCATGCGCCATAAATATGCCCCAGGCAATCACAAATACCGCCAGGATCGCCAGCGGCCAAAGAAACCATATCCATTGAAAGCGGACAAGGAATAGCAAAAACAACCCCACCGCCAGGCACAACAAAGCGCTCAAACTCAGACCGTACACACCCACGTTGCGCGCCGGCGGCGAGGAATCAACGGCAGCGGCTGTCGCTTTAGGCTTGCGCCTCCTGGCGTCATAGGCATCTCGGGCCGCATCATCATGCAAAACCTGGTAGGCCTCGTTGAGCGCCTTCATATCTTCCTCGCTGCCGCCGCGGTCAGGATGATGCTGGACCGCCTTGTGCTTGTAGAGACGCTCGATCTCGGCACGCGACGAAGCTTCGTCGGCGCCAAGAATCTCATAATAATCCGTGGTTGAATCGACGCCGTTCATTGTGCCTTGCGATTTTAGGTTTGCGTTACTGGATTTGCAATGCTCTTTGTAACGCAAGCTGTTAGCTGGTGGGCAAACTAACAGTTTGCGTTACATCAAGCAAAGCACTGCGGCTCATTTCATTTCCGATAGTCAAATCCCTCGAACTGCGGTAAAACTAATATCGCATGGACCAGCAATTTGCCGCGGGAGACGATCTAATTTTTCAGCTCGAAAGTGGCTACGGACTGCTGCGCGTGCTCGCGATCGAGCCGGAAAGACAGGTCTGGCACCTGATGGCCTATGAAGAATTGTTTCCGGATATGGAATCAGCCGAGCGAGCGCTGGCCGAGCCGGACAACTTGCACGTGCGCAAATCGCACATGGCTTTGACTAATCGGGCGTTTGAAAGAACAGCGGCGGCCAGGCTTGGTAATCGTCGGGTGACGGACGGGGAATTGGTCGCTTATCAGAATTGGATCGAACAGGGTGGTGAGGTTTCAGATCGTTCAGCTCTCTTGATGTTGGGGATGAGGTAATTGCCCGAACTTTGATGGTTGAAGAAAGAGCGGGGGCAGGCCCCCTTCCCGACTGCGAGTAGGGTCAGTTGATTCATAAAAGGCTTAAGAAATGAGGGATGTGCCCACTTTCAGAATTGGTCAGGCCAGCAGGAGCGGATTGCGGTCACTCGTCATCGTTCTTCTTAATACTTTCCTTGCGCTTACGGTCGCGGCCCAGCGACGCGAACGCCTCGTTGATACCTGGAAGCCAATGCACTACAACGTCAACATTTTCCTGAGCAATCAACTGACGACAATTGATAGCGCGACTACGAAAGTTCGGGCCGCAGTTGTTAAACAGAACGTAAACATGATTGATCTCGATTTCGGCGAGCTGACGATTGATTCGGTAAACGTGGACGCTGTGCCGGCCCGGTTTGAGCGAAAGCCGGACCGCCTGAATGTTCAGCTCAACCGACCCGCAAATAAGGGCGATGTAATCGAGATCACGATCAAGTACCACGGCATTCCAAAGGACGGCTTGATATTGACGAATGATCGCGACGGCAAGCCTTCTGCGACCGGCGATAATTGGCCTGATCGCGTTCACCACTGGATTCCCTGCCTGGACCATCCTTCAGCCAAAGCGACAGTGACCTTTACGGTGACAGCCCCGGTGCGTGATCTGGTAGTGGCGAACGGCGCGTTTGAAGGCTCGCACGGCAATTTCGGAGGGACTACGACCTGGTCGTTCAACGAGAGTAGGCCGATTCCACCGTATTGCATGGTGATCGTAGTTACGGAAGGAGCAAAACTGGATGCGCCAGGACTGTTGACTCCCCTTTCCTACTACGTTCCCCGAACCGATAGGGACTATGCGATGAAAGGTTTTTCTCCGGCAGCGCCAGCCGTGGCGTTTTTTAGCCAACTCATCGCGCCTTATCCTTACGAGAAATTAGCATTGATTGTGGGCGCAACCCGCTTCGGCGGAATGGAAAACTCCAGCGCAATAGTATTCGGCAGCAATATTTTTGAACCCGGCAAAGCACAAGACTCGATGAGCGCACGCTTTGGCATTCCGGAGAGGATCGAAGATGTGGTCGCTCATGAGATCGCCCATCAGTGGTTTGGCGATTCGGTTACTGAGTCAACCTGGTCCGACCTTTGGCTGAGTGAAGGATTTGCTACTTACTTCGCCGGTTTGTTTATTCAACGTCATGACGGCGAACAAGCATTTCAAGACTACATGAGGCAAGCGGCTAAGAGATATTTTGCGTACGAGCAGGCAAAGCGGACTCCGATCTTCGACCGCGATACGGAAGACTTGTTTAAGCTGCTGAACCCAAACAACTATCAAAAGGGAGCGTGGGTGTTGCACATGCTGCGCAGCCGGCTGGGCGACGACGCTTTCTTTCGTGGCTTGCGCGGTTACTACAATTCCCATCGCGATGCTACGGCGACCACCGAGGATTTACGCGCCGCGCTCGAGAAGTCTTCTGGATTGAATTTGCGGGAGTTTTTTGCGCGCTGGATTTATGGAACCGGACATCCGCGGTATGAGCTGTCATGGACCTGGAGCAACGAAACGAAAATGCTGAACCTTGTGCTGAGACAACTTCAGCCGGAGCCGGCGTTCCAGAATTTTCTGCCGGTTGAAATCTCCAGCAGCAGTGGCTCGCAACAAATCGTCTTGAAACCTGTAGGAAAAGATACCCGGCAGAAGCTTCGAATGAACGGGCCACCAACCGCCATCAACATCGATCCCGCGAACCAGGTATTGAAAGAGGCGGCGGTAATCAAGGGAAGTTGAAGTTCAATACTTGTTACGAGCCTGGCGGCGCCGGCACGACCGTAATTTCAGCTTGATTGCTATTTGCCCCGCGCAAGCGAATGCGCACCTTCACATCCTGTGGCCCGCCTCCGCCCGTCGAGAACTGGGGTGGAAATTTCACCACCACCTGTGTCAGCCAGTCAAAGTTCGGCACCGTCCTGACTGATTCAACCGTCAGCGGGATAACTGTCCCCGCATTGTCCGCCTCTGCCGTTACAGCTGACGCATCTTCGCCCGCCCCCAACTGCGCATGGAGCGCAAACAGCATTATCCGCGTGCGATGATCGGAACTGAAATTGTTATTCCCCAATAGCGAGAACGGATCATGAAGCAAGGTCACAGAGTCGAGCGCGATCGCCCGGTCTGAACCTTCGATGGTCAGGAGTAAAGGCGCCTGGTTGTCAGTCACCGTCACCTGTATCGTGTCGGTGTCAGTAAGCGGTCCACCAGTGCCATTGTGGCCCAGATCGTTTGTGGTTATTTCAATCGTTCCGGTACCGAAAACGAGGTTACTCATCCCGTTCAGCGCCGCGTTGATGTTGGCGATGCTGCCGGTAAAGGTCATCAAGGCATCGGCGGTGCCGTCACCCACCGTGAATGACAACCCACTGGTTGTACTCAATGTTAGCGTGCCGTCTGTGGCCTTTAAGGTTACTTGCGCTGGATCACAGCCGGCATCTACGTCGGAGATAGAGATCAAATTACCGTTGGCTGTGGAGAAGACCAACGTGCCGCCAACCACTCCGTTCTGATTGCCCGGAACGTGATTAACAGGCGACTGATTAATGCCGGCGGTAGTCGAGATTTGAAACTGGCCCCTTATTTCTCCGCCCGGAAAGCTATTGCTGTGAACATTGATATATAGCAACCCATTTTTGAGATTCTGCGCGTCAGTAGAACTAAGGGTAATCAAGAAATCGCAGAGATCACCTTGTGGTAAGGGGAAAATGGCGGGCGCAATGACACCTGGCCCCGCCGGTCCGTGTATGTGGGCGACGGTCTCCGGACTGGTGAGGCCGCTGAAACTCAACGATAGTCGCGCGCTCGCTTCATCTGGACTGAGTAACAATATTGCTGTACCTATCGCTGGTGAGTTGTTTGCGGGCACCTCCTGCGCACCGTTCAAGTTGGCGATAAAAGCTGAAGGCTGTTTGCCTGAGATTTCGTAAACTGCTGAGTTTGTGTTCGAGACAACAAAGAGATTGCCGTTTGGTCCGGTCTCGATATCCGTCGTGATGCCGAAGTCTTTGCCGATCAGCAAACTTTCGCTTTCCGTGATGTCAAATTTGTCGAGATTATCCGCAACCAGATCTGTCAGCCGCGGATCGGTAAAAGAAAAGTGGAGGCGATCCGCTGTTAGCTTGAACCGGAAAAGAAAACCGCCGGCAAGGAAAGTGCGAGCGGAGCCGACAAACATGTCGCCTTCAAATTGCGGTCCCAGTCCCCTTCCCTGCACAAATCCCATTGTCGCGGCCGGCACTGCATATTTCCAACTGAACTCCGGGTCGTTATAGTGCGCCCCCGGCAGCATGTAGAGGCGCGCGAGTGCATCTGGCGCCGTGTCTGCAATCAAGCTGGGGGGCCAGCGCAACTGCTGCAGATTGCCCGCGCCATAGGTCGATTCGATCTGCTTATATTGCCCGACGCGACTAACTGGGCCCATGATCTGCACCCAGCCATTGTTCGAGCCGGCAGTTACGCGATTCATCTCGTCAAACGCATCATCGCCGTTTTCCTGGTCCCAAAGGTTTCCTGAAAGCGGATCGAAGGCCAGGCCGAAGCTGTTGCGCACGCCATAGGCATAAATCTTCTTCACATTGGCCGCAGCCTCGCCGGTTAGTCCACTATTCGCGTTGAAGAATGGATTATCGGTAGGAGTGCTGCCATCGTCGTTGAGGCGCAAAATCACTCCGGTCAGGTGCGCGTCATCGGGCTCCGGCCCACCGAACTGATCATCCGGCACGGGCGCGCCGCTGGTGACGTTCTGCAAAAGACCGCGACGGCCGTTGTCGCCTATGATGATGAAGAGCTTGCCGTCGGGACCGAATCGGAGTACACCGCCGTTGTGATTTCCGCGCAGCGGTTGATTGGCATCGGCCTGATAAGCGCGCAGCCTAATCAGATTGCGATCAAAGGTCAGCGTCGATCCGTTCCAGTTGTAGCGATCAACGCGGTTTCCCAGCAGCGGCACACCCTGAAGATTGGTCGAATCAACACCAGTGCTGCTTTCCGTCCAATACAAATAAACATACCCATTACTGCTAAAAGCCGGATGCAGGGCGATGCCGAGCAAGCCGCGCTCGGAGGCGCTATTTACAGGCAGGTCAAGCACCGTGCTTTGCACAGCTCCATTCAGAACTCTTTTGACCTTTCCAGTGTCCTTTTCCAGCACCAAGAAGTCGCTGTTGCCAATGAAGGCCATGCTGGTGGGCTGGCTCAAGCCGCTAACAACAGTGTGCACGGAGAGGTTTGGATCGAGCATGGAGGGGCCGCTCGCCTGCGTGTTAACCGTTGTCATCACCGTCGTTGAATTGTCACTGGCGTTGGAATCAGACTCAGCCGCGGTTACGCTGGCGGTATTCGTCAGTTGGCCCGCCGCTTGAGGTATCACCACTATGCTAACAGTCGCGACACCGCCCTGAGCGATGTTGCCGAGAATGCAATTAACTGTAGTCGTACCGCTGCATGGGTTGCCCTGCGTTGGAGTTGCCGAGACAAAAGTCACACCGCCGGGTAAGGTATCGTTCACCGTAACGGCGGTCGCCGGCGAGGGACCGTGATTCGTCACCGTTATTCGATATGTCAGGTTGGCCATAACGATTGCGGGATTAGGCGAAGCAGTTTTCTCGAGTGATAAGTCAGCGCTCGTAGTTCCCTGCACTACCAGTGAAGTCGAAGCTGAGTGTTGTAGCGCGCCACTGCTGCTGTTAACCGTCACCGTATACGTCCCAGGAGGCGTTGACGCTGTTGTCGTGACCATGAGTGTTGAAGATTTCGGGGAGGCATCCGTAATCACCAACGACGCCGGATTGAAACTCGTGCTTGAATCGCTCGAGAGCCCGGTAACACTCAACGCGATAGTCCCGGTGAAGCCACCGACGGGAGTAGCCGTGATCGTGAAGCTCGCGCTACCACCTGGGCTTATTGTTTGGGAAGGAGGAGTGGCAACAAGCGTGTAATCACTTGCCGGCGCCGCGTCGGAAATCTTTGCGACGAACGCATCCTGGCCTCCGCCGTTTGCGGCCTGTAATGGCGAGGCAGTGGGAAAATTTGTCGCCGCTGTGTAGCCGGTAATGTATGCGTTGTTTGACGCGTCGAGGGCAATCGGATTGGTTGAAGTGACTGTGCTGGTCGAGCTTTCGTTCCCGCTACCACCGAGATAAGTCGAGTATAGGAATGCGCTGCCGGCCGAGTTAAGCTTCGCCACGAAGACATCGCTACCGCCGCGGTTGGCGATCTGTAACGCGTTCACTGTTGGAAAGTTTGTAGAGAAAGTGAACCCTGTGACGTAGGCATTACCGGCCGAGTTAACCACGACCCCAGTCGCACGGTCGTCAGCGCTGCCACCCAGGTACGTCGCGTACACCTTGGCTCCTGTGCTGCTGATCTCGGCTATGAACGCATCGAATGCGCCACCGGATGCGGGCTGGGCCGGATTCAACACAGGAAAGTTGTTCGAGGAAGTCTGGCCCGCGACGTAAATATTATTCGCGCCACTATCCAGTGCGATGCCGTAGGCTTTCTCGTCGGCGATGCCACCCAAATAGCCGCAAAATATGAGCGAGGCGGCGCCGCTCGCATTCGTATCGATCTTAGCGACAAAGGCGTCGAAGCTGCCACCAGAGAAGTTCTGAAAAGCATTCTCGGTGGGGAAATCAGTTGAGCCCGTATATCCGGCAACATACGCATTGCCGATGGCATCAACCACCACGCTGCTTCCGCGATCGGTGCCGCTGCCCCCAAGCAAAGTCGAGTAAAGGTAAGCCGTAGCGGTGGAATTGATCTTGGTCAAGTATGCGTCGGTGTCACCGCTGTTCGAACTGAGATAGGCATTTGGCGTTGTGGGAAAACCGTGCGACCTTGAGCCACCAATCAGATACGCATTGCCGTTCGCATCAACCGCCACGCCTTCCGTTGAGTCATTATCTTCAGCGCCAATGAACGTTGAATAAGCCAGGCCATTTCCCTGCGCATTGAGTTTAAATACCACGCCGTCAAAATCTCCTCCACGATAAGTAGGCGCCACCACTCCGGCTGTGGTAGGGAAGTTAACCGACGAAGAGTCCACTCGACCGACAACATACGCATTGCCGGCGCCGTCGAGCGCTATGCCGCTGGCGCGATCCAGGCCACTGCCGCCAACGTAAGTTGAATAAATGATGCTGCTACCGGCAGAGTTAATCTTTGTGACAAACATGTCACTCAATCCCGAGTTGGCTGGATAGGCCGGGCCCATCGTAGGAAAGTTGGTCGAACCGGTCGTCCCGGCGAGGTAGACATTGTTGTTGCTATCAACCGCTATACTGCTGCCGAGGTCATCGCCAGTGCCGCCCAGATAAGTTGAGTAGACCAGAGTGGGATCTATTACGAGCTTTCTGTTGCAATCGTACGAACCTATTTCAAAACGAACCTCGCGCTTTGTCGTAAGCACATAACGACCTTCGATTGTTTGCCGCGCGCCATCGACTTCCTGATAGATAACCGGTTTGTGCTCGCGGACCTCCCCCGCAGAAGTGCGCACAATCAGGTCGCCTTCGACCGAAATACGTGGGTGAGCTTCACCGCCTAAAGCGAATCGAATCAGACTTGGATCTGCGCCCGCCGCCACTTCAAAGTCATATTCGAGTTGTCGCTGGTTGCCGTAATAGATCAGATCGATTCCCGGATAGACGCCTTCGTAACTAACCTTTGCGAAGGTGGAAACATTCGTACGCCACTTTGCCGGGTCTTTTCCGATCAAATAGTTGACCTTTCCCGGCAGCGGGTCGCGCCCACTCGCTTTCGCATCAGTGTTTGCGCCAGCGAGTTCGAAAGAAACTGATGGGAATTTCTTCGCGGCTAGTCCATGCGTGCCGCCAGCGCCGTGCGTTGGAGCAATGATAGCCGCATTCGGTTTCAGGTAGAGCGCGAACCCATTTGCGCGGGCAAGAAACTCGTTAGGGTTAGCGCCTTCCTCGAAACTGAGTGGCAGTTCCAGCATCATGGACTTCAGGGCCTGCTCGTTTGGCTTTGCGGTAGCGTTGAAAGGAGCTTTAGAGGAAGGTAGGCCGGCGACGTCTTCAGACGTTCGGACAAGTTGAGCTGCGGAATGTGACGGCTGTTGCTGCCGGCGATAAAACGATCCCACGAAGGCGCTTATGATGAGCAAAACAATGCCGCTGCGGATTGAAAAAGAATTCAATCCTCGTGACTTCTTGCCGCCGCACAGTTCAGTTGATTTCATTTCACCCTTAGCGGACTTAGTTCTGCCATCGTTCCGCAGACCGGTTTGCGCAAAGGCTATTGCCAACGCGCAACCTCTCGCCACCTTCTATAAAAATCAAAAGCCCAGCACAGTTGAGTATGATGCTTATTCGCTCAACTGCGCTGGGCCTTGAGTACCAAAGGAATCCCGCAACTCTTTTGGCATTACACCAGGAACCCGAGGTTCTGTGACGAAAACTTATAGAGATTGGGAAATACTGTTGGGATATCAGCCGGCGCGAGTCCATACCAGGCGGCGAGCGTGGCCGCATACTGATCCACTGCTGTACTCGGTATCCAGCGGC
>DASXRU010000069.1:0-14852 GCA_036506395.1 Pyrinomonadaceae bacterium | reverse complement strand
CTCGCACTTCAAGGCCGACTCCGGCACTGCGAGCTTCACTGAAAACTCTTTCACCCTGAAAATCGGCGGCGGCCTGGACATCAACGTCAACAAGAATTTCTTCATCCGCCCGTTTGAAATTAACTACAACCCGACGTTCTTCGGCGACGAAACTCAGCACAACTTCCGCATTGGCGTCGGCGTAGGTTTCCGCTTCGGAGGAGGATCAGGCCGGCCAGGCACTGAAGAGCCGGAGGAGCCGCAATTCCCCACCGGCAGGAGAGAGAAGCCGCCGCGCGGCGCCCCTGTGGCGCCAATTGGCGAGGACGTCTTTAAGGACAAGAGAACAGAAACATGCTCCAAGGAAGGCAGTTGCGAAATAAGTACGGCTCGCCCGCGCGGCAAGAACAATCCCGATATGTTTGTTGAGTGTAAAGCAAAGGAGAGATGCAAGGGGACAAAGGAGCAAAAGTGTGGCTGCGTTGTCTTTCAGCGCCCGAAGGAGACAGCAAAGATAAAAGACAAGGCAGAGCGCGCGGAAGCGGAAAAGTGGTTCCAATCCCAGACCGCAGCCGATGGCACTGTAACTGTGAACAAAGAGAAACCCATGGAATACAAATGTTTCTGCGTCAAGGTTCCCTAACAAAAGGAGTGCAACATGAAAAACGGAAAGACCAAGCTTGCAATCCTGGTGTCCCGCGCGGTTACGGCTGTGTTGATTAGCTGTGTTTGCTTCCTCGCAGGCGAAGCACAAGATAACCGGCTGAAGCCAAAAGTTGAGCCTTCTGACCGCTATGGAGTGGGGGGCACTAAAGAGACCATCATCGTAACTGACGGTAAGAGAACAACCGTCACTGTAGTGTTCAAAGACTCCAAAGGCATAGTGAAAGCTAACAATCAGACTATCACCGAGCCTGACGATAGTTATGGAAAGGGCGGAACCAACGAGAAAATCAGTGAAGAAATTGAGGCTGCTAATGGGACGATCCAAACTAGTGAGGTCGAAATCATAAGAGACTCTCAAAAGAGGGTGCGAGAGAAGCGGACTAAGATGGAAGACCACACGAACGGCGTGACGGAAGAACGCTTCGAGACCAGGTATTGTAACGGTAAGACAAAGTACGAGAAATCAGTCCGCAGAAACTCTCAGTTCGATGAACTCGAACGCTCAGAAGCGGGATACGATGAAAACGGGAAGCAGATTTCAGGTTTCAAGATGTTCTTTGATGAGAACGGAAACAAAAAGATGTGGCAGTTTGATTTCAAGACCGGGAAATACAAGAATATAGACACCCCACAACTCCCCGTCGAAACAAGCTCCCCGCCGGCCGACACTACCGCGTGCTCCAACGCCTTCAAACGGAACGAGATTTTCGGCGGGTTCTCCATCATCCGCGAAGACAGCGAGCCGGAGCGCTTTAACCTCAATGGCGTTAACGCGAGCTACACACACTACCTCAACGGGCGCGTCGGACTCACTGGCGATTTCAACGCCCATTTCAGAGAACGCAACGGAGTAGATTTAAGCAAATACTCCTTCCTTGGTGGAATAACCGTCCTCCCCTTCAAGGGAGCTACCACCGAGGACCGCGCCACCGTCTTCACGCACGCCCTTTTCGGCGTCTCGCGTTTCAAAGCTGACTTCGGCGCTGACAGGTTCACCGACAACTCTTTCACCATGAGGCTCGGCGGGGGATTGGACGTCAACGTGAATAATAATTTCTTCATCCGTCCGGTTCGCGTTGACTACGCCCCGATCTTCGGCGACAGCACCCGGCACAACTTTCAGGTTGGGTTTGGCGCAGGCTTTCGCTTCTGAAATGGGCAGCGTGAGTTCAAATGAAGAGACGGAAGAGAACGAAGACCACGGAGATCACGGTCGAGAAGAGTGAGGTCTTTGTCGTTCGAAAGCCGAAGAAGCTGGTTTTCGCCTGGTGCAGTCCGTGTGGCGCGCGGGTTCAGTTAATGACGCCAGAGGAGGCCGCCATTGTGGCTTGCGTCAATGTGCGCACGGTTTACCGATGGGTCGAGATCGGGAAAGTTCATTTCAGGGAGACGCGGGAAGGACTCCTGCTCGTCTGCCGCAATTCGTTTGCTTGAAAATGGCTACGCAGAAATGCCAAGGCCAACAACAAACCAACTGATGGAGGTATGAGGAGATGCCGAGCATATTGAGAACCGCGTCGTGGCGGGTAGCAAAGACGATCCTGACAGCGACGATTCTGTTAGGCGGATTGGAGGGCGTGAAATCCGCCGCGATACAGAACGCCAACCCGACGGATCGCGTCCCCGCTGCCGAGGCACGGAAGCGAATAGAGGCGAACATGTCTTACATCGATAATCGTCTAAAAGAGATGGACGCTCTTTACGGTTTTCGTGCCGGCCCACAAACTCTCAAGGAAGCCTTCAAGAAGCAGGGCGTTACCTTTAGCCTCCGCTACGCGGACAACCGGGGCATTAACCTGGGCTGGGATAAGGCAGTGTATTTTTACAGTATCCATCGGCAAATTCTGTATGAATCCCTGAGGACGATCCCGCCGACCGGATATGTAGGTCAAAGTCAGTTGGCGTATTTGGACAGAGGAATGCGGGCGTGGAAGGCAAATGAGCAGCAGCTTCAAAGCCTCTTCCGAGATACGATCGATCTCTATACGAGGGAAGCGCTCAACTACGATAAGCAAGTGGCCAGCGGAGTGAATATCTATTCCGCGAAAGACCTACACATTCCTCTCAAACTCGAAGCAAAGCAAATTAACGACGCCTATGACAAGGTCTGGCAGAGTATCAGGGAGATCAAGGATAAGCGGCTATTCGAGCCGATCAAGAAATGGGTAGCAGGCCCTTTCAGGAAGGGCAAGAGATCGATTTGAGCCGCGTGCGCCAGATCGCCGTTCAGGCCCTAATCGGAAGCAAACGGACGAAGGTGAGAACTTGTAAGGCGGAAATTTTCTTCGAGGGAGAGCAGCGCGAACTGAGGATGAAATTAATAGCCCAACACTCGCATCATTGCTTCGTGCACGTGTCCGTTGCTGGCAAGAATCGTCGGAGAGTAAATGTCGAAGGGCGCGCCGTCGTAGCGTGAAACCTTGCCGCCCGCTTCCTCGATCATTAGCACGCCGGCAGCGACGTCCCAGGGTCGCAAACCTTCCTCCCAGAATCCGTCGAATCTTCCGCAAGCTACATACGCCAAGTCGAGCGCCGCGGTGCCATCCCGACGCACGGCCTGTGCGTTCATAATGAAGTTGGTAAAATGGCGCGCGAACTCACCACGCTCGCGCACGTCGTAGGGGAAGCCGGTGCAAAGCATTGCGCGGTTCAAATCGTCGATCGGCGACACACGAACGCGGCCGTTCAACGCGGCTCCCCGGGTCGAGATCGTCTATCATCCGCGATTTGTCATTGAGCAACGCGAGAAGTCATTGAGCAACGCGAGAATGAAGAGACGCGCGAATGCGCACGTCGAGAAACGGAACGACTCGCCCAGATAATTCGCTCAGAAGTCTAACAAATTCCTTAATCCCGTTATTCGTTGACTCATCCAGGACTATACAGAGTAACGAGCTCAGCGAGCGAACAAGTCCTGGGCAGCTAACACCAGGAGTTGAATAGTCCGGCTCACAGGCGTTAAATAGGTCAATAACCCGACGACGGAGGGCATGTGTGCCAGGCTCGCTCGAAAGCAAAGACCGCGTTGGTTTGCCTCGCGTTGTGGCTCGGCTTCGCCATGCCGACAGAAGTACGCGCCGAGCGGTTACCACTCAAAACCTACACAACCGCAGACGGTCTTGCTCGCGATTACATCAGCCGCATCGTTCTCGACTCGCATGGGTTTCTCTGGTTTTGCACGCCAGAGGGTCTATCGCGATTTGACGGCTATGCGTTCACCAACTATGGCGCCGCGGATGGCTTGCGGCGCTCAGTGAGAGATTTGCTGCAGGCGCGCGATGGCGCTTATTGGATCGCAACAGCGTCTGGTCTCTATCGATTCGATCCTGGCGCCTCGAAACCGATTGGGCCGGCGCCCAACAATCAACCATCAAGTCTGACTAAAAGCGTAGCTGGGGCGCGTGCGCCAAAGTTCGTCTTCTATGGTCCCGGCGATAACGAACGAGCGCGCAGTGTAAACATAGTCAAGGAGGACCGGTCAGGAGTGATCTGGTGTGGCACTGATGCAGGACTCTATCGCTTGGATCAAGCGCAGGGCGGATGGAGTTTCTCTTTTGTGGACATCGGCCTGCCCACAAGCCGTCCCGACGACACCATGATTTCAGCGATCCTCGAAGACCGGCGCGGCTCACTGTGGATCGGCGCTGGCAGTGGCCTCTACCGACGCCTGCCCGACGGCGGCGTTGAGCGTTACACCACGCAGCACGGCTTGCCGTTCAATGATGTGCGCGCGTTGCTGGAAGATCGTGACGGGCGGCTCTGGGTGGGGACGACGCTGGGTTTGTGTCAGCTTCTGCCGGAATCAGATTCGCGCCGAGTTGCGGTTGCGCATACCTACACGACAAAGGATGGACTCGCTCACAACTGGATTACTTCTCTATTACAAACAACGGACGGACGGCTCTGGGCGGGAACCGCTGGTGGCCTAAGCGAGTGGGCGCCGGATGCCGCGCAACGCGGCCAGGTATTTCGGAGCTATACCAGGTTGCAGGGCCTTAGCGTAAACGACTTGGTGTCGCTTGCTGAAGATGCTGACGGCGACCTCTGGATTGGCACAGAGAGCGGTGGCGCAATGAGGGTGGCGCGGAACGGATTCTCCACCTATACCGAGGCTGAGGGGTTGGAGGATACGCGTATCGCCTCGATTTTTGAAGACCGCGCCGGCGAGTTGTGCGTGATTAGCGGCCGGTCCGGAGCGCTTTTCATTCATCGCTTCGACGAAAGAGGATTCACGGTTACCAGACCCAATCCGTCTCGCCGAATTAATTACGGATGGGGTTGGAATCAGATTGCTTTCCAGGACAGCGCGGGCGAATGGTGGGTACCAACCAGCGCGGGCCTTTACCGCTTTCCGCGTGCAAGCCATGTCGAGCAATTAGGTCACTTGCGTCCCAGAGCAATCTATACAACCAGAGACGGCCTTTCCGGTGATGTAATCTTCCGCCTCTATGAAGACTCACGGGGTGACATTTGGATTACCAGTATTGGTCCAAACCCAGCAAGCATTACCAGATGGGAACGGGCGACTGGGAGATTTCAACGTTACGGCGAAGCGAACGGTCTGCCTTCCAACAATGGACCAACCTGCTACCGCGAAGATCGAAGCGGCAACCTTTGGATCGGTTTTTACGAGGGTGTCCTGGCGCGTTATCGCGATGGTGTATTCAAAGGTTTGTCTGCTAAAGACGGATTACCTGAGGGGATGATTCGCGATCTCCATATCGATCACAGTGGCAAACTCTGGATTGCCACTAGCCGGGGTGGCGTGGCCCGCATCGACGATCTTGCGGCCGAGCACCCGCGATTTGTTACCTATACAACCGCTCAGGGACTCGCCAGTAATCAAGCTACTTGCCTGACTGAGGACCAGCGAGGCCGCATGTATATCGGAACGCCACAGGGTGTTGACCGGCTTGACTCGAGCAGCGGGCATATCAAGCACTACACGGTGGCTGATGGACTGGCGAATAACTTCGTTAACGTCGCTTATCGCGATCGTCAGGGCGCGCTCTGGTTCGGTACCTTGCAAGGACTGTCGCGGCTACTTCCCGAACCGGATGTCACTCCGAGGGCGCCGTCGATTCTTATCAGCGGCCTTCGCATCGCAGGTGAAGATTACGCAGTTTCGCCTCTAGGTCAGGCCGAGGTAGTCGCGCCGGACCTGGACGCAAATCAGAACGATCTGCAAATTGATTTTTCCAGCGTCAGCGTCAGCGCGGCAGCTTCTCTGCGCTACCAGTACAAACTCGAAGGCGCAGACCACGATTGGAGTGCGCCGGGTGAGCAGCGTTCAATCACCTACGCGCGCCTCTCGCCGGGTTCGTATCGCTTCCAGGTGCGCGCGGTCAACGTGGACGGTGTTACCAGCGCGCAACCCGCGTTCGTCTCCTTCACTATCCTTCGGCCAATCTGGCAACGCTGGTGGTTCGTCACGCTGGCGGTGCTCTTGGCAGCGGGAACGGCTGCGACGCTCTATAAGTACCGCGTCAATCGTCTGTTGGAATTGGAGCGCGTACGCACGCGCATCGCCACGGATTTGCACGACGACATCGGCGCCAGCCTCTCGCGCATGGCGATTTTGAGCGAAGTCGTCAAACTGCAAAGCGATGGCCACAACGAACGCTCGACAAGGATGCTTACTGATATTTCCGACTCGGCGCGCTCGCTGGTTGATTCAATGAGTGACATCGTGTGGTCCATAGACCCGCGCCGCGACGACCTCCAAAGCGTGGTTCGGCGCCTGCGGCAGTTCGCTGCGGACCTGCTCGAAGCGCAGGGCATCAAGTGGAATTTGCAAGCTGCGCCAGAGTTGGAGCAGGTGAAACTCAAGCCCGAACAGCGCCGCGATCTGTTCCTGATCTTCAAGGAAGCGCTGACCAACATCGCGCGCCACGCCGGTTGCACCAGCGTTTTGCTCCGTCTCACGATTGCGGGTCATCAACTCCGCGCTGAGATCAACGACGACGGAAGCGGCTTTCTGGCGGTTTCCACATCTGAGCCGGGCGCGAACGGGCGCGGCGGACACGGCGTTGAGAACATGCGGGCGCGCGCCGCGCAGTTGGGCGGTCGATTGGAGATCAACTCGACTCCTGGCGCGGGAACTCGCCTAACGCTGACGATGCCGCTAGCTGAGCAGCATGGCATGAACATGCTCTTTTCGCGCTGGTGGAAGTGATCTATCATCCCGCCCTATTGCAATTTCCCTCTTTTGATCTCATGGCAGCAGGCAATCAAATTCTTACTGCAATTGTCGAGGACGACCGCGCCACGCGCGAGGGGTTAAGTCTGTTGATTGATGGCACTCCGGGCTATCGCTGCATTGGCTCCTACCGATCCGTCGAAGAAGCGTTGCGCCCGAAGAGCAGCGAGCGGCCGGATGTGCTCCTGCTCGATATTCATCTGCCGGGAATGCTCGGCTCGGAAGGCGTTCGTGTGCTCAAAGAAAAATATCCCGCGCTTCAGATTCTGATGCTGACCGTCTATGCCGAACAGGATTTGGTCTTTGAGTCTATTTGCAACGGCGCGTGTGGTTATTTGTTGAAAAAGACGCCGCCCGCGAAATTGTTGGAAGCGATCCGCGAGGCATATGAAGGTGGCGCGCCCATGTCTCCGGAGATCGCACGCAAGGTCGTGACCCTTTTTCAGAAGACCGGCGCGCCTCCGAAGTTTGATGAACAACTCACTCCGCAGGAAGTGCGCCTGCTGAAGCTGCTCGCCGAAGGTTACAGCTATCAATCGGCCGGCGACCAACTACACATCAGTCTCAATACCGTCCGCAACTATATCCGCAGCATCTACGAAAAACTTCACGTCCATTCCAAGTCCGAAGCTGTCAGCAAAGCGATGCGCGGGCGTTTGATCTCCTAGCTGGAAGCGCCGGCATCCTGCCGGCTGGCGTGCGCAGCAGGCCCGGGCTTTTTGGGTTCAATCAATTTGGCCCTGGCGCATCTCTTCTTCGCGCTCCGCCGCTCTCAGCAAAAAAAGCATAAACATGCTCTGCCCTCCGATCCCGCAGGAGAGTACAGTCGCCACCAGGGTCAAAGTACGCGAGGTTGCGGAAAGCGATCTGAGCTTTATTTCGGCATCTTGTTCTCCCCGTTTTTCCCCCAGGCTATCCTGATGCGCAATCTCCCTTCGTAGTTTGTGGGCCGCAACTTTGATCTTAATTCGCGGGCGTGATTCGGCTCGCTCGAGTGGATGAATAGACGAAGGAGCAAATCATGAACATACGAAGGACACTAACGAAAATATTCGCGCTCGTGCTGGGTGTGTCCGTGATTGCAGTCATCTGGTTATCGCGGGGCCCTGGCGATGTAGGTGCGGCCGACCATCGCGATCGTAGAGGCTTTGGGATGGTGAGCTTGAATCCCGGCCAGGTCGCGCGCCTCAACGTCTTTTCGCTGAGAATCAACGAGAACCAGATGGGCGAACAACACAGTGATGCCGACGAGGCGCGTCCTCGCCGGATCACAATCGCTTTCGATGTCTATGCAGCGGGCCCTGAAAACGCGCGGCCCTCGGCCGCAAACAGCGACAACACTTGCGCCAGTCTGCTCACATTCGTAACCAGAAGATCATGCGAGGTCACGCTGTCTCGCGGCGATGCGGTCACCTGGGATTTCACCGCTCCGGCGGAAGGAGCCGTGATTCGGGCGGTGGTGAATCCTGCTTCATTCGACCCACACGTCATCTCCTCGCTGGAGATCATGGACGGCGGAAGGACGACGCATTTCATCAACCCCAACGTGATTGATCCTTAGCGGTCAGCGCAAAGATCGAGAGCGAAAGACTGAGGCATGGCCCGCTGATAACAGCGCGAGCCTTCGAAAAAGGAGACGAACGATGAAAACGATGCGAAGATTACTTCCGATTCTATTCTTGTTGGCTTTTGTAACTGCGATGGCGCCCTTGCGTCCGGGTTCGTCACAAGGCAAGAAGCAAGGGCAGGGCACAACGCCTGGGCCACCAGTTACGAAAACCAGGATCGAGGTGAAACAGTTCAGCGGCGACTTTGAGCAGTGGCAAAAGTCGCTAATCATAAACTCGGCTGAAAAGGTTACCTTCCGCTATTCGACCGATGAACCCGCTGCCACTTCGGCAATCTGGCAGGTGTCGGATAAGCCATTCTCTTCCGCCCCCCAAATAACTGCGGCGCAGGCTCCCCATGTGATCGCCAGCGGCGCATTGGGGCAGGTGCCCGCGAAAGGCCATGTCAGCTTGTTTGATATCAATTTCGCATTGTTTGCCCCGAAGACGCCGCCGACATCACCTAAGAGCTATTGGGTGTTCATCGTTACGAAGAATGCTCAGCAGCAGCCAGTAGGCTTGCCCTCGGTGCCGGCGAAGATCGTTTATCACAAATCCACCCAGCCGCCTACTGACCTCTCTGGTATACCGGGCGACAAACCAGTGCCGATGCCAATTGAGATCAGCCTCAGCTCATTCACCGTTAACATTACGAACGAAGGTTCGGGAGACGATGATCCCTATCTGTTTGTCGTCGCTGTCTATGCCGACGGGACCACAGTTAAACCGCTTGATCTGGCTCACTCATCCGTGCGGATCGATAGCCCGAGCAAAACGCACAATAATCTGGGCATGGATGCCTTTTCGGATGATCCGAAAACAGGAAAGGCCTATAGCATCCCGTCTTCCGTCGGCCACTTCGAGAAAGGGATTCTGCCCCTGTCGGGCGGACTGTCGATGCAAATGGCCAGAAATCTAAGCCGCGTGGCGATTCTGGTAATCACCATGGACGAGGACAACACGTCGGACAGCGCCGCCAATGCTGGACGGAAGGCGCTCGTAGACAATCTGCAAAAGGAGCTGAATGCAGCAATTCGAAGCCTGAAGCCGCCGGACATTCCGGCCATCCAGGAGAAAATCACCGCCAAAGTTGTCTCAGCCGTGAAGAAAGAGACTCTGAAGGACTGGTGGACGCCCTGGGGCCTTTTTGACGCTGCGGACCCGGATGATTTCATCGGCTCGGATTTTGCCACTTTCAGCTACGCGCAAATACTGAACGCCGGCGCCAAGGGCTTGCCGATCATGTTGGACTGTAAGAGTTCGGAAGGCTCATACACAATTAACGGAACAATCCGCGAGAAGTGATTGACTAGGGTCGTTAAGCTTGAGTCGTTAATTTAGATTTAGATAAAGACAGGGAGGAAAAAGATCATGAACACGACCCTCAACCAGGACCTCAATGGCGGAGCGTTCCTCGTTGACGCTGCCAGCGTCGTGAAGGTGCCGTGATCCGCGCCGCCGTCAATCCTGCTTCGTTCGATCCGCACATCATCTCTTCGTTGGAGATCATGGAGAACGCGAGAACAACGCACTTCATCAATCCGAACGTGATTGATTATTAGCAGCTCAGAGTCAGCTCGAGAATTTTGGCGCGCAAATTCGATGAAAACAGGACCCTTCGAAAAAGGCGTACAACGATGAAAACGATCCGAAGATTGTTACCGATTTTGTTCTTGTTGTCTTTCGTAACCGCGATGATGCCCGCGCAACCAGCCTTGTCACAGGGCAAGAACCAAGGGCAGGGCACAACGCCCGCCCCGGCAGTGACGAAGACTAAGATTGAGGTGCAGGAAAACGGTGGAGATTTTGCGTCGCCGTGGGTCAAAGCGTTGACGATTACATCGGCCGACACACTGGCATTCCGCTACTCAACCAATGAACCCGCCGCCACCTCGGCGATCTGGCGGGTGTCGGACAAGCCATTCTCGTCCGGCCCCCAGATAGCAGCGGCACAGGCTCCCCATGTGATCGCCAGCGGAGCATTAGGAAAGGTGCCGGCGCCAGGCCATGTCTCACAGTTTGAAGTCAACTTCGCATCGTTTGCGCCGAAGACGCCGCCCACCTCTCCGAAGAGTTACTGGGTATTTGTTGTCACGGAAGCATCTCGGGGGAAACCGGTGGGTATCGCCTCTGTGCCGGTGAAGATCGTTTATCACAAATCCACCCAGCCGCCCCTCCAACTTTTCTTTCCCGATCCAATAGATGCGCAGCGAATCGTGTTCGTCAGCGACCGAGACGGGAATGCCGAAATCTATAAGATGCTAAGTGATGGCTCACACGAGATTCGTCTAACTAACAACCCCGCTCAGGACCGCCAGCCATCCTGGAACCCTGCCCATACAAAGATTGTATTTTGCCGGGGCGGCAGCACTGAGATTTTCGTGATGAACGCCGACGGAACGGACATCGTGCGCCTCACTCAGAACAGTGCTTCTGACGACAGCCCTGAATGGTCGCCGGATGGAAGCAAGATCGCTTTCTCCAGCAACCGCGATGGCAACTTCAACATATATCTCATGAACGCTGATGGCTCGAATCAAAAGAAACTGACCAACGATCCGGAAGCCGATGATGCCCCAACCTGGTCGCCGGACGGAAGTAAGATCGCGTTCCAGAGTAGACGGGACGGGGCCTCGCAGATATATGTGATCAATGCCGATGGCTCGGGTGAAAAACGCCTCACTTACAGCGCTTCTGAGGGCGGCAAGGATTTCAGCCCGACGTGGGCGCCATCCAACAAGATCGCCTTTTTCCGCAAAGGCAGTGTTAGCGGGCTCTTCATTATGAATGGAGACGGCTCTAACCTTCAGGAATTTGGGGGCTACTCAGCCGAGCTTAACTTTGCGGCCTTTGGAGCCCATTTGCATTGGGGGCCCAATGGTTTCATGGTCTTCGACGCTCGTAGAACCGGGAGCGGAGAAATATATCTCAGAGACTCCAAAGGCAAACTCTTCCAACTCACCAACTTTGGTCCGGCAATTAACAACATTGAACCTGACTGGTAACGGTTTTGAAGCGGGGGTGGGTCGTCCCCAAGTTGAGGAGGAGAGAATCATGAACAGGGTTTTGAAGTCTATCGTTCTCGGTCTGATGCTGGGGCTTGCCTTCAGCGGATGTGGGAAGAAAGAAGAGCCCATCGACCACCGAACGGTGTCTGATGCCCAGTCTGAATCGAGTGCCACGCCAGCCGCGCCCGTCCAGACAGTCACATCGGAAACAACTTCCGGATTCGACATCAATAAAGTGCCGGTCGTCACTCCACAACTAGGCAGGTTTCCCTATGTGGGTCTGATCGAGGGTTATCAACGAAGAGAGTCAGGCAGTAAGGACGCAGCTTTCGACCGGTATGAGTTTTTTGATGGTACGAAGATCATCCCCGTTGAAGGCCGGCTCACGACCATCGAGGCTGAAGGCCAGGAAGCATCCGCGCATCAGGTCTTCAAGACCTACGAGTCACTGGTAAAAGGTCTGGGCGGCGTGACAGTTTTTGAGGGAAAGGGCGAAGACATGGTTGCCGTGAAGGTGGATTTTCGCGACACACGTCACCGCGAGCCTGTTTATAGCGGCGATGAGATGGGCGTCTACATGGTCCGTACTCCGGAGATGGAGATTTGGGTGGAAGGATACATCCCTCAACACTACGGCAGGAAGGGAACCTATTTTTTGACAGTGGTGGAGAAGAAAGCGCTGGAAGTGAAGGCGTCGCTATTGCCTGCCGAAGAAATGAAGAAGGAGTTGGACGCCAAAGGGCACGTAGCACTCTACATCAACTTTGACTTTGATAAGGCCGACATTAAGCCGGAGTCGCAGCCGATTATTGATCAGATTGTGAAGCTACTGAAAAACAATCCGAGTCTGAATCTCACCGTCGAAGGGCACACGGACAATGTCGGCACACCTGCATACAACCAGAAGTTGTCGGACGCTCGCGCAAGATCTGTCGTTGCGGCGCTGACTAACCAGGGCATCGAAACGCGACGGCTCAAAGCTGTGGGTTACGGACAGAACAAGCCAATCGCCGATAACGGCACCGACGATGGCCGGGCTAAGAACCGCCGCGTGGAGCTGGTGAAGATGAATTCGTAATCATCGTGATGACTACCTGGTTATGAACAGCCTGTGAAAGAGAGGAGCATCAATCATGAAGCAGAGACACGATTTAACGAGAGCACGCAGGTTTGGGCTCGTATTTGTTTGCCTTGCCATTGGTGTCAATGTCCCTTTGTGTTTTAACGCGCCGCTTGTCTTTCATGCAGGCGCGCAGGCTAATAAAGATCGCTCTGGCTCAACTTCGAAGAGTCGTGCACCAGCGAAGAAACCTATTGTTCCCAAGTCGTTGGATCCGTGCGCGGTGGACAAAGCTGATGCCAATCTCACTCTGGGGCCGGGTGTGCCCGGCGTTCAGGCGACGAGCGACGGTGTGAAGTATTACTCCGGAGACGATTATCCCAATAAAGCCCATTGCGGCCTGTTCCTGGTGGACATCACGGTTCCGAGCAATTCCTCTGCCCCTGGTTTTCTGCCTTCCTTCAGTATCGAATCCGGAGCGGTTGACCTGAAAAAAGCAAACGGCGAAAACATGAATAAGGGCACGAACTACGCCGGCGGTTTTGCGGTCCCGAATTACAACGGGTGCTTCGGATACCACCAGGAGACACGAATCTTTGCGAGAAACTTCAACGCGAATGAGTTCACGCTTCTAAGCTCGGTGACGGCCAGGGGCGAGATCGATGAGACCACACCATATGACCCAACAAAGAAATGCTTTCTGAGACCGGATCCGGGCCAAGGCGCGTTGAGCTACGGATTGCCTTTCGGCGCTCAACCATCGAAGAGCGGCACGAAAGTCTATCGCGTGGCGGTTAAGGTCAGTCTGGGAAGCATAAGCAATTGGGGGGGCGCAAACTTGCAACAAGTCCGCGTCAAGGCTTCACACGACGGCGACATTAAATGAAGAAGGAGGATAAACAATGTGCCAATCTCGATCACTTCTCGCGTTAATCGCAGCGCTGGTCTGTCTGGCTGCCGCAGTCCCGTCCACGCTCCTGGCACAGGGCGACCGCCGGAAGACAGGCGCCGCGCCCGTTTTCAAGGGCGGCGGCGGAGACCGTTCGACGCCCGGCCGCAAACCGCCGCCGGCGCCCGTATCGCTGAGCCTGGGCACTTTAAAGAATCTAATCGGTGGAGAGCCGGGCACCATCTTCGTCAAGCTGACTCCGAAAGATCCTTCGGTTGTTAACCGAGGGGCGCTCGTCTTCGTCAGCCCCACGCTGGTTGAAGGTGGCGAAAATTACGCGACCTGGGGCCCGTCATCGGCCAATGTCTCTCTCTTCGGCTCCGAAGGTTATCTCGGGCTCTGGCTCAGGCCCGCGACCGGCAAAAAATACTTGATTGATTGCTCAGTGCAGAGCGGAACTGAGGGCGCGCTATTCAGCATTACCGGGCCGAGCGGCACTGCCCCAATTCAAATCGCCGGCGTCGCCGGAGGCCAACACCTGGCCTTTGTGCTCGACGCAACCGACAACAAGTGGCAGGCATTTCAAATCAGGGGAGTTGGCACCAAGAACAAGTCCGGCTTTGGCGCGAAGATGGAGTGGACTTTCTATTCCTGCGAGGTGACGAATCTTTAAGTTTGCAACGTAGCACACGCACACGCGGCGAATCGAAGGTGAGCGGAGGCGACGCGGCTTATCAATTCGATCAAGATGAGGAGGCAAAATCAGATGTTGAATCGAATTCCCTATGGTGCTGCCCTGGCCCTGTCGTTAGCCGTCCTGTCGATCTTATTTTCCGATGCCTCGCCGAGTTCAATGCCGGTTAAGAACCCAAATCTCGGCACCACCCCTGCGCCACTCGCGACGAAAACCAGGCTCGAGGTGCAGGAGTTCAGCAGGAGTTTGCGCAGTGGGTGAAGACGATGACGATCCTCAGATCGGACCGCCGCGAGACCCGTGAAAGCGGCAGCAGTGAGATCAGGAGACCACAAACCATAATCGGCGGGATCGAACTCAGAAGAGGCCAGCTTGCAGGCCTGGTCATTGACACCAGGACAGGCAAGCCCATCCCCGCGCAACTGTTTCTCTTGTCGGTCAGCGTGGCGTTGTTCTGACAGATCAGGCGGGGAGATTTGCGATCACCAATCTGGCAGCCGGCAGCTACCAGCTCACTGTCAGCAAACTGGGTTTCGCGCAAAGCCAGGGGGCCGGCGACAGTCCGCGCCGGAGAAACAACAAAAGCTAATTTCAAACTAAGCCCGAGCGGGCAGGCTCCGGTCCGCATGCGTCTGCCATAGCAGGGCAGCGACGAACGAGTGGTTAGACCGTCAGCACTCGCATCATCTGTTGGTGTACCAGCCCGTTGCTGGCGAGAATCGGCGGAGTGTAAATGTCGAAGGGTTCGCC
>DASXRU010000068.1:0-10053 GCA_036506395.1 Pyrinomonadaceae bacterium | reverse complement strand
GGGGAAACTCATACGCCCATTGCCGCTGGCTCTTGCATCTACTTACCCAAAGGTCAGGTTCACTGCCTTGAGAATATCGGTGATGATGAGCTGCGACTGCTGGGTGTTTTCTATCCGGCGGGAAGCCCGAGTGTGAGGTATGATGTTTAGTATGCAACATTAGGAAGACAAGACGATTTTCCATTTGTCATTTGTCATTTCTCATTTGTCATTGCAGTCCGAGGTACCGCGCTCTTTTTCAGTGCTCTGTGCTCGGTGCACCGAGGTAGCGAAATGGTGAATTCAACTTGAAGTGCAACCTCCAACTCGAATTCCTAAATGAAAAATGAGAAATGACAAATGACAGATGGAAAATCTTTTTTTTTGCCTTGTCCCCTGATTCCAACATCCAGACTACCGAGACGAACTATAGGGCGAACTCTTCATCCAATCAGTTTTGAGAGGATCGTCATTGCTTCCGCTACTTCTTCATCTGTGTTGAAGAAGTGAGGCGAGATGCGCAAACCCACGCCGGGGCGGCAATCAACGAATACTTTTCGCTGCGCGAGACGATCTACCATTGCCGGTCCGTTATCGACATCAATCATTACTGAACCCCCGCGCCGGCGGACGTCGCGTGGGCTGTTTATTTTCCATCCCCGCTCCAGAGCAAACTCGATCATCCATTCTGTGCGGCGGCGGGATTCGCGCGCGATTGTTTCGACGCCGACTTCTTCCAGGATTTGCAGCCCGGGCAATGCTGAATAGAGCGCGGGGATGCTTGGCGTGCCCTGCGCGAACCGGCGGACAGACCTGGCGTAACGCATAGGCGAATGCGCGAAGTCAAAGGGCGCATCGTGCGCGACCCAGCCGGTAAGTCGCGGCTGCAGATCTCTTTGCAAGTCGGGTCGCACGTACAGATAGCCGCAAGCCGGGCCGCCACAGAGCCACTTGATCGTGCCACCGATCAGGAAATCAACGCCCCAGATAGACGCATCCAACTCAATCGTTCCGGCCGATTGATAGACATCAAGGAGAACCAGCGCCCCAAGGCTATGCGCGCGTGTCACGATCGCTTGTGCATCGACGCGATATGAGCTGCGAAATGAAGTGTGTGACATCGCCACCAGACTCGTCGTGTCGTCGATGGCCGCCAGGATGTTTTCCAGAGGAGCCGTAATGCCGTCAGGCGAGCTAACAATCTCAACCTTCGCGCCGAGAGCTCTCTGCGCTTCCCAGATGTATTCCATCGAAGGGAAATCGAGCGCGGACGTTACTACCTTATTGCGCTTCGTCGCTGCGAAGTCAAAACACGAGGCGACACTCGCGAGCGCAATCGAGGCATTTGGTTGAATCTGCACTGAGCCCGGCGCCCCACCCAGGATGCGCGCGATGCGGTCGCCCACCTGTTGCGACAACTCCCACCAGCTTGCGGCCCAGGCATCCTCGCTGGTGTGTTGCTCCCAGGCCTCATAATAAGCGAGCAACGATTCGCGTGCCGCACGCGGCACCGGGCCAAGGCTATGACTCAAGAGGTGAATCCCCGACGCTAAGGTTGGGAATTCTGCTCGGCGGCGGTCAATGTTTGGTCGTGCCATTTCACTCAAGCGCGGTATTCCGCGAAAGACCTCTCTATCGCCAGCGGATCAGACGACAGCCCGGCCATGACTTCGCGGGCGGCATCGCCAATCGGAGTTTCAATTCCTTCTGCGCGGATAGCCTCGATAATCTCCGCCGCCGCCTGTTCCGGCGACATCTTTGGCCCACCAAAGGCCCGGCTCATGTCTGTGTCAATCGTTCCCGGCAGGACGGTGATTACTCGCACTCCGCGCCGCCCCAGATCGCCGCGCAACCCCTGACTCAGAGACAGCAACGCCGCCTTCAGCGCGCAATAATTGCCAAGCGCGGGCAGATTAACTTTGGCGAGAATGGAGGCCACGTTGACAATCAACCCGTCGCCATATGCAATCATCGCCGGCGCGAAGGCCCGGGCCATCAGCAGCGCGCCGAAGTAATTGACTTCGACCTCGCGCTGCAATTCCTCCATCGGCGCGTTCAGCACGCTGCCAAAAACGCAGACTCCCGCATTGTTAATCAGGATGTCCACCCGCCCCAGGTCGGCCGCCGCCCGGACGTCATCTTCCGATGTGACATCTAGACGCACCGGCGTGAGGCGCACATCCTGTGCGGTCGCTGTAAGATTTTCCAGACTCTCCGGCTGCCGCGCGCCGGCTAACACCTCGCGCGCGCCCGCCTCAAGACACGCATGTGCCAGAGCGCGACCCAGACCGCGATTAGCTCCAGTTACCAGGACTCTTTTCCCTTCAATCTCCATTGCTATTCTCCCGTCGAGTTTCAAGCTCTGCAATTAGCATGTTCTTAGCCCGCGGAGTGGGCGATAGCATAAAGCCTGGGGTGAAGCGGAGCGGAACCCCAGGATGACGAAGATAAGAGAACCGAGCGCGCGAAGCGTGCGATAGCGCATAAGCTGCGATTTACTCCACGATGTGTCGCTGTCGCCCACTTCGCGGGCTCTTCTTTCGTACGGCACCGATCCTGGGGTTCCGCTCCGCTCCACCCCAGGCTTTATGCTATCGCCGCGCTTCGCGGGCTAAAGACAAATTCTTCACCAATCTTGATCAGAGACTCCTAAAGTTCATCGGACCCTTTTAACGAATCTAACCCACTACGTCCTCGCTGGCGACCATAGGCGTAGAGCATGGCTCCGATCAAGCCCCAGGCTAAGGCGAGTTCCACGCTTGTAAGTGAGTGACCGGCAAGTCTCTGCCGGAAACTCTGGGCCCCCAACGTTCGCAGGTCCTGAACTACCTGAATCGCAATGATTCCGCCCATCGCCAGCACGGACAGCAGGGCTGCCGCCCGCTGAACTGATGACGACAGCGAAATGTTGATGAGTGAGTAGAGTCGGGGATTCCGGCTCGGGAGCAGGAGGAAGGTCAGGCTGTGCAGAAAATAAAGGACGACCAACGCAAAGACAGCAATGTTCAGCCCCAGCGAGACTTGTCCGCTAACCAGCAGGAGAGTTGCGGCTGCCAGCGTTAGAGTGAGACTGCGAATCGGCGTCCCGGTGCGCGGATGAATCACGCCAATCCAGGGCGGGGCCAATCCGTCGCGCGCCAGAATAATTGCCAGCCGCGATGGCACCAGCATGGTCGAGTTGATGGAAGTCGTCACCGCCATGATCGCGCCGAAGGTGACGAACAGCGCCGCACCGGTGGGTAGATAGACGGAGGCGACTTCCGCCATAGGCGCGTTGCTGGTCTGCAAACGCGCGCCGGGCAGGACGCCGAAAGCGACGACTGACATCAACACATAGATGACAGCAGTGATGGTGATACCTTTCAGGAAAACTCGCGGCAGCCGTTCGGTGCTGTCTTTTACTTCGCCCGCCGTCTGGGCCAGAGACTCGAAACCGGCATACGAGAAGAAGAGCAGCGTGAGGCTGGCCGCTAATCCTGAAAGCCCGTGGGTGATAAATGGTTGATAGTTTGCCATGCGGATTGCGAATAAGCCCGGCACGATCAGCACGATTAACGAAAGCCCAAGCAGCGCGCACATCGTCACCTGCAAGCGACCGAACCAGCGCACGCCAACGACGTGGACCAGATAAAAAAAGATCAGACTCCCCAGAGCCAGCGGTAAGCGGTGTATCTCTGGTTGCAGGCGACCACCGGCGAACTGAATCATGTAATCGGCCAGAGCGGTGGCGAGAAAAGCCAACGCACCGATGTAAGAGATGATCTTCAGCCACGTCCCGATGAAAGCGATGCGGTATCCGCCGAGTGTCCGCGAGATGTGCGAGTACTCGCCGCCCGGTTCACGGCCCAGCGGCGTTGAGAGAAACGCGGCATAAGGCACGGAGGTGGCAAGGATGACGGGCAGGAGAAGGACATACCCAAGAATGACGCTCGGCCCGGTGAGCGTCCAAGCGCGACTAGTCACCGTGAAGATTCCGGCCCCGATCAGGATGCCCAGCAACGCGGCGTAAGATTCCAGGGTGCCCAGATCACGCCGCAAGCGCCCGATCAGAACTTGAGAGGCAGTGGCTTCCGCTTCGCCCCGATCATCGCTGGCCATCGGCGCGCTCCATCAAACGGTTCGCGGGCAAGCGCGGATCGAGAACTTTTTCCCCGCTCTCAACTCCGGCCACAGGCAACTTACTATCATCCAGCAGTCCTAATTGGACCAGCACGGAAGCCTGATCCCAGTAGATGTGTTCGTGCGCTAGTTTGCCGTCGCGGAAATGCACGATCACGACCAGCGGGACTTTGACATGTTTGCCCGTTGGCGCGAGGCCGGGCAGCATCCAGTCCATCTTGATGGTGTGGGTGAACTCAAAAACCATTTCGTCGACGACACGCTCAACTCCAATAGTGCGCGACACCGGAGTCATCTGGGTGTCTGGCGGCATTTGGGGAATGAAGCGTTGCGAATAAAACTCCCGCAGTTGATCGTGGCCGATCCCGCCAGTCAGCACAGGAATGTGATTGACGTAGGCATCTTCGACCATCGTGGCCAGCGTGTCCTCAGTATTGCGTGTCGCAAATTCACACTTGACGTGCTCATCCCAGAGATCGGACAAGCTCTGTGGCGCGCTTGTGACGGCCGGCCCACCGAGATGGCGGACGAAGAATTCCAGCGTTCGCAAATGTGCCAGCTCAGCGGCCTGCGCGTCAAAGTGCGCGCCGCCGGCGCGGGCAAAAGCGTGATCCTGTTCCGCGTAAACGTGGAGCGTTATCAGCGGGTGCGTATCCAGCGCCTGATGAATCTGGGCCTGAGCTGAGGGTGGGCAGAATTGATCCCGGCCCGCCATGTGCAGCATCGTCGGACAACTAATGCGCGCCGCTTCCGCCAGAGCGGACTCAATGCCGACGCCGTAATACGCGACTGAACAATCCGGGTCAGAGCGCGTCGCCAGCAGGTAAGCCAGTTTCCCGCCGAGACAAAACCCAACCGCTCCGACTTTCCCTGTGCAGGCTTGATGTTGGCGCAGAAAGGCCAGCGTTGCCGCCGCATCTTCCACGGCTTTGGCCTCGTCCAGTCCCTGATACAACTCCATGGCGCGCTGCCACTCTTCATCGCTCTGATCGGTCAGTTGCAGACCCGGTTCCTGTCGCCAGAAGAGATCAGGGCAGGCTACGACAAACCCTCTCGCGGCATACCAATCGGCAATGGCGCGCATGTCCCGGTTGACTCCGAAAATCTCCTGCAAAAGGATTAGCCCGGGACCTTCTCCGCCCGATGGCCCCGATGGCCCTGATGGTAATGCCAGGTAGGCTGCAAACTCCCCTCCTTCTGATGAGCGAATGGTGATCATGATGTCCTTTCAATGCAGCGCGCATTCAGGAGCGATCTGTATGGGTGACATGCCGAACGCGCGCGCCAAACGATGCGCCATGTAGGTCGTTACACGTCGCCGCTCGTGTAGTATCTCGCTAACAGTTCGTCGCGAGACACCAAGCAAGCGCGCGAGCTTATCCTGCGTTAATCCCGCTGCCGGCAAAACATCCTCTCGCAGAATCTCACCAGGATGCGGCGGTCGTCTCTTTCTGTTGTTAAGCATCGTCCATTTACAGCGTAGCGAAATCAGCTTTCCTCATCAACGATTTTCGATCAGTTTCAGTGCGCGGATGGCGCCAATGCTCTTTAACATGCGGAACTGATGAGGGAAGCGAATGAAGTCGTAGCTTTCATACCAACGAGCGAGCCTTTCATTTCGGGCATCGAGCATCATCGCGCGAACGCCCGTCTTCCTTGATATTTCATCAACCCGCGCCTGAGCGTCCATCAGCATCAGCTCGCCATAGCCCCGACCCTGAAATTCTCGATCGATGCCCAGTTGCCCGAGAAGGATTACAGGGATGGCGCGCTTGATGCGGGGGCGGTTGCCGGGTATTTCTTCCTGTTTCACTTGAGCCATTAACAGAGTGTGATATCCAACAACGCGGGTGGGCTCGACTTGCTCGTCGACCAGAACCATCGTGCGGCTGAGGTCCCGCTCCTGGTCCTGGAGAGCCTGCTCCTGAAGAAAGCGTGTGACGTCTTTATCTCCACAGTCGAAACGCTTCCGGGCGTGACTTCTGGAGATGGGTTCAACCAGCAAGGCGATGTCTCACACCTTCCCGTCGGCCTCGCCGGTAGCGAGCGGCAGCAGCGCGAGACGACTTCGACGGTTTCCTGCTTCGATCCAGCGATCTAAGGAAGAAACCATAGTCCTCGGCATCAAGCGTCACGGTATCATGTTGCTCCAGAATTTCGTTGGCTCTTTCGCTGAGCGCAGAGACGGCGAAATCGGTTAGTCCTTGGCCGGTAATGGCTGCAGCCCGAGCCACCCGCGCCTTAATGTCGGGACTTAGACGAAAGTGCATTCTGTCTTTGTCTGCTGTGCTCACCTTTTTTGCCTTTGCGAATGTCATTATCTCGCTCCTTGACGCTAAGTGGCAATCTGCCACATGCATTATGGCTGGTCGCTTAGCAGAATTCAAGTAGCAAGAGTTGAATAGCTTTCGGGAGTTGAGGCGTGATCGCGGCGTTTCTTACTGATGTCTATCCAGACCACAGTGTCCGAAGCAAAGCCAAAGAGAGTCCCGTCAAGACTGAATCCGACAGAATGCTTCTCAACAGCACGGGTCTGCTGCGACGGTCTCGCGCAAGCTCTATAGACTCCTGCCGTTTCTCCCGCAGCAAGTTCTTGACTTGCTGACGACGACTGGGCTGTACAGGATCGATCCAAAACATTTCGAACCACGGATAACTAACAACTTGGCGCGCTTGTTCGATTCGCTGTCGCATAATCCGCGCGCGCAAGCGCCTGTGATTTCGTCTGGCTATGAATCGGCATTCCTTAAGTGCTAATGGTCCAAGAACACCGCGACTCTGATGCCGCATATTTTGCGCTGTCAAGATTTGATGATTATTGATCCGGTTTTCGCCATAATGATGTTCGATGCCGAGCGGAAGTGAAGGAACGAGCGCGAACGGTCTCGATGCGGGCATGGGGCGCGGTCTCGAGTTTCTCCGGCGCAGTCAATTGCAGTCGGGCGAATTCAAGGTCTGTGTGTCGCCCGACGTCAATCTGCAATATGACTGTGTGTTTGACAGTTCACCATTTCCCGCCGCGCTTATTGCTTACTGGCTTGGCTTCGACGACAAGGCCACTATGGACGTTCTGAGAAAGGCGCTGCGCTTTCTGCTGAACTTGCGCGCACGCTACCGATGAGCGAACCGTCCGCACTCCGTCGCGCCATTGAAAAGGGTGTTGCCTATCTCGAGTCGGTGCAACTCCCGAGCGGCGAGATTCCGATCGAGATATCGCCGACTCCTGAAATGAGCGGTGACTGCGTTCGTGAGCCGGTTGTATTTCCCGCGGCGCTCGCGGCGCGAGCGTTGTCGATCACACCATCCGCCGCACGGGTCCGATCTCACGCGCTCGATTTCCTCCTGCGCGAAATGGAGCCCGATGGTCTGTGGCGTCACCCGTCGAGCGAAAAACCAGGGCATTACTACACGCCACTTGATGTCGACGATACGTCGATCGCATCAGCAGCGCTCGCGGCCGCCGGACGACGGTTCCCGAACAACCGCGCCCTCCTCCTGGCCCACCGCGAGCGCAGTGGTCTCTTTCGAACCTGGATCGTGCGGTGGTGGCGCCATCCACTCATGACCTATCGCTTCTTCAAGTACGTGGCGAAACCGCGTGATGTCGATGCAGTGGTCAACGCGAATGCCGTCATCTATCTCGGCATTTGCGAAGAGACTCGACCGGCGATTGAGCACATGCTTGCGGTCCTGCGCGCCAATCGCGAAATGATGTCTACCATTTGGTACGGGAGTCGCTTCACTGTCTGGTATTTTTTTTCGCAGGCACTTCACGAGATCGCGCCAGAGGCGGGGGAGATGATCGTGCCGCGTATCGAGGCCACGGCGCCTGTCAACTCACTAGAGCTCGCGGTTGCGGCATCGACGTTGCTGCTGTGGAATCGCGTGCCCGATGTCGGGCCCCTGCTCGAGGCGCAGCTTCCGTCAGGAGCCTGGCCACGCGTCGGCTTCTATCACATGGGTCACAGGCGACTTGATTCTCAACCGAAGCCGCCTTGGTGGGGATCCGAGGCGTTGACGACGGTGTTCGCCGTGGAGGCGCTGACTCGTTATTTCAACCGTACATACGTCACGCACGAATGATACCCGGATCGAAACACGCGCGCGATTCGTTTTCTTCTCTCCGAACAAACCGCAGACGGCTCGTGGCTGCGGGCGGCGCTCTACAGCGGGCCGAAAAAGCTCTACGGCTGGAGCTCGGAAGAGTTGGTCACCGGCTTCTGCCTCGAGGTCCTATTGCACTATCGCCTGGCGCGCTCGTGAGTGTCCCGCTTCATGACTTTTTCACAGCGGCGATCACCAGAACCTGACGCGCCCGACCATACGCTTGACGGCGGCGTCTATGAAAACCTTCGCGTCTTTCGACGACTCGGCCGCGCGCCTCGGGAAAATGAGTAGGTGGGGCACTATCATGAGCGCGTCACGAGGAAATCTGAGCGAAGAGGAAAGTAAGAACGCGATCGGGAAAAAGACTTCGTAGTATTCCTGCATTATGATGTATGACCTCGGCATCGGGATGGCGACAACGAGGTTGACGCCCCAGAGTCGTTTCCGCAAGAACGTGAGCAGGGCGTAATAGCAGAGGAGGACAATGGCGACGCGACTGCCTGCGTAGCAGAGCATGAAGCAGAACGCCACCACCTCTGCCGGAAAGATGACGAAGTTTCCGAGCCCGTGGAGCCATGCCGTTTTGTGGCGCCGCGCAAAAGTGCTGAGGCCAACCTTCTCATCGTTATGCAGGTCGCTAAGCTGGTGCCACAGTATGCCGCGTAGGCCTAAGCTCAATGACCATACGGCCACCGCAGCGAGCCAAGCCGTATCCGCCTCCCCACGACTGTGATACACGAGGGCAGCCCCCAAGAGGGCCGGGAACAGGTGCGCCCCGGAAGCGTCGGCAAGCACGCCGAAGAGACCGCGGCCTTTCAGTCTGACTGGAGGCAAAGAGTAAAGCGTGAATGCCGCCCATGACGCCAGGTAGAGCGATAAAAGTAGAGGTTCGGCGCGCCAGAGAATCGCCACGGCGACGCCCAACATGATGCAACAGGCTAAGACCGTTGCGGCGAGCGCCCAGGATTTCCCAATGAGACGGTTCGCTTTACCACTTGCCTGATCCTCTTTAAAGTCGGTGAGGTCGTTGATTACACTGACATAGGCCGCGCACGCGGCCAGGGCGACGAGCAAGAGGAGTAGCCGCGGCCACAAAGAGAAGATCGAAATTCTTAAGAGGAAAGCAGTCGCATACGCAGTGGCGAACGCGGGCGGAAGCTTGAACTGCCACCAGTCTGCGGCTCGAACGGTTCGGGAGACGACGCGCCACCGTCGTCCAGCCTCGGGGAAATTTCTAATGGCGCGCGATTTCAAGAGCAGTTTTCTTCGTGCCGTTTTCGCATCGGTTAGGCCGCGCAACAGCAAGATATGAGAAGCGACTCAGAACTTAAGCTTCCGCGCGCCGCTTCACTGTGGTCAGCGGCTGCGCAGCTCTTTGGGGCCGAAGTGAAGAGCTGTGGTAGGGCGCAGCGCATGTCTTGGCAGCAAGCGGTCACCGTATATCAGTTTTCAAGACTGCGCTGGACGAAACGCACCCCAGAATTCAACGACTCAAATCGTTATCCTGCAGAGTACGCAACCTACAGCGCTTTCCGCACCTGCAACCACTCATTACGCGCCTTAACCTGCTGGTGCTCGCATCGCACCTTGTGGTCCACCGCCCCAACTTCGTAGTAGTCTCACAGGGAGACAACCACGACGGATTACATTTCGGCTACCTCTGTCAAAAACTTAGAATACCTTATGTATTGATAAGCCAGAAGGCTGCCGATCATTTTTGGCCACCCGACGAATCTCGCCCGTATAGACGCGGCGTCTTCATCGGCGCCACTCGTTGCTTTTTCGTATCCGAGCACAACCGCCGACTAACCGAAGATCAGATTGGGACGACCCTCACAAACGCCGAGG
>DASXRU010000067.1:0-9850 GCA_036506395.1 Pyrinomonadaceae bacterium | reverse complement strand
CTAAAAAGCGCTGGGCTATTAACCCTGCGGGCAAGCCGCGTGAACGCGGCTGGACGTTAGATTCTAATGCAACAAATCTTCGGCCGCGATGGCCTGATCGCCCAGGCCCATCCTGAATACGAACATCGCCCCGGGCAAATCGAGATGGCCCAGGCGGTGCTGCGCGCGTTCGAAGGAAAGCATCACCTCATTGTCGAAGCCGGCACGGGCACCGGCAAAACTCTGGCCTATCTTGTGCCGGCTGTGGCCTCTGCGCTGGCCGGTGGCGGTCGCGTGGTCATATCCACCGGCACAAAGAACTTGCAGGAGCAGTTGATGGAGAAAGACATTCCATTCCTCCAGAGCGTGCTGCCAACACCATTTACCGCCGCATGCATGAAGGGCCGGAACAATTACGCTTGTCTGGACCGAATTGCCCGGGCCGAGGGCATGCCGATTCTGGACGGCTTCGAGGAGATCGATCACTTCGAAGAAGTCTCGCGCTGGGTGCGGCAGACAGAAACCGGCGATCGCGCGGAACTGGCAACGTTGCCCGAGAACCTGCGGTTCTGGCGGCATATCGATGCGCGCGCGGAAACGTGTCTGGGTCAGAAGTGTCCCGACTTTGAACCCTGCTTCATCACGCGCATGCGCCGCCGGGCCGTGGACGCAGACATCGTCGTCGTGAACCATCATCTGTTCTTTGCCGATCTGGCCCTGCGCAATGGGATGTACGGCCAGGTGCTGCCTGACTATACGGCGGTAATACTCGACGAAGCGCACATGATCGAAGACGTAGCCTCGGAGTATTTCGGCACCCAGGTCTCGAACTACCAGATAGATGATCTGCTGCGCGACATCGGCTTCCTCCAGATTGAAAAGGCCGAAACCGTCCGCGAGCTGACGAAGGCCGCCGCGCGCGTGACCCGCTTTGCCGATATCTTCTGGATGGGATTTCGCGAAGGCCGTGGTGACGAAGGACGATTTGCGCTGACGCCGGATACCTTCGCGGTCAGGAATATGGAGGGTACCCTGTCATCAACTCGACTCGGCGACGCTTACCTGGCGCTGGATGGCTCGCTCGAGCGCATGGAAACAATCCTTGACGCGCTTAACGCCCCGCCGGCTGAAGTTGAAAATCTGGTGCGGCGCATTCGGCAAGTTCGTTTTGACCTGACCTTCATCGTCACCGGAGGCGATAAGAAATTCGTCTATTGGCTGGAACGGCGCGGCCGCGGAGTTTTCTTGCGCGCATCGCCGATTGATGTCTCCGGGTTATTACAGGACAAACTGTTCGATACAATCCCTACTGTGGTGCTGACTTCCGCAACCCTTTCAAGCGCCGGCAACTTCAATTTTATTCGCGGGCGATTGGGGCTGCCTGATGCTTCCGATCTGATTGCGGAGTCAATCTTCGATTACGAAAGCCAGGCCGTGCTTTATCTGCCGCGGGGCATGCCTGACCCACGCTCGCCGCAATGGGCAGACGCAGCTGCCGCGGAAGTTGTGAAGATCATTAACGCGACCGCCGGCCGCGCCTTTGTACTGGCTACGAGCTTCGCCGGAATGAATGCGCTTTATGAGCGGGCAATGCCGGAGCTGGACTACCCGTGCTTCCTTCAGGGCAGTGCGTCGAAGGGTGCGCTGCTGAGGAAGTTTCGCGAGACGCCGAACTCGGTGCTGTTTGCGACTTCAAGTTTTTGGCAGGGTGTCGATGTCCGCGGTGAACAGCTGTCATGCGTCATTATCGATAAACTGCCCTTCGCCGTGCCTACCGACCCGGTAGTTGCTGCGCGGCAACGTTACATCGAGGATCATGGCGGATCGAGTTTTTACGAATACAGCGTGCCGCAGGCCATCATCACTCTGAAGCAGGGACTCGGGCGTCTGATTCGCAGTACTACCGATACAGGCGTGCTGGCGGTTCTCGACCCGCGCCTCCGCACAAAAATGTACGGTCAAATGTTTTTGCAGAGCCTGCCGCCATGCCGCATTACGTCGGAAATTGATGAGCTGGCGCGCGTATTTGAAGTTAGGGCCTCGGCACAATTGGCGGGGATCTGAACTCTAAGAGATTCGCTGGGCGGCGTTCAGAGTACCGACTTTAGTCGGGTTTTTATCGATAGAACAGCCCGACTAAAGTCGGTACTCTAAACACCGTTAATTAACGTCCCGCTTAGATGGCCTTCGACTTGCGACTTTGCACTTTGAACTCTAGACTTCCTACTAACGATTATGCCGGGACAATTCGAAGTAATGATCGAGCGCAACTTCTCCAGCGCGCATCAACTGCGCGGCTATAAAGGAAAGTGCGAAAACCTGCACGGCCACAACTACCGCGTAGAGATTTACGCGCGCGGCCGCGAGCTGGACAACATTGGATTGCTGGTTGATTTTGTGGAACTGAAATCCGCCGCCGACGAAGTAGTGACCTACCTGGACCACCGCAACATTAATGAGCTGTCGCCCTTTGATGAGCTTCAACCCTCGGCGGAGAACCTGGCAAAGTACGTGCTCGAACGCGTCTCTTCGCGAGTCAATGATGGTCGCGTTCAGATCTACAAGGTGCGCTGCTTCGAGACCCCCACCAGCGTCGCCACCTATGAAGTCGATTAACGGACCACTTCACTGATCAGCGCCGTCAGGGCGTTGTCCTGCAGAATGGCATTGTTTTGCAGATTGCCGTGAAGGTCGCAACCAAAGACTGAATAAGCGATTGGCAGGCCGGCGTTGAAAAGCGATCCGGCGCGACGCTCGCTCTGGAGATCTTCGGCGAGTAAAGAGCGGCGAGTTACGCGGCCGTCGCCCGGGACGTACATAGCGGCGATGGCTGCGCTCTTCGATACGCGACGGCCATCGGATGTGCGAAAACTGCGCGGCGTGGTCAACGTTATCCAACGGCCCTTCTTTGAATCGCGCAGAATCAACGGCGCCTCGAGCGTGTCTTCACAGTCGCCGCCGAACGAGAGTAATGCCACCGGCGCGTCCGATGTCGCAGGCGCATCAAGAGCTTCATGGAATCTTTTCGCCCGCTGCAGCACAGCCGCGAGGTACTCGTCCCTATTCTGCGGGTTCCTGCCGCCTGACACCAGCTCCCCATCGCCGCCTCCTACCTCCTTCTGCGAACCAGTATCAGCCGGCGTCCAGCCATAGAGTTTCCACGTCGCGACATCATACAGGTCCAACGGAAGGGGCTTAAAATTCTCATCAAGAAAACGCGAGGCTGCTGCGTGCGGCATGAGTTGAAACACCGAGGGCGAGCTAAACGCGACCTCCTTCGAAAAGGTGTTGAAGAGTCTTATCTGCGGCCGTAATCCCTCCGTTAGCGAATATCCCCGCAGGATAGTGGCAAAGGCGTCTGCGGAGCCTTCGTTCGGCACCCCAAACATAACGATGCGATTGATGTGCGCGGCGCCCGCCCAAGTGGGTGAAGGGGCAAGTGAATCGGCAGGCAAATCTGTATCGCCATACATTGCCGCGTATCGGGCGATAAGGCCACCCATCGAGTGCGCCACAATGTTGAACTTAAGATCAGGCCGGTTGAGTTTGCGCTTCAGACTTTCCAGTCGTTGCACCAGCTCGCGAGCAGACTCCACGTTGTCCCGGCGCCAGTCGTAGGCGAAGACATAAAATGTGTCCCGATCGCCCTCAGGTGGCGGATTGTTCCAGTCGCCTTCCGCATAGCCTCCATACTGCTTCAGAGCATCAAGCAAGCCGCGATAGACGTAAACCTCGGGCACAAGGCGGGCTAATTTCACACTCGAGATGATTCTTCTCGGATAAAGATTGTCGCGATTCGCCGCCAGATTCGGGGACAGCGGCAAGGTAAGACTGGCAGCCAGTGACCCCACTGCGGAAGGCCACGCCACTTCACCACTCTTTTCATCGACAAGCTCGGAACCCAGGATACCCGGGATCACGATAATCGGACGCTTGCCCTTGCGCTCGCGCGCCTGGGCAAAGATACGATCCAGCGCCGGCGTGCGCTTTGGACCCAGGCAACTGATTTGACTGGAGGCGAGAGTGCAAAGCAGAAACAAGCCGATGGCCACGCGCGTCGCGCTCCACTTACTGTGTTCTCGCTTGATGAAAAGTTTTAGTGGCAAGCTTGGAGGAACTTTCGGCCGTCGCAATCACTAATAAGCCGGCTTAGCTTCGCTTGATTGATTCTACAGGGTTCTCTTCGTGGCTTGAACTCAAAGACCTCCTGTTTCCCTTTGATCTTCAGAAGGCATCCATTGCCTATTGATCAGGCTGGCAACAAATCCGGCCCCAAAGCCGTTGTCAATATTTACGACTGTCACATTCGACGCGCATGAGTTCAGCATGCCTAGCAGCGCCGCGACGCCACCGAACGATGCGCCGTAGCCCACACTGGTAGGAACAGCTACAACCGGCACATTAACAAGTCCGCCTACTACGGAAGGCAACGCGCCCTCCATTCCCGCGACGACGATGCAGACCCGCGCTCTTTGCAGCAAAGATCGCTCTGCCAATACGCGGTGGATGCCGGCAACACCGACATCCCAGATACGCTGCACGCGATTGCCCATTGTTTCGGCAGTCAATGCGGCTTCCTCAGCCACCGGGATATCGCTTGTACCAGCGGTCACTACGGAAATCTCGCCGACGCCGCGCTCAGTTTTGTCTCTCCTGATTCGAATCACGCGGGCCACTTCATGCCACTCGGCTTCGGTGACGACGTTTCGCACTTCGCCGAAGGTGTCGGCGTCGGTATGCGTAACCAGCACATTTGGCGTGCGCTGGATCAGACTTTCAACGATGCCAACGACTTGCGCTCGTGTCTTGCCCGCGCCAAAGACCACCTCAGGAAATCCCTGCCGCGTCACGCGCGCATGGTCAACCCGCGCGTAACCAATGTCTTCGTAATGAAGATTTCTGATCCGGCGCGCTGCCTCGCGAGTGTCGATTTCATTTTGCCGGTAGGCCCGCAGAAGTTCTTCTATCTCTTGCAATTGATTCGACTCGCATTCACTTGTTTAGTTCGTAGCGCAGGAATTCTAGCATCGAACATCGGCGTCATCTAAGTTTGCAGATCATGACGCTACAATTTCCGGGCGGCCAGTGCTTCGCGGGCCACTTCCCTGTCGTCGAAATGAAAAACTTCGCGACCGATGATCTGGTAATCCTCGTGACCCTTGCCGGCAATCAATACCAGGTCGCCGTCGCGGGCAGCGGCGATGGCCTGATGAATTGCCTTGCGTCGATCGGAAATCTTTTCATAGGGCCGGCCGACCTTCTGAATTCCGGCTTCGGCGTCCGCAAGGATCTTTTCGGGATCTTCTGTGCGCGGATTGTCTGAAGTAAGTATTACGACATCACTCAGGCTTGCTGCCGCCTCGCCCATCGGGGCCCGTTTTGAATGATCGCGATCGCCGCCACAACCGAACACCGTAATAATTTTTCCTTTCGTCACCTCTCGGGCGGTCCGCAGGACATTCAAGAGGGCATCATCGCTGTGCGCGTAATCAACGACAACCGCGAAGTTGCCATCGTGAATCACTCGTTCAAAGCGTCCCGGCGCGCCGGCGCATTTCTCCAACGCGCTACTGATGACATCGATGTCATAACCCAATGCCAGTCCGCTCGCCACCGCGGCGAGGGTATTGTAGATGTGCGGCGGTCCTACCAGAGGCGAATGAAAATCGCGCTCGCCCGCAGGGGTTACCAAACGAAAGCGCATGCCGTCCAGCGAAAACTCAGGATCGCGCGCTGTCACGTCTGCTTCAGACTTAACGGCATAACGAACGACTCGCAAGCCTTCACGTTCAAGCTCTTCAGACAGTTCGACGCCGCGTGGATCGTCTACATTGATGACGGAGGTTCGCGGTCGCGAACCAAGACGGCCGTCAAACAAGCGGCGCTTCGCAAACCAGTAATTTTCCATCGTCTTGTGATAGTCAAGATGGTCGCGAGTCAGGTTGGTGAAGACCGCAACCGAATACTCCAGCGCATCGCAACGATGAAAGTCCATCGCCTGCGACGAGGCCTCCATGACTGCTGTCCTGCAACCTGAATCCACCGCCCGTCGCAGCAAGCGCTGCATGTCGGTCGCCTCTGGAGTGGTGCGGCCTGCCTTGAATCGCGTCGCTCCGATGCGATATTCGACGGTTCCAGTCATGGCCACAGGTTCGCCCGCGGCTTCCGGGATTGAAGCAATCAGGTAGGCAGTGGTTGTCTTGCCATTTGTGCCGGTGATGCCGACCAGCTGTAGTTCGCGCGAAGGATGATGATGAACTTCCGCCGCGGCGAGGGCCATACCACGTCGCACGTTTCCCACCTGAACCCAGGAAGCGGGGGCAGGCCCCCCTCCTGACTGCGGGTCTGCGCGCGCACCCCATTCCGGTGGCGGTTCCGACTCCGAGATCACGCCGGCTGCTCCTTGTGCCATCACCTGCGGAATGAATGCATGGGCATCAGTCAATGCGCCGCGCACGGCGGCGAAGAGACTGCCTTCCCGGGCCTCCCGCGAGTCGTGCGTCACATCGGTGATGGCGATGGCTTCGTTGCCCGAAAGTTCTCCGCCCACAATCCGAGCTATCTCGCCAACGGTCACAGCTTTTCTTTCTTTGATGGCTTCAGGCATTGGTATTCAGTGAACCCTATCCTTACAGCTTGTATTTGTGATTATAATCCGCGCGCAACTTCTTTCCACATTACCTGAGAACTGATGGAGACGCCATGAAGCTTTCTGCCATACTTGTTCTGACCATTGTGCACTCAATGATGCTTTCGCCATCTACGAACACGACGTTAGCGCCGGACTACGACATCGTAATCCGAAACGGACGCGTCATCGATGGCTCGGGGCAAACGGGCTACCGTGCGGATGTAGCCATCAAAGGCGACCGCATTGTTCGTATAGGCAATCTCGCTCACGCGCCGGCGAAACGAATCATCGATGCCCGCGGTAAGGTAGTCGCGCCCGGCTTCATAGACATGCTGGGCCAATCGGAAACCAATCTGTTGATCGACCGCCGGGCGATGAGCAAGGTAATGATGGGTGTCACCACCGAAATCACCGGTGAAGGTGAATCCATCGCCCCCACCAACGAGCGTTTGATTAAGGAGAGCGAGGCCTTCAATCGCCGCTATAACCTCGACGTGGACTGGCGCACGCTGGATCAATACTTTCGCCGGCTGGAAAAACAAGGGATAGGTCTGAACCTGGGGACTTTCGTTGGCGCTACACAGGTGCGAGAGTATGTTGTCGGCTTTGATAACCGCCCGCCCTCTGCCGTTGAACTGGAGCAGATGAAAACTCTGGTGGCCGAGGCGATGAAGGACGGCGCCCTCGGCGTGTCGACTTCATTGCAATACGTACCCGCGCGCTTTGCGCGGACAGATGAGATTGTCGAACTGGCGAAAGTTGCCCATCAGTATGGTGGTATTTATGCCACTCATCAGCGAAGTGAAGCCAACGCACTTGATGAATCCCTCAGCGAAGTTTTCGAGATAGCTCGCCGCGCGCAAATCCCGACGGAAATCTGGCACCTGAAGACTGCGTACAAAAGGAACTGGGGACGAATGCCCGAAGTCTTGCGGCGCATCGAAGCCGCGCGCGCCACTGGACTGAAGATTTCCGCCAACGTCTATCCGTACATCGCGGCTAGTACTGCGCTGAGCGCATGCCTGCCACCATGGGTGCAGGAAGGCGGCAACGACAAGATGGTGGCGCGCCTGCGGGATCAGCAGATTCGCGAACGGCTGAAAAAAGAGATAACGACCGACTCCAAAGAGTGGGAGAACATTTATCTCGGCAGCGGCGGAGCGAATGGCGTGCTGGTTGGCTCCGTGGTCAATCGCGATCTGGAAAGTTTGCAGGGTAAGCGCCTTTCAGAAATTGCGGCGATGCAAAACAAGGATCCGCTTGATGCGCTATTCGATCTGGTTATCGCTGACCACGGGCAAACCGGGGCTATCTATTTCATGATGTCCGAAGACGACGTGCGCGCCGCGCTGCGCTCGCCGTTTGTCAGCATCTGCACCGACAGCGGCGCCCGCGCCACCGATGGACCGCTTTCCGGTTCCAAATCTCACCCCCGCGGCTGGGGCAGCTACCCGCGAATCCTCTCGCGTTATGTCCGAGACGAGCATTTGCTGACTTTGGAGCAGGCCGTGCACAAGATGACCGGGCTCTCGGCAGCAAAAGTGGGGCTACACGACCGCGGCCTCTTGCGAGAGGGAATGTTTGCCGACATCACCATCTTCGATCCGCAGACAGTTCAGGATCGCGCAACGTTTGACGCGCCGAATCAGTACCCCGTCGGCATCAACTACGTTATCGTTAATGGCCAGATCGAAGTTGACAACGGCAAGCACACCGCTGCTTTGGCTGGACGCGCGTTACGTGGACCCGGGTATCAAAGCCACAGATGAGCACGGATTTGCACTGATAGAAAAGCGGTAATCTCCCAACATTATCCGTGTTTATCTGCGCCAATCTGTGGCTGATCTTGTCACAATGAACCGATGATGCTTCGATACTCGTTTTCCGTAAAAGCCGCTTGTGTCTCGCTGGTGACGGAGCCCGCCGCAGCCAGCCCAAGAACCGCTTTCGCTACTGTTTCGTTGTCCGGCGCTTCGAGCACGCAGATCAGATCCTGGCGGCCCATCGTCAAGTAGACATCCTTTAAGGTGATTCCCATTGAGGCGAACTGTGTCCTGGCCTGGTCGAGCCGGCCGGGACTGCCCTTAATATTCTGAATTCCATTGGGCGTCCACTTGAGCATGGTAATGTACGTCGGCATGTTGGTTCTCCTTTGAAGTGCGTTGACTGGTCAACGCTTTTGATAACGCCCTCCCTACGGTCGGGCTACTGCCACACTCGCTTGCCAGCGGTTCTATTAGATCTTGATGTAAATCTTCTTTCGATAGAGTAGCCACATCAAGAAAAGCCACACCAGAATGAACGCAATGGCGAATAAGAGCGAAGCGTTGATTGGCGAGGCCCAGGAGGCGAAGAGAGTGCCGTGAAGAAAAGTCTGTAGCGCCACTCGCGAGCCATCGGCGCGCGGAACCTTCACCAGCGTCAGCAAACGCGCCATGATTCCTGAGCCCACAAAAAGCGCGATAGCGTTTACGCCGAAAATGACGAACGGCTTCGTCCAGGCGCGATAGCCCTTAATGTCTATCAGCCAATAGCAAAGCGCGAGAAACTGTAGCGCGATGCCGCCGGTAAATAGCACGTAGGAACTGGTCCATAGCGCTTTGTTAATGGGAAACCAGGCATTCCATGCCCAACCGGCGATTATGCAGCCCGCGCCGGCGACGAACATACCGGCGACCTTTTCCATTGGGGTCCTGGTGGCGCCTCGCAAACGCTGGCCCGTCAACACACCCAACAACGTCGTCGCCAGTGCTCCCATCGTGCTCAGTATTCCTTCCGGATCGTAAACTTTCGCTTGCGCCCAAACGTGGGCGCCAAAGACGTTGCGGTCGATATACGCAGCCAGATTCCCCTCCTTGCTCAAATCGCCCGCGCCGAACCCGGGCACCGGCACCCGCGTCATCAATAACCAATAGACGACCAGCAATGCCAGGAGAATAATGGCCTGAGTCCGCGCGCGAGTGGTCAAAAAGATAACTGAGGCGAAGAAGTAGCAGACGGCGATGCGTTGCAGCACCCCGGGGATGCGCAACGCGGCCAGATGATAGTAAGGAAATCCATTCAGAAACAGGCCCAGAGCGAAGATAATTAAGGTACGCTTGATTACCTTCAGAAAAAGATCGCGCCGGGAACCGCCACTTTCAATGCGGCGCGCGAATGCCAGGGGGATAGCGACGCCAACTATGAAAAGGAAAAAAGGAAAGATCAGATCGGTTGGGGTCCAGCCGCTCCACTCCGCGT
>DASXRU010000066.1:0-3339 GCA_036506395.1 Pyrinomonadaceae bacterium | reverse complement strand
TGATCTCTCAACTTGAAGAACCAGGAAATTTTCCATTTGTCATTGGTCATTTCTCATTTGTCATTGGTTTCGGGAGGAGCGCGCTTCTTTGGTTAAGGAATGACTATCCGCAGATTCCGAGCGTACGTCTTCGATCATGGCCTCTCAACATGAAGAACCGGGAAATTTTCCATTTGTCATTTGTCGTTTGTCGTTTGTCGTTTGTCGTTTCTCATTTGTCATATTTCTCATTCGTTGCGAAGTAACCCCGTCGTGTTAACTGGTCAGCTCGGCAAATAAATAAAAATGAGAAATGACAAATGACAAATGGAAAATCTTCTTGTCTTCACATCGCTATTGCGCCGGGCTCGCCGCAGAACTTCGCATGTAACTATCTCGCGCCCGAACGGCAAGATTAGGCTGATGCACCTTCACTTTGATCTGGCGGCGCTCGCCGCTCTGGTCAGCGGAGGCTCCAGGATAGTAGCCAAGGCTGTACTGGCGACGCAGCTCCTCGGCAATCCTGGTGAACGCTTGCGCTAATTGCGACGTGTCGTTGGCCTGGTTGAGACGCCCACCAGTCTTCTCTGCCAGCTCATGGAGGTATCTATCCGCTCGCTCATAGTCGGCCTTGGTCGTGCCCGGCATGGGCGCGCCGCCATTCGCCTGGCCGCCATAGACTGTTTGCGAAGTGCTTCTGCCAAAGGGCCAGTTACTGCTGCTGGTCACGATGGTAACGCTACCGGCATTTTGCATGGCGCGCATGTAATCGCTGGTGTCGTACTGAATCGGGTAGATGAGCGCGTCCAGCTCTTCGGCCTCGCGCAGGGTGCTCTCCTCCGTCGCAAGGTAGCTGGCCGTGTCCACGCCGTCCGTGAATAGCACGATGGCTTTCCGGCCCTTTATTTTGTTCAGACGCTCTTTAATCACCAGGTCAACTGCGTCGTAGAGACGCGTGGCATTGCCGGTGTTAGCGTTAAGTTGAATGACTGAGCTGACAACGTTGAGATCGTTTGTCGCCTCAGTCAGAAGAAGCACCTGCTCGTTGAAACTTACGACCAGCACACGATCCTGCGGACGCAGTTGTGATGCAAAAGCGATGGCCGCTTCTTTGATCTCCCACAGGTGGAAATGCGTAGAAGGCGAGGTGTCCAGGATGAGCGCTACCGTGAAAGGCTTTTCTGCGGGTTCGAAATAAGCGATTGGCTGCTCGATGCCGTTCTCGAAGACGCTGAAGTCTTCTCGCTTGAGGTTTGAGACGAATCGGCCCTGGCGATCCAGGACACTCACCGGCACTGAGACGAGCGCGGTATTGACGCGTATGACCTCGCCTTCGCCCACCTCTTCCGGGCCCGGATCGGGAACGGCGTTGGCAGCAGCATTCACCGGCGCGCCCAGCGGCGTCATGCCCTGCAATGTAGGCCGGGTCGGCGCTAGCGTAGTCTCCGTGCCGCTCAGGGAAGCAAAATCGGTATTCGGTTGATCTGTGCCAACCCGGCGCGGGCGCGAAGCTGACGTCGATGTTCCCGCCGGCTGTCGCACGCCGCGTTTCGACGCTACCGATTTCCGAGGTTCGTTACCCCGTTTTTTGTTCGCCGCTAGCGAACTTTCAGACTCGGTGTTCGGTTTGTTGTTAGGCCGTACGAAACTTTCGGACTCAGAATCTCGTTCGTTCGCGGCTATCGAACTCTCGGAATCTGCGTCCAGTTTTTTGATGATGTATGCGCCATGGGGGCAGGCTCCCTGCGTCATGTAGCCAGTGATGATGTAGCCGGCGGGAATGGGCAAGCCCTGGCATATTTTTAAGGTGGCGCCGGCTTTTGCAGTCGCAGGCGGCTTTACGGCTGCGCTCCTTCGGTGCTTGGTTTGGGCTGGAGCGATCGCGGCCAGCAGCGTAACGCTCGTGACAAGAAAGAGAGAGGCGACAAGCAACTTCATATCGCTACCTCCGAGACTGATATTAGGATTGGGGCGGCATTATAGACGGGAACCTCCGTCCACGCTAGAGCGGGTGGGCGGTTAGCTCTTATCCACAGATTACGCAGATTACACAGATGGAAAAACATCCAATAAGTGCAGTTTTGTAGATAAAAATGGGTGGAGGATCTGATATGTTCCCTGGTAATCTGCGGACATGTTCTAAGGTTAGATTTCCAGAAGATCTTTGCCGACAATAACGCGCCCTTTGAAATATTTGCGCACACCTTCGGCCCATTGTTCATCGGTGATGGATGGATCATCGCCGGGAACAAAATGAGAAAGCACCAGAGTCTTGACTCCCGCCCGCTCAGCGATTCTGCCCACATCCTCCGGCAGGGTATGCGCTGCCATCAAGTGCTCGCGCAGCCGTTTCGCATTCGGCAAACGCTGCAGCAGCGCTTCGACACCCGGCAGATACATCACTTCGTGCACCAGCACATCCGCGCCTTTCGCAAACTCGGCCAGCTCAGGCGCATAAGCGGTATCGCCAGAGATTACGACTGAGCGATCTTTGGCGTCGAACCGGTACGCATAAGCCTGTTTGATTGGCGGATGGCGCACCAAACAAGTGGTGACCTTCACGTCATCGTTCTGCATAACGAGACCGGGCTTATTGAACTCGTGAGGGAAGATCATTTTACGCGGGTCAGGCCGGCCTTCGTCCACGATGCGCGTGTCGATATCAAACTTCATGTAACTGAAAAAGTCCTGCGTCATCTTTCGCAGGCCGCTCGGCCCATAAGCGTCAACGTGCACAGGCAAGCCGGTGATCCAGGAGTTATAGAACAACGGGCCGTACTCAAGATTGTGGTCGGAATGGTGATGGGTGATGAAGATGTAACGAACTCTATTAAGGGAAATCCCGGCGGCCAACAACTGACGGGAAGTGCCATAGCCGCAATCAACCACGTAGGGAACATCGTTGATTAGAATCAGCGTCGAGGGATTGCTGCGGCCAGCCTCGCCTACGCGCGGCCCGCCCTTTGTGCCAAGAAGAATAATTCGCGTTCTCTTCTTTTCCTGACCAATCCCAAGGCGGGTTAGCGCGAGCGAGAGCGAGAGACTTGCGGAGCCGGCGAGAAACTGTCTTCGACTGTGCATAGGCTGCATCGTGAACAGCACCAATTTTTTTAGCCGCAGATTCACGCGGATAAGTGCGGATCGGAACAAACGAAGACGTGATTAATTCCAAATTCTGGGGTCACAAATCCTATCCGTGTGAATCCGCGTTAATCCGCGGCTGATAGAACTCCCGAGCCAACCCACCGGGGGCGGTACTGACAAGCACTCCTGCTTACGAGCGCGCTCGTCGTTCACTTTTGTTCAATCACTGACAGAATATTTCCGGCCGGGTCTTTGAACCAGGCGATGTTCGGGCCC
>DASXRU010000065.1:0-5127 GCA_036506395.1 Pyrinomonadaceae bacterium | reverse complement strand
AGCGGGCGGATTTTTTGTATCAACAGTTGGCCGCCTTGAAACCGTTACGGCAGGAAGCCAGACAGCTGATGATTAAAGCGGCACGTGGGCAGCGGGCCTATCGGTATCTGATCACTATTCCGTTGTTAGGACCGGTGAGCGTGGCGCAGTTAATAGCCATCGTGAGTACGCCGCATCGTTTTCGCAGCAAGCGCCAGTTCTGGACATATGTGGGCTTGGCCGTGGTCACGGTAAGCACTGCGGACCATGAAGTGGTAAATGGGGTGCTGCGCCGCAGTCGGCGACGGGGGGCTACGCGGGGCCTGAATCGCAATCACAACCACGTGCTGAAACGAGTATTCAAGAATGCGGCGGTGGGCGCTTGTCATCGGGACCCGTTTCAGGCCGGCTATCAGACGCGACTGACCCAGGGGATGGATGCGAGTTTGGCGCGACTGACCATCGCCAGACAGTTGTCAGCTATCACCCTGGCAGTGTGGAAAAGCGAAACAAAGTTCAAGAGCGAAAGGATGAAACAACCAGCGACGACTTAAGGCAAGAAGTCCAGAGGCCTCCTGAAGTGAAGCACTGAGCGTTACTCGTCGCTGATGTCACTGTTATGTCTTTGAGCACGGTTTCACGGGGTCGTGGGTGAGTATCAACCACGCGGATGTTCGGGCCACTGCGGCCCAGGACCAGACGCTACTATATGCCCCCACGCATAACCAGAAATAGTCATAGGCCCAGCAGTGAGTAGCTGGAGTCGCAAATAGAACTATGGTTGGCAGTCTTTAGAGACTGCACCGCCAATAATGACTATCAACACCGAGCACACAAAGACAAACGCAAAACGGTCGACAAAAGGAATGTCTGATGGACGGTGCGTGCCTTCGGGTAGGGGATGCTAGCTGCAAGGAACTATCGGCGGCTCGAGTGAAACTTTTTTCTTGACAGCCCTTTCATAGAACCGCGTGGTGGTACTGACCTCATCGGACCGCTTGTTGTATTAAGGGAAAGCGCTCGAACCATTGGCTTGTTCGCGCGCGTGGTAGGAGGAGCGCGTCAGCGGGCTTGATTGCACGTGATTGAAACCCAGGCCCATGCCGATGTCGCGCCAACGGTCGAATTCCGCGGGTGTAACGTAGCGTTCTACCGGCAGGCGGCGCGCGTGAGGTTGCAGATATTGTCCGATAGTCATGATGTCGCAGGAGACTGAGCGGAGGTCCTTCATTAACTCGACCACTTCTTCAAACGCCTCGCCGAGTCCCACCATAATCCCGCTCTTGGTTAGCATGCCGCTTTGTTCGCGATCACGGCGCTCGCCTGCGCGTTTGAGCAGCGTCAGGGATTGCTGATAATCAGCGTCAGGCCGCACCCGGCGATAGAGCCGCGCGATTGTCTCTGTATTGTGATTCAGGACATCGGGCCGAGCATCGAGCACTGTGTTCAGCGCGTCTTCGTCGCCGTTGAAGTCGGGAATCAGGACTTCGATCTTGCAATCGGGATTGAGGGCGCGCACTTCGCGAATCGTTTCCGCCCAATGCGCCGCGCCACCGTCCGCCAAGTCGTCGCGATTCACAGAAGTAATGACCGTATGCGCGAGATTAAGATGACGCACGGCTTCGGCAACGTGACGCGGCTCTTCGCGGTCAAGCGAGGCTGGCTCGCCTTTGCCCACGGCGCAAAAGCCGCAATGCCGGGTGCAGATGTCGCCGCCCAGCATGAACGTGGCCGTGCGATCGGACCAGCACTCAAAGATGTTCGGGCAGCGCGCCTCCTGACAGACGGTGTGAAGGTTCAGCCCTTCGATCAGCTTCAGCAAGTGATTCTGATTCGTCGGATCACCCAGACGAATCCTCAGCCACTCAGGCTTCGGCTGTCGCGGCGGTTGGTTGTTACTGATGACTCGAAGTTCGCGCGCCAATGATTTGGGTCCCTTATTTATTACGGGCAACTACATTCTAACACTGGCATTCCAAATCAGGCACGGACGCCCAGCTTTTGCGTTATACTGCGCGGCATTATCGGCTCCGGAGAGCCAAATGGTTCTAGCCGGTGAAACTGAACGCTTCGTCCCACGGCAGGTCAATTCTGAATTAACGCAAGTCGATTCGCTCGCAATCAGGAGGTATTTCCATGAAGTCAACGCTGATTTTCTGCGCTGCTGGTTTCACAATACTGGCAGGCGCCGTTCTTGCATTCGGCGACATTGCCCGGCCGAAAGAGACGCCTTCGCCCGTTGCCCGAGGCAAGTCGGCATTCCATACCAGTCTGGCCGTGGTGCCGGAGGCCGGCGCCTGGGAAGCGCGATTACAGATTTCGCCCGAAAGCCTGCGCCAGCTCCGGGCCGCGCTGGACAACGTTCCCGCGGACAGTTCGATGGCCCAAAACATTACCAACAGCTCGACGCGCACCATCATGGCCGGACTTTTCATGTTTCTGGCGGTGTCATTCGCGGGCGTCTGGCTGGCGCGTTCAGGGCATAGTCGCAACCAGAAAGCTGCTGCCGCGGTCGTGATAGCGGCGGCGTTAATGGGAGCGACAGCCATCATCACCCGGGGAAATGCAGGACCGCCACCGGGCTGGTCCTGGCGCAACCTACAGCAGAATCTTAATGGGGGCACGGAGACCAGGGGTAGCGTAAATGTCGAGATAATGCCGGAAGGCAGCGGCATCAAGCTCATCGTTCCCTTGTACAAGCAAAACCCCAATACCGATAGGAAACCGGGCGAGTAATAGATGGAACGTGCCGCCGATTTCGAGCTGAAGATCTGGCGCGCGCCGCGCGTTGGCGACAAGCCTCGGGCTGGCGCCAGACTTTTTGTGACCATGGTCCTGGCCTGTGCTTGTCTGTCGGCGCTGATGGCAAGTTGGTTGCCGCTTCAGTTTTCGGTGATAACGGTATTTCTCTTCGCCGGACCGCACAACTGGTTTGAGCTGCGCTACTTTGTAATGCGACTGCCGGCGCGCTTCGGCCGTTCCCGCAATTTCTTTGCAGTCTCGTTCGCGGGTATTGCGGTGCTAACGGTGACGTACATATCGCTGCCGGCGTTTTATTATTCCAAACTTTGGTCGGGCGCGAACTGGCCCACGGCCATCGCGGTTTGGAACACTTTGTTATTGCTGTGGGTGGCGACGCTGGTCTGGCTGCGCGGACGGCAGCGACATGCGCGCGACTGGTCGTGGGCCTTTCCCATCACTTTCGGACTAAGCTCGCTGAACTGGCTCGCGCCGGAACTGTTTAGTTTGGCGATTGTATATGCGCATCCGCTGGTGGCGCTGTGGTTTCTCGATCGGCACCTGCGCCGTGCGCGCCCCGATTGGCTGCCGGCTTACCATCGTTGCCTTTGTCTGCTTCCATTGTTGTTGGTCGCGATCATCTGGCAGCTTGCGCGCACGCCGGCGCTTACGGATGACAACGGCCTTGCCTGGCGCATCACGCAACACGCGGGCGCGCAGATTCTGCCGAACATTTCCAGCCACCTGCTGGTTTCGGTGCACGTTTTCCTGGAAATGCTGCACTACGCAGTCTGGCTCATTGCTCTGCCGCTGATTGGCGTAACTGCCGCGCCCTGGAATTTTAAGTCGATCCCTTTGGCCCGGCGTCCGCGTGGATTTCCGCGATTGATAATTGCCGTGATGGCCCTGGCTCTGTTTCTTGTAGGAATGCTCTGGATGGGCTTTTCAACCAACTACGCGACCACGCGAGATATTTACTTTACGGTTGCCATAGCGCATGTCCTCGCGGAAGCGCCCTTCCTGTTGCGAATGATCTGAGGTCAGTGAGCAGTAAGCAGTTAGCAGTTAGCAGTCGGTAATCGGCGCGACTTCTTCTTCAACTGCTTACTGCTCACTGCTTACTGCTTACTGATTTATGTCCCCCACGGAACTCTGGCACTTCCTTCCTCTTGGTTATCTCCTTTCCATTCTGATTGAAATACCGGTTCTGTTAGTCGGCTTATCGCAGCGGCATTCGTTGAAGCGCAGACTGCTGGCGGGCGTGTGGTTAACGGCCTGCACCTACCCAATCGTGACGCTGGTCTTACCACTTGCGTTAACCCACAAGTCACGGATGTTTTATCTGGTGGTGGCAGAAACTTTTGCGCCCTTAGCCGAGTGCGGATTGTTCTGGCTGGCTTTCGGTAGGAATGAAGAACTGGGAAAGCGTTCTATGTGGCGGGACTTCGGCGCCATCCTGGTCGCCAATCTCGCGTCGTTCATTATTGGCGAGGTGGTTAATGCTTACAACTGGTTCGGACTACTACGCTGAGTTATCACAGGAGACTGCGCGGTTGTGCCAAGTGGATTCGCCCGGCGGCGTTTGATCCGTTTGAGCAAAACGATGAAACCCACGATGAGGGCCGCGCCCAGGAATAAAACAGCAACTGCGAGCGCAACCAGACCCCCGACACCAGCTACTGGCACCGGATCAGGCGCCACATCGAGCAAAAACAAGAACCTCATATCGGAAAAGTGGGATTCAAAGCGCTGCAAAACCGAGCCCTGCGGGATATCCTTAATGGCTGCGTCACAGCCATACGTGATTCGAGATGGTGACCTTCTCTGAACCCCGACAGGGCTCCGCGGAACGGTTGCGGCGCCGCACGTTAGAGGGCTGGGCCGCAGGTCCCACCGTTGCAATTGAATGAACAGCAATCGCTGTCGACACTGCAAGGAGAATTTTCGTTTTGACAACTTCCCGTCTGGGCTGCCGTAGGCGCATGGATTGACATTATCACTGGCAATGCGAGCGCTGCCGGCGCGTACTTAAGCAACAATTTTCGACGAGACACGGACGGGGTAGCAACCAACAACTCATCCCCGTTCGCAATCAGGTGAAAGCGCTGAAGTTGTTTTATTGCGAGCCAAACAATGTCCACATCGATCGACGTGTCTAGCTGCTCTTGAATCACGTCAGTCATTTTTGCGACCGTGGTTTTTCCGTCGCATCGCCTCCAAACCAGAGCGGCGGTTTGGTTAAGGCAATGGGCCTCATGTCTTTCCAGATCGTAAACCAGGGTCTCATCGTCAAGTTCGCTGATTACTAGCCCTTCGGTTCGAGCACGTGGCAGCCCGGCAGCGTTGTTCATCTGGGAAGTCCGCCTCTTTATTGAAATAGAAAGCCGCCCTTTCTTACGCCAGTTTGTG
>DASXRU010000064.1:0-4154 GCA_036506395.1 Pyrinomonadaceae bacterium | reverse complement strand
GACTTCCGATCTAACCGTCTCGCGGGGGGTAGGCCAGAGCGTCAGCGCGTATGTCGGGGCTTCCGGCTCCAACGGCATGAACTTCGGCTGGGATGAAGCCAACCAGAGGGCGTTCGTGAATGCGCCGGTGCAGAGTCCGATCACCTTCACGCACGGCGGTGTCAACGAGCGCATGAGGATCACCACCATCGGCAGAGTCGGCATCGGTACCACAAACCCCTCGCACGTGCTCGACGTAGTCGGCAACATCAATACCTCGACGCAGTATCTCATCGGCGGCCTCGTCGTATTGAACACGTCGGGAACTCAGAACACCTTTGCCGGCGTACTAGCTGGTGCAAACGGTGGCGGAACAAACGGTTCTTTCTTCGGCTTTCAAGCTGGCAAAGCCAACATAACAGGCAACAACAACTCATTCTTCGGCACGTTTGCCGGCGCCACGAACCAGGATGGGACGAACAACTCATTTTTCGGCGAAGGTGCCGGGGCCGCGAACATAACCGGTGACAGCAATGCCTTCTTCGGTTTTCATGCGGGCGTGTCCAACGTTGCCGGCAACAATTCTTTCTTTGGCTTTGACGCCGGTGCTTCGAACACAACCCTCGGCGCCAATTCATACTTCGGCTTTGAGGCCGGCAAGAGCGGTACCGGCGACAGCAATTCTTTCTTTGGCAGATCGACTGGCGCCTCAAATACTACCGGTAACCACAACTCTTTCTTTGGTGCATTCGCGGATAGCGCAGACGGACTTGCCAATGCCAGCGCCATCGGCTTTCGAGCTTTTGTCGCGCAAAGCAATTCGCTTGTGCTGGGAGGTATCAACGGGGTCAACGGCGCATCGGCTGATACGAGAGTCGGTATTGGTACGACCACGCCGGCTAAGCACCTCCACATTTTCGGGGCAGGCGATCAAGAGATCGGGATTGAAAGCTCTGATAGCGGTGGCCGGCAGTGGACGCTGCAATCTTCTCGCGGCGCCAGCCCGTTCAGCGGCGAGTTTCAGATCATCGATCGCACCGCTAACGCGAGCCGCTTCTCCATCCTCGGGAACGGCAACGTCGGCCTGGGAACTACTGCCCCCGCAACCGCATTGCACGTCGTTGGAGGCGCTAACGGAGTCGCCTTTGCGGAAAATCATCTCGTTCTGATCGAAAACACGTCGCCAAGCTTCGGCATCGGTACCAGCACTCTGGCAATCAAGCTTACTCAGCGGAACAATCCTGATTCACAGGACAACTTCATCACTTTCATCAAGGGAAGCGGAGAGTCTGCTGGCTCGGTTGAAGGTAACGGCTCGGGTGGTATCTCGTTCGGGGGCATAGGAAACGACTATGCAGAATGGCTGCCTCGCCTCAATTCCGCTGAGAAGATTCAACCCGGAGAAATCGTCGGCCTATATGGCGGCCACATCACAAAAAATACGCGCGGCGCAGCGCAAGTGATGGCAGTGAGTACCGGTGCGATTGTGGCCGGCAATGACCCAGGCACGGATGCACGGGGTAAGTACGCTCTCGTAGCATTCATCGGGCAAGTCATGACGCGCGTGCGAGGGAGTGTGCAAGCCGGCGACTTCATCGTGGCATCCGGGCTTAACGATGGCACTGGCATAGCAGTCTCACCCGAACGCATCACCGCAGAACAATTTGAACAGGTAGCAGGCCAGGCATGGGAGACATCCGCGGACACCAACGTTAAGTCCGTGCGCATCGCCGTTGGTTTGATCCGGCGTGATCCGACTGTGCGGCGTCTGCTTCAATACAGCCGGGATCAAGGGGATCGGATTGACGCATTGGATGCGCGGCTGGCAACCGTCGAGGCACAACTGACGAGCAAGACCGCGCGCAGCAGCCCGCGGCCGGTCACAAAGAAAAAGCATCGGCTCGTCGCGCAGCTGACCGATGCGGGCCCCGCAACGTCCGCACAACCGCAGGCACATTAAGCTAAGCACGCTGTCAGAGCGCTGGCCGGGATTGTCGCGACGGCTTCGAAGACGCAAATGAGAAGAGAAAAGAAGACCGAAGTCTTCGTTGAGACCGAAGTCGAGATTGAGGTCAAGCGGCGAACCCGCAGGCTCGGGCCGGTCTGGTGCGTTCAGTGCGCGGCGCCGGTCGAGATGGTGCCGCCAGACATGGCGGCGCTCGCGGCTGAAGTTAGCGCGCGCGCTGTGTTCGGTTGGGTCGAGGCCGGTCGCGTTCACTTCACGGAGACGCCCGATGGCGCGCTGCTCGTTTGTCTCAATTCTTTGCCGCTCGCCCTGCGGGCGCCTGAAAGCGTTGGCGATCTCATCATCGCCGGCGCGGAACCACCGGTTGAGCGAACAAAAGATTCAGCGCCAAATCTTCCGCCGCATAATTTCAAATAGGATCCACTTCCACGCCTGGAGTCAGATTCCTGGCTAGTTCCTTTTCTGAATTCCGGTTGACTCAGAGGGCGCGGCTGACGTAAAAGCGCGTCAACCATGCAGATTAATCGCCGCAGTATGACGGGGTGTGCAGCGAGCCTGGGCCTTTTCCTGGTTGTGCTGTTGGCAATTGCTGTCCAACCGCCGGCGCGAACAGCGGTAGCACAAACTTCCTCCGCGCCCGGGGCGGAAGAGACATTTCAAACCGTAGCGCCCGGTGTCGAATATCAGCAACTTGTTCGCGGCCACAAGTCTGATAGTGAAGCGACCGGCCCCTGGGTCATCAATATGCTGCGCGTCGATTTGACTAAAGCAAAGCTGCGTATGGTTCACGCCATGGACGAAGCAGTAGGTTTGGAAACAGTCAGCTCAATGGCGACAAGATACGGTGCGCTCGCTGCGGTCAACAGTGGTTACTTCAGAACTACCGGAACTTACCGGGGCGACTCGATAGGGGTTGGCGTACTCAAGGGAAAACTCATCAGCGAGCCGTACAACAACAGGGCCTCTATGGGATTGATCGAGAAGCCGGGCAAGCAGGAGGTAGTTCTTGGTCATTTGAAGTTCAACGCGTTGCTGAGCGCAGGACGGGCCGCCGAACGACTGGTCAACGGGTTCAATCGGCCCCGTGGAGAGAATGAACTGATCGTTTTCACGCCGGAGTTTCATCGCACAACCCTAACGAATCCCGACGGGCTTGAATTAGTTGTTCGCCGTGGCCGGGTCATCGAAAGACGCGATCAGGAAGGCAGCAGCGTGATCCCCGCAGATGGCTTTGTGGTTTCCACCTCCGGGTCAGCGCGCCAGTGGGCTCTTGATAACTTGCTAACCGGAGCCCGGCTAAACCTCAAAACGGCTCTGACTTCAGTCGAACCCGAGCAGGCATCGCTCTGGAAACAAGCGGCAAATATCATCGGTGGTGGGCCGCAACTGATAAAGAACGGTCGCGTCGAGATAACCAATGCTGCCGAAAAGATTTTGCCGAGCTTTGTCAGCGATGGTCATCCGCGAACCGCTATCGCGAAGCTGAAATCGGGGGAGATATTGTTGGTGACAGTAGACGGGAGGCAGCCTGGGGAAAGTATCGGCATGTCGTTGACCATGCTGGCGAGTTTGTTGCTTGAGTTTGATGCCATTGAGGCAATCAATCTGGATGGCGGCGGCTCAACCACCATGGTTATTAGGAACAAGATCATAAACAAGCCTTCCGACGCGACGGGTGAGCGGCCTGTTAGCGACGCTATTCTTGTCTTCGCGCGAGAAACTAATCATCAATGATTTATGGTGGTGGGTCAATTTGGAATCCTGGGCACGACTTTTTAATGGGAGCGCGGGCGCCCCCGCCCGCTGTGAGCGCGAAGCGTGAACAAAACTAACTTAAGCTCTCTTGCGCTTGTCAAAAATCTCGACCCTGCGGCGCGTTGCGGGCGAGGGCGCCCGCGTTCCCAGTGAAACGTTGAGTTATTTGCAAAGCCATTTTCACAAAACGATCCACTGTCTAATGACCATAGTGGTGGACGCTCCGGCCTCGTTATGTTAGATTCATGCCGTTTTAATTGATGTTTGCCGCGGCTCGTGGGAAACCGCCGCACCGCAACCCTTCCAGCCGCAAGGTCCCGAGCTAAACGTGAAGAACGCTGTCCATTAGGACTTTATATTTCTTTGCTGCTGCGAGTTTTCACACAAGGAAAAACTGATTGAGTAAGAAGGGAAAAACTCCTGCGCCGGGCATCGTGGACCTGGCTGACGCTCG
>DASXRU010000063.1:0-9536 GCA_036506395.1 Pyrinomonadaceae bacterium | reverse complement strand
TCGTTCCTGGTACCCGTTAGCAGCGGACCGTCAAACTTCGTTCGCACATGGGAAATCCCGAACAGCGCATGAACGAACGGCGTCGCGCCTGAATAGCGCCAGTTGTAGCGCGGTCCAGCCAGCAGATCGTAGCGTGACAGGTGTGCGCCAATAGTCCGGCCCGCCAGCCGATCGAAGTAGTTCACGCGATCATAGGTGCCACTCAGGTTTGTGACGATGCCTATGTGACGGGTCACATTCTGGTTGAACTCAACATTGAAGCCGTTGTATCCAGTTCTCTCTGACACAAAGTCGGCCCTTGCGCCATTGATTATTCGGGTGGCATTAAGGTCCGCCCGATCGGCTCCGTTGTCGGCGCGTTCATGCGCGTACCCGACGTAGAATTCGTAGAACGAGTAATCGCGCGTCTGCGCAAAACCCGCCGGCGCGCAAGCCAATGCGATCACAAACAACAAAAAGGTTTTCCGCATGGCGGATCTACCCCTCCTTGCTAAAGGTTAGTTTGAAAAAGAGAGCTGATACTATCATAAATAATAGCAATAAGCCGCAATTCCCGATTTGCCTCCAATTGTTTGTTTAGTCTCTTTTGAGGTCCGGCCCGCATCTCAGAAGAAACGGTTTGGCAGGAAACGCGTCTCTTAACAAGTCTGGAATGGAGATTCGCTAAGTGTCTTTTTCAAGAGCCTGGTACAACATAGTTGAAGCTTTGCTGCTGGCCACGCTAATGACTTCAATCGCGCTCGCCCAACGTGCGGTTGACCCGGCAAACGAGGTGCAAAGACTTTCGCGAACGGCGCAGGTGGCTTTTCAGCAAGGTCGCTACGAAGACGCCATACGCTCCTACAATCAGATCGTACTGCTCTCCACCCAGTCACCAAAAACTGCCGCCCGCGCTCACCTGCAAATCGGCAATGCAGATATGCAGCTCAAGAAATTCGATCTGGCGGTGGCCGCTTTCCAGCGAGCGGTGGCGCTTGATCCCGGGTTGGCGGAAGCATACAACAACCTCGGCGAATCACTGGGAGAATTGCGCCAGTACCCGCGCGCGCTCGAAGCTTTTACCAAAGCAGCGGCAGTCGATCCGGGATTGTCAAAAGCCCGTTACAACATGGGCGTCACCTACGATCGCCTGGGCCAACAGAAGTACGCGGAGTTCGTTTACCGTCATTTGATCCGCGACAAACCTGAATACTCACTGGCGTACGACGGTCTGGCAGTCAGCCTCTCAAAGTCCGGACGGGCGAGCGAGGCCATCGCCTTTCATCAGAAAGCGATCGCATTGAATCCGCATGACGGATCTTACTACTTCAATTTGGCGATTAGTTATCTGATCCTCGGCGATCAGCGGAAGGCTTTAGAGCAGCAGGAGAAGCTGAAGCAGATCGATCCGCAAATGGCCTCCCGCCTGGCCAGCGTTATCATCAAGCATCAACAGTCAGGTTAGTCCGATACGCGCAAACGGACGACTCTTTCGAATTGGTTCAAGCAGCCTGCTAGAAGTTGCCGCGGCACTCCGGGTGACCGCAGTCGCAGTCCAGTTCGATCACGTTGCCAGTGCCTTCACATGACGCGCTGCAATACTTGCCGCCAGGTTGCGGCGGGCAGGAGCATGACGGGTTCTTGCACTGTTTCTCTTCTTCGTTGTTAGCCATTAGATTCCTCCATAAACATCAGTACGAATAACGGGGCGCTAGCTTAACACAGCGAGCCGCCACGTCGTAATCCAATGTTTGTGAAATCACCAGACAGATCTAGCTCGACCTGTCAAACTCATTACGCTAAGAATCATTCCGGTGCGCCGCGGGATTCCAGGAGCTTTATCACTTCGTTCTGTTCGTCATTGCGCGCCAGACGCAGGGCAGTGTTCCCCTCTTTATCTTTGATAGTCAGGTCGGCGCCCGCGTTTAGCAGCACCATTACGTTGTCTGGTTCATCGGCGCGCATTAACGAGGTCCGTCCATCACTGTCTTGAGCGTTGATATCAGCGCCCGCATCTATCAGTAGTTTGACCGTGGCAGCTTTGCCGCTTTCTGCCGCCAACATCAGCGCCGTATTTGCTTCGTGATCTTTGACGTTGACGTCTGCCCCCAGGTCAAGCAGCATCCTGGCAACTCGTGGGTCATCGTTGGTGACTGCAAACATCAGCGCGGTCTTGCCATCGTTGTCCCTGGCATCAACTTTCACTCCGGCTTCCAGCAGCGCTTTCAGCGAGTCGGCATTACACAGGGAGACGGCGTTCATCAAGACAGTGCCGCCGTTTTCGTCCCTGGCGTTTACCTTAGCGCCGGCGCCGATCAATTCGTTGATGAGCTCAGCCGTCGTATTTTCCCGCAGGTACATCAGCGCCGTAAGACCGTTCTCGCTTTTCACTTTGACGCTGGCGCCAGCCAGGAGAAGCGTGCGAACCATCTCGATATTCCCATTCTCCACGGCCTGATCCAGAGCGGTCATATTCGTAAACTTATCGCGAACATTCACGTTGGTGGCGGCGAAGGCGAGTTCTTTTACCGCCACGAGATCGTTTTTGAAAGCAGCTTTCACGAGTGGCTCTTCCGGCTCAACGAAAACAACGACGCCGCCCATGATCATACCCACTTCAAGGGTTGCATTTAGCCGTTCGCCGGATCCTGACTGCACCTGAACGCCGGTCCTCTCCGTCGTCTTGAATCCCGGGCTGGAAACCACGAGTGTATAAGCTCCGGCGGAGAGAGCTTGAAACAAATACTCTCCCTCATCTGACGTGGTGGTAGTTTGTTCCGTTCCGGTCGTCGTGTTTACTAGTCGGACCGTGGCTCCAGGCACCACCGCGTCATTTGGATCTGTGATCGTTCCCGAAAGGCTGGCGGTATTTTCCTTTTGCAAAGATGCTCGCTGGCCGGCAGAAATCGCAACCTGAGAGGCTTCCGCAGCGGCCGACCCAGTGGAACGAGTCTGGGCGACTGCGCTTGAGAGACTAAGTGTCGCACTAAATGCTCCCGCCGCGAGACGCGAAACATGACGGCTGATGCGATAAAGCTTTTGCGGCACAGCGTTCAGCAGCGGTCCGCCGTCGGGCCTTTGGATGTAGCGGACGCACAAACGACCCTGCGAACGGGCGACCAAACGCAGGGCCTCCTGGCGCGTCATCGTTGAGAGGTCGTTTACTTGTAGATTGCAGTGTTCGCAAAAACGCACCTGGTCGTTGCCGATCATTGAATTCCAATCGGCCTGACAAGGCGAGTTGATCTTTATTCGATTGAGAGAACGGATGGGCTCTGGCATGGCTGGCTCCTTATCAATTACGAAGTTTGATCGGAGAGCCCAGGGAGAAGCTCGCGTTGCACGCAGACTTAGACAACAGGTCCGAGTAGAAGTTCCGGACTTGAGTTAACTTGAACGAAGTAAATCGCGAACCTGGGGAGGAGCTTGGGATTTGTTCGCTGAGATGCGGTCAACCGGCGCAGCGTTGTTACCTTGGTGGATAGTTTTATTTAGGCCAGTACAGTTTGCCGATGGCGGTTCAAGGAGCAGCACGCGATTTCAGAAGGCATCAATGTGACGATTCATAAAGTGTCATAAGATCTGCAGCCGCAGAGCGAGCTTGGAGGGGATAATCAAGCTGAAAGGAAGTGGATCCCAGAATTATGTATGTATCAACTTTTGAATTCCGCCTGCGGGCGGCGGAGAACGTCGCCAGGAAACTTGCGGTCTCCATCTTTGGCTTGCTGCTGGTCGCTGCATTTGTTCTTGCCTGTGCCGTCGGGATCTTAGCGCAAAACTCCCTTCGCGATGCTCCTCAACCAGCCGGCGAAGCGTTGGCCACACGACCGCGCGAAGCTATGGGAAATGCCAATCGCCAGGCTATCGAGGCGGAACGCCACGGGGTGGCTTCTGCGGGAAGTATTCGCCGCGTCTTTGTCCGCTCGACATCGATCTTCGTTCGCGCTGCAGTAGTTGAAGACAAGCTGCTCAAGAGGCCCGAGTTTCAGCAGCTCGGGTTCGTCATCACCCGCGAAGAGTCTGACGCGGACCTCATTCTTGAGTTGCGCCACGACGTTCTGACAAAGTACGTGTTCAGTGTAGTTGATCCCGCCAACCACATCGTGCTCGCCAGCGGAAAGCTCAGTTCGCTGGGCGGCACAGTGGCCGGAAAAGTTGCCAAGCGATTTGTGAAAGAAATGACGCTGGTGCGCTGGTCAGGTCGATAACAAAAGCGACAGAATCTAAAGAAGCGAAGCGATTTCCGCGGCTACGCGGGCGTTGTTTTCCAGCAGCGCAATGTTGGCACGCAGTGTTGCTCCGCCACTCTGTTGGGCCATGCGTGAAAGTAGAAATGGCGTCAGTTCACGGCCACTAACACCTGAACGTTCCGCTTCGCCCAGCGCTTCATCCAGAAAGTTTTGCAGGGCCACTGCTTCAACTTCCACCGCAGCCGGGATTGGCACGGTGACGAGCAAAGCTGTCTGCGTTTCGAGAGCGCGCTGGGCCCGGACAAGTGTCGTGACTTCCGCAGCCGAATCAACACGCGCATCGACCGGGAGGCCGCTGCTGCGGGAATAGAACGCGGGCAATTCATTGCATTCGTACCCGGCGACGGTGATGCCGTGTGTTTCCAGCCACTCGCGCGTCGCGGGTAAATCTAAAACGATCTTCGCGCCGGAACAAATAACCACCATCGGCGTGCGCGCCAATTCAGGTAGGTCGGCGGATACATCAGGCAGCGAGCCGCGATGCACGCCCCCAATTCCGCCAGTGGCGAAAACATTAATACCCGCCCGGTGCGCAATCCACATACTCGTGGCAACAGTCGTCGCTCCGTTCCACCCCTGGGCGACGGCCACCGGGAGATCGCGCGTGCTGACTTTCCTGATGTCGTCGCTTTCGGCAATCTGGCGGAGCTGTTCCTGGTTCAGACCGGCGCAGAGGTGGCCGCTGAGAATTGCAATGGTTGCGGGCGTACAGCCGTTGTCGCGCACTATTTGCTCCAGGCGCAGTGCTGTCTGAAGATTCTCAGGACGCGGCAGGCCGTGTGCAATCACGGTTGATTCGAGCGCGACCACGGGTTGGTTCGCCGCCAACGCAGATTGCACTTCGTCACTAATTCTCAAGATGCTCGACTCCATAGTTATGTCAGGATTACTGGTGTTACTTGGAAACTTGTTTGTTATTTCTCATTTGCCAGCGCGGTGATCATGCAAAACGTAACAACCGAGTGGCGAAAGAATAAATGGAAAATGAGAAATGAAAAATGATAAATGGAAAATCTGTGTGGCTTTGCTCGTTCACGCAACCTTAAGTAAGGCAGGCGGGCGAGTCCTTGCCGACGAGGCTCTCTTCCTCATTAATCCACTAATTGCTTCTTGTTCAATTCAAACACCGTTCCCCCGCCGTCGCGCCGCGCCCAGGAAACTTCCGCTTCGATCATGCTGGCACGGGCGCGAATGTTCGCGACGCCGCGCCCAGGCTTCTTCTTTGTCTCCTTTGCATCAAAGCCGCTGCCATTGTCCTCGATCTTCAATTCAAACATTCCATCCTGTGCCGCGTTCACTGTCATTTTCACGTGACTGGCTTTCGCATGCCGGCAGATGTTGCTCAAAGCTTCCTGAGCGATGCGATAGACTTGTATCTGCACGCTTGACGGCAGCTTTACCACCTCGTCAAACGATTCGTTACAGACAAACTCATATTCGAACTTGCAGTCGGGCGGCGCATGTTCTACTGCATGGGCCAACGCAAACTCCAGCGCGGCGGCAAACCCGACGTTCTGCAGCACCGATGGGCTCAGGTCTTCACAGATCCGCCGCACCTCCTGCGAAATAGATTCAATCTCCGCGCGCAGCTCAGCGGGAATGGAGTGTGCGGGACGAGCCGCGCTCTCCGAGTTTTCGCGTAGAGGTACCACTTGCCCCGTAATCTGTCTTTTGCTTTCCGCGTTTAGAGGCTGGCTATGCCCACCGTTCGTGGCAGGCGGAAGTTGATCAACTGACAGCATCAAGTTGCGCAAGTCAGCCAGGGTCTGATCGTGCAGATCGCGAGCGATCCGGCGGCGCTCAGCTTCCGTCTCGTTGGCTAGTTGCAGTCGCGCGCCCGCAAGTTCACGATTGGCAGCGGCCAGTGCTCCACTGGTGCTGACAATCCGGCGATGCTCGAATGCCGCCCAGGTCAATGCAATCAGCGCCAGCAGCAGCAGCACCGCCAGCGCCGTAGTTGTCCACGGGAAAGGCGCGCCGGCGACGCTGAACTCGAAAGCGAGTGGGCTGGACGCGACCAGATCCTTCGTAAAGGCGCGCGCTACAACTTTGTACTTCCCGGGCTGCAACCCTTCCATTGCAAACTGGGCATCGTGCGAGAGTTTCTGTCTGACAATCTTTCCCCTGCCATCAAACAGGAGAAAGCCATATTGAAACTGCTCCGGGAATGTTCGCGTACTGGCCGCCGCAACATCCAGCACCAAACTCCGCTGCGGAAACTCCAGGCTGAAACCCGTGCGCAGCTCATCGGGTTGATGCACTCGCTGGCTGATGATGCGCGTGGGGCTCAGCGTCGGTGCATTGCTCCCCGGCTCGTAACGAGCAATGCCGCGGCTGGTGCCAATCACTAAAGACTCAACTCCGGAGCCGCCACGTTCGGAAAGAACGGCGAACGCTCTTTGCGACGGCAAGCCCTGCTCGACATCAATCCGCGAAATAATCGGCCCAAACTGATCGTCGATTCCCACGGCCAACAGGCCGTTGCCAACCGTCGGACACCAGATTTGTTTTCCGTCATCGTTGCCGCTAACAATTGCCCGCGCGTTCACGTCCGGAACAATCTCTTTTAACTCGCCCGCCTGATATCGGAAAATTCCGTGACCCGTCGCGATCCACAATCCGCCATCTCCTCCGGCGATGGCCCAGATAGTATTGCCCTTCAGTTTGTTCAGACCGCTTTCCGTCGTTGCCTTTTTGCCCTCGAGTAGAAACAGCCCGGCGCTGGCAGTGCCAATGAATAACTTTCCCTCCGTTTCGGCGTGCAGGCTGACGACTTCGCGCATTTGATCGCTGGCCGAACCGGCAGGCCAAACCAGCGTGCGTTGCGAGCCCTGCACCCGCTCAATTCCGTAGCCGTAGGTCGCGATATAGGTCGAGCCGTTTGCCTGCTCGATTGCCCGCACACTATCGCCCTGGGGAAACTTAACATCGCCGGCCTCGATGCGATCAAAAGCCAGATCAGCCGCGCCCGGCGAACTGGATCCGTAAAGTCCGCTGGCGGTGGCCACCAGCACGCGGCCGTTCTTCTCTTCGGCCATTGCATAGATGACGCGGCGCCCGAAGGACTCGACCGGCTGCCATGTTCTCGCCGCTTCATCGTTGACGAAGAGGCCCGCGTTGGTGCCCGCCAGTAAGCGCCCTCGCGAGGTGCGAACCAGCGCCCGCACGTAGTTTCCCGCCGCATCGTCGGCAACGTTCTCCGCACGCATTGCATGCGGGTCATAGCGACAAACCCCTTTGTCCGTGCCAAACCAAACCACATCCTCGCGATCGACGAAGATCGCAAACACATGATCCGAACGCAGCGCGCCGCCAGTCCCTTCGAAGCTGAAACGTTCCGCCTTTCCATCTTTGAAACGAAAGGCGCCGCGACCATCTGAGCCGGCCCAGATTTCATCGCCTGCGCCGCGCGTGATTGTCATCACGGCGCCGGTCGGCGTCTTTGATTTGTTTGGCTTCAGCGGGTCGGCGCTATCGAAGAGGCCACTGTCTTCGCCGCGCGCCCGCGTTGCGATCCAGAGATGATCCTGAGCGTCGGTTTCGAGCGCGTTGATGAAGAAGCTGCGCGGCTTGCTTTGCACTTCTTTTGCCTGGCCGTCTTCGATGGCAAGAATTCCGCGGCTCTGCGAGCCAACATAAAGAGTGTTGCCACGGAGCGCGAGGCTGGTGATCTTGAGTAAGCCGGGGTGATCCTTGTCGGCGCTTTGCAGCGGCTGATCGGGAATAGCGCGCACCATGAGCCCGCTGCCTGGTTTGACCTGGCAGTCAAAGACGACGCCGCTCTCGCTGGCCAGCAGCGCGCGCCCCTGCGTTGGGGTGATGATTGCGGTAATGACTTTGCCGCTGGTCTCTTTAAGCGCTTCAAACTTTCCGGCCGAGAGCCGCGCCGCTCCGCTGTCCGTGCCAATCCAGAGCAAGCCATCCTGGTCCAGCTTCAAAGCCAGCACGCGACCCGGCGGCAAGCCTTCCGCCGTGATTGCCTGCGTGCGCTGGCCGTCATATCTTGCCAGGCCGCCATCAGTGGCAAACCACATCACGCCATCCGGTGTCTGCGCGATCGCGTGGACGCGATCGGACGGCAGGCCATGAAACAAAGTGACCGCACCCCATTGATGCAGATTCGGCGGCGGCGTGGGCGAGGGCGAAGGTGATGGGGAAGGTGACGGCGATGGCGTGGAGATGAATGAGTCGTTTTGCGCAAGCACCCGGGGCAGTAGCCCGACCGTTAGGGAGGGCGTATGAGTTGAGGGCAGCAGGCAGAAGGCCGCGAACAGAAGGCAGGTTGCAGCGCAAGCAGCTAGCTTGCGGCGCTCAGCTTTTGCGGCTTTGCCGCCGCACAGTGCGGAAAGGCTCCGCCTTTCCGTCCAACCTTGATTTGATTTCCAGCGTCGAGGCTGCGCCTCGACGCTCGGAGGCGCAGCCTCCTTATCATTTATAACCTGGCGCCGGTGAGGCAGAGCCTCACCGCACTGTGCGGCGGCGGAGCCGCAACGCTTTCGTGATTTCGATGATGCAATCTCGGAGTTCAATTCGGGTGTGACTTATGGCGGTTATCTATCGCTTCTTTGCTTCCTTTTTCTGCTCTTCGATAAACTTCTTACCATCGCGCTCGATCCATCCCTCAAGCTCCTCGGCCGCTTTTTCCAGTTCATCATTGTTCAGGAGCCCGCGTCGCAGTGCTTCGAAGAATGCCCGCGTGCGCACATTGTAGGCCAGCTTGTCATAAGCCTCATGCGGCGTTCCCTCGGCGGTCGAGACGAAAAGCTTTTCATAGAGAGTTGCCAAACGGCTTTCCACGCCGCGCAGGCTGAGGCTACATTTGCGCGCGATGGCCCAGTTGGAAAGACCCAGCGCCAGGTAGTAGAGCGCTTCGGCTTCAAACTCAGTCAGCAGCGGCCGCTTGAATGAATCTTTGAACGCCGGATCGATCATGTCGGCGCCGTCTTCGAGCACCGCAGCAACGAAACGCAGGAAGCGCGATTCAGGATTGTTCTTATGAATGAAACCATAGGCCGGCGGCGGATCGACTGACTTCACGATCTTGCGAATCTCGTTGATGTAAATCTCGTGCGGAAACTGCGTCCAGAAGATGATGCGCGCGGTAGGGAAGTCACGCCAGATCGCGCGCGCGGCTTTCACGCCGGAGAGCTTCGGCATCTGGATGTCGAGAATGGAAACGTCGGGCTTGTGCTCCAGCGCCAGCTTGACGGTCTCCTCGCCATCGCCGGCTTCGAGCACGGGCTGATGCGCAGGGAACTCTTTTTCGAGTATCTCGCGCAGATAAGCGCGCTGGGCCACGTTGTCTTC
>DASXRU010000062.1:0-6599 GCA_036506395.1 Pyrinomonadaceae bacterium | reverse complement strand
CCTGATCGCCGAACTAATTTCCGAGTTGGATCCTCAGAACGCCTCCACCGCCGCCGGCTCCGTGTGAAATTATCACAACGTGGTGCAGTAGCCCGACCGTAGGGGAGGGCAATGTGCCCTCGGGAATATATGCCATTGTGGCTGTTGCCACGGATGCCTCTGGGATAACAACAACATTTGCGCCGGTCAACGTCACGGTTGATACGCCGCCAACTGTAACGATGAGGGCTCCAACCGAAGGCGGTGTTTCCTACGGAAACCAACATCAGCGTGTCGGCGACTGCACAAAGCGCTGACGGTTCGCTTGCGAGAGTTGATTTTTATGCAAACGGTATTTTAATCGGCAGCGCCAGCGATGTCGGAACCGATAGGTTTACCGCTACCTGGCGTCACGTTCCCGAGGGCTACGTTCGTGCGCGAACGCTTTTGACAACGAGGGTGCAGGAACGATCATTAAATGATACTGGGCTCCTACTTCGGCTGGATGCGAAGAATATAACTACAGATGGCGATCTTTTCGTCAGGCTGGACTGAAGTCCTCTCTTCGCGCGTTACTTCGCGGCCAGACACCAGGGTGGGATTGCGGCCCTTGGCTGTCAGCCAGTAACGCCCCTCTTCATCCAGCGCCAGCGTCGCATGCACGCGGCTTACCTCCACGTCCCCTTTCAACGGGAGGTCCACCGCTGTCGATTTCGATCCACGCCCAATCGTGATGTCGGTTTTGGTTATGGGGATCACTGCCTGCCGCACGCCGTCGCGCCACACTTCAACTGAATAGAGCGTGATGATGCGTGGACGCACCACGGTCATCTCGCTTTCCGAGTTGTCCGCTTGACCGCCGGTGGGACTCTCCTCGGCCGTTTCGGGGGTCGCGGAGGCGGGCGCTGATGTCTTGGCGGGCCGGACCGAAACCATGGTGTGGCCGCTCTCAGTTTCGTCCCAAACAGGCTGCACCCGAAACTCACCTTTATTCAGAGTGCCATCGACCCGCAGCTCAACGGCAAAGGATTTCGCTGCCAGCTGGGTCGAGCCGCTCAATTCGCGCGCGCGTTCGGAAAGGACATGAAACAAGCCTTTCTCCAGCCCGCGGCGTTTGTCACCTTGCCAGTCTTTGTCGTCTTCGCTACTTAGAAAAACGATGTACTCGCGCGGAATGTAGGTTGGCCCACCCGGCGGAGTAAACATCTCGCGCTGCATCGCGGCTTCGACCTCGCGGGCCACCTTTACCAGGAACTCTTCCCAAATACGGCGCGGTTTCGCTTGTTCGTCCGCGGCCTCGAGCGGGTCTTCGCTGCCCTCGCCATCGACCCAGCGCCTAATCGAATCTAGTAAGCCCACGCTTTTCAGTTTCTCCTTCGCATAAAAGCGTCAACACTTTGGAGTGCGCTGACTTGTCAGCGCTTTGGTCGGTCGCGACTTATCAAAGAATGCGGCATCAAACCGCCGCAGACCAAAGCGGCGACAAGTCGCCGCACTCCAAAGAGTTGACCAGCTAATCAGAGGTACGTGTAGTTCAATCGAACTTCAAGTACTTCCTATTGACCCAGCCTCGATCCGAGGAACTCGGATTGTCTTTCTGGCGGCCGTGCTCAACTACTTCAACTTCGCACCAGTTATTATTGGCGCTGATTATGCGAACTCGCGACCCTTGTTCGGCCAGGCCGATGCGATCATTGAACGAGCTCGGGTCCGGACGCAAGTTTAGATCGGTAATCGTTGTTGCTTCCCGACCAACTACGTTCGCGGTCGTGCTAGTGCTTTGCGCGGCTTGGCTCCAGCGGGACCGTATGTATTTTTGCGTTGCCGACAGCATCGCCGCAAAAGCCACGACCAGCACGATCGCTACGACAATGCCTCTCCAGCGGCTGCGCGTTCCTGGCCCGGCGGGCGAGATCTTTCTCCTGCCGGCTGGAGCGTCCGGCATGGCCGCGATGATTTCGCCGGCCTTCGGACGTGGTGGCGAAACCTGTGCCTCTATAGCCCCGGCAACGGGAACAACAATGCGGGCGTGTCGCGTGCCGTTGCTTACCAATCCCGACGAAGCATTCCGGGTAATTTCAAAACTTGGCCGCGGCGGCGCTTGAGGAACGACCAGGGTCTCCGAGCTCAAATCCCCACTGAGCGGGCGCCGCAAGGCGGCCTCAGTTGCGTCAAGCAGGCGTGTCGGGGGCATAGCGGAGTCTCTGATCTCGTCCCAGAATTCTTCTACAGTTTGGTAACGATCAGCCGGCCGGCTTTGAGTTGCGCGCCGCAACACTCGCAGCACCGGCTCAGCCCAGAACTCATCGCCGACCGAGGCAGGAAGTTCGGTGATGGAATGCTGAGCGAATCGACGCGGCGGCTCGCCGGTGATGACCGCGTACGTGGTCTTGGCTAACGAATAGATGTCAGCCGCCGGAGTTAACCGACCGCGCAGAATCGGCAATGACGCGGTATCCAGTTGCCCGGTTTGGACGAGCGGATTGTGTTCCGGAGCTGCGTAGATGTTGGTGCCGACCCGCGTGATTTCTTCGTCGCCCAGTTCGATTTTGGCAACGCCAAAATCGGCTATCTTCACGACCTGGCAATCGGCGGTGAGCAGCAGGTTCTGGGGCTTGATGTCGCGATGAATAACTCCATGGGAATGTGCGTGCGCCAGGCCGGCGCAAACTTGCTCCAGATAAAAAAGGGCCCGGTCCAGAGGCAACTTCCGCCCGCGGCAGAGGACCGCCAGATCGCCGCCGCTGAGATACTCGAGCACGATGTAGTGAAAAGGGTTTCCGGAAAGATCGATGGCCGTGCCATGACCCAAACGATTGATCACGTGCGGATGCCGCACCCGGTCGAGAGCGATCGCCTCGTTCTGAAAGTTTTCGATCAGGGTGCGCTCAAGCTCAGTGTCGGGCACGCCCTGCAGCAGAACATTCAATGCTTTGATAACAACTTCCTGAAGCGACGCCTCAGTCGCCGCGCGATCGCGCGCCACATATATCTCCGCATAACTGCCGCGCCCCAGACATTGCTCAAGGTCGTAACGCCCATCCAGCCTGGTTTGTAAGAGCTTTAGTTCCGACATGAGTTAGCGCATTCCAACGTCGAGCGTGGGGTTTAGATGCCGCAGGGGAAGATTCTGTTGCGAAGGGTCTGGTTACGTTCCCAGCTTCGATAACTGGGAGCGCGGGCGCCCTCGCCCGCAATGAGCGCGAAGCGCGAATAAGGACGGAAGGCAGGGTCTTCTATGTGTAAGGTCGCGCTTGCGGCGCAATGCGGGCGAGGGCGCCCGCGCTCCCAGTAAAAGCGAGCCTCCAAGTTCGCCACTACTTCGTCATCACTTGCCATAGTTTGACAAACCGTTTCCAAGAGATCACGGCGCCGGTGACTCGGCCTTGAGATTTATCGCCTCCTCGAGCACGCGCATCGCTTTTTCTTCGGCGAGTTTTGCTTCCTGCGGACTGAGGGTTGTGTCCTTGTTCTTTAGCCGAAGGGAGGCCGCCGCCGCGGCCATCCGCGTCTCAGCATCGAGCCATAACTTCTTGTTCGGCTCGGCCTGAAGGTGAATGACCGCGCTGTCGAAGGCCGCAACCGCTTCGCGATGTTTCCCCACCAGCATCAGCGCCCGTCCGTAAAGACAGAGGAATTCAGGATCCTTTAAATCAGCCGGCGTCGAAACTCCCTCTTTCGTCACCTCGTTCTGGAGGTTGTCATCAATCCATTTCTGGGGGTTGCTATCAACCGCGCCGCGCTTCACTTCGAACTGGGCCCGTGGATTTATTTCGGCAAGCGTGGGTGCCGGCACGGGAGCCAGGTTGATTTGTTCCTGGGCCAGCCGTTTCTGGTAATAAGTTCCACCGTAGAATGCGCCCGCGACCGCGCCGACAAACAGTAGGAAAAGAAAGAAACGCACGCCGCCTCCTTTGCCCTTGGGTTTAGATTCGTGCGACGCCGCAGCCGCGCGCAATTGTTCAGCCTGTGTCGCAGGCCCAGGGAAGGCAATCCGCGAGGCGGGCGTCAGTTTAGTTTCTCCGGCCGCAGCAACTACCGGCCGATCCAGGGAAAGCGTACGCTCGTGATCCTCAGCTACAGCCGCGGCACGGGGACCCACGCGGACGATTACCGCCGTCAGATTATCTTCGGCTCCGCGCTCGTAGCAGCGCCGCTTCATTTCGGCGCAAACTTCGCCGGCCTCTTGATTGGCATTTAATAACTCTCGAATCTCGCCATCGGGGAGGTGCCGTGTTATGCCGTCCGTGCACAGGAGAAAGGCTGTGCCATCGTCCACCTCAATGATCTTAAGATCCACTTCTACCGCAGGTTCAGCGCCCAGGGCGCGACTGATCACATTTTTGCTGGGATGGTTTGCGGCCTGTTCGGGCGTCATGCGACCGGCCCGGACCTCTTCTTCGACGATTGAATGATCGGCAGTCTCGCGGTGAAGTTTTCCGTCAGGCGTTAGCCGGTAGAGGCGAGAATCGCCGACATGACCGATGGTGGCCCGGTGCCCATCAAGATGGAGGGCGACGATCGTCGTTGCCATCATCGAGAGTTTCGGATGCTCTCGAGCCATTTGATGAATAGAGCTGTTGGCCCTTTGAATGGCCAGTTCCATCAAGTCTTCGATATCAGCGCCGTCGACTTGATGTCGAAAAGCTTCGTCCAGAACTTCGACGGCGGTCTTTGAGGCAACTTCGCCAGCTTCGGCTCCTCCAACTCCGTCGGCGACCGCAAAAATGCGCCGCGCCGGATCGGACAGGAAGGAGTCCTCGTTCAAAGGACGTTTTTCATTTAAGCCGCGATCAGTGATGAAGGCAGCTTCAAGGTTGACGGAGTTGGCCGGCTCTTTCATTGAACAGCCTCGGGAACCTGGCGCCCGCCCGGCTGAGCTTTCCGCTTCGGACGGGTGGTCACCTGAGCATCGCGCGCATTCCGGTGCGAAAACGCCATCAGCATTCCCAGCATGGCAAAACTGGTAATCAAACTGAATCCGCCATGGCTAACGAACGGCAACGTGATTCCGGTCATCGGCAATGCGCGCGTGATGCCGCCGACGTTTACCAGCGCCTGAAATCCAATAAATGCTGTCAGGCCCGCGGAGCAAAGTTTCGTAAACATATCACGTGATTGAAGTGAAGTGCGAACTCCGGCGATGACTAAAACAATAACTGCCAGCAGCACGATTGCTCCGCCCGCCAAACCCATTTCTTCGGCAATCGCCGCATAGACGTAGTCCGAGTCCGCGATGGGAATCACTTCGGGAAAACCGAGGCCCAATCCGCGACCGGTAGTCTTGCCGGAAGCAATCCCGAAAAGCGCCTGGGCCGGCTGGAAGGCAAGCTTGTCGAACCACACGTCCACGTTGACGGTTTTCTGCATTGCCGGACTCTGGTCAGCCAGCGCCTTCATTTCCGAATTCTTAGCGAGCGCTTCGTCATAGTCCTTTTTCCACCACGGAGTTTCGGGCGAAGGAGGATCAAACCCATCCAGCCAAAGATGAAAACGCTGCTGGATGCGCGACGGCAGCGCCGCCTGGACCGGCCGCGCCAGCGTTGGTAGTAGCGGGACCTTTTCCTGGACGTCCCGTGGCAGCGCTCCCACGACCAGGATCCCAATCACCAGCATCACTGAGCCCACAAAAAGTAGTAACTGCGGCCAGCGTCGCACAGCAACCAGATAAAGCGTCGCGTAGGCAGCGCTGAAGATCAGCAACTGGCCGAAATCCTTCAAGGCGAAGAAGGGAATGAAAGGCACCATCGCCATGGCGAGCAGCGGCACAATGTCGCGCGCGCGCGGCAGGGCCCAGTACGTCCGCGCCAGGTCCTTGTAACGCGAGGTCAAAATTCCCGCGAATCCGACCAGGAAGGGAATTTTTGACGGCTCCCAGGGCGTCGTATTCCCCAGGGCCTTGCCGGCGCTGGAAGTTATCACCGCCCAGGTAAGTGGGATCAATGTGGCGACGACAATTATGAAACTGTTCCGCTGCATCCAGGAAAGAAAACGCTCGCGTACGCAGAGCCAGTAAGCGCCGGCGAATGCCAGCAGCGAGAAGACAGGAATCCAGGTGTAGCTGGATACAAGTGCGTTCTCCAGTGAATACGAAGATTGCTTGACGGGGACGGGCTGTATCGCCACAGCGCCCGAAGAACCTGTCGGGAAGCCCATCATGTGCTTCTTCGCGTCGTCGTAATTCTCGTTGATGTAGCGAATGCGCAACGCCTCTGTTTTCTCGGCTCGAGCCGCGGCCTTGTTCCTGGCGTTGTATTCCGGGTCGCTGTAAAGCCGGTACTGGATCAGCATTCCGATTGAAAAGAGCAGGATGGCCGTAGTGTAGAGCGTCCAGTTGCCTTTGAAGTTCATCGTGCGGGAAAGCCAGAGCACGAGAGCGATAATGGGCACAAAAAGAAATAGATCACGGAGGCCGCCCACCCAGGAGGTTTCATACCCGCGAATCAGCGCGCTGCGCCCGAGGGCGAAATAAGCAATGGCCTCGAAGACGAACAGGGCGAACAGCAATAAGAGATGTGAGGATGCGCGGTTCTTCATTTGGGCGGTCAGTGGTTAGTGGTCAGTGGTCAGTAGTTAGTAGTCAGTAGTCCGTGATTATCAGGGTTCGCGGCTCTGCCGCT
>DASXRU010000061.1:0-9886 GCA_036506395.1 Pyrinomonadaceae bacterium | reverse complement strand
TCCACCGAAATTCGCGCGCTATCCGGAAGTGGAAGAGATTTTGTGGCGCACGGTGCAGCGAGCGTTTTTGGGTGAGATCGAGATCGACGACGCCTTGCACAGCATGACCGAACAGATAAGTGCGATTGTGCGAGACGTCCGGCAAACTTCAGTTTGTCGTGGCTGAATCGGAGGTAGGCTCGTCGCGGAAAGCGGCGACAAACTTCAGGAACCTCTGATCAAGTTGGATTGGGTTAGGACTTAGCATTGAGATTAAGGCGATGCCGGACTTTATACCGCTTCGCGGTACTTGATCAGAGGTTCCTGAAGTTTGTCGGACAATAATCAAACCTTTCTGATCACCGGCGCGCATGGTTTCATCGGCGCATGGATCGTCAAGCGCTTGCTGGAACGCGGAACGCGAGTTGTGATCTTTGACAAAACTGTAGATGCACAAAGACTGCGCCTGATCATGAGCGAAGAAGAGATCGCGCAGGCAGAAGTAATCATCGGAGACGTCACGGAAGCGGGCAGCCTCTCGTCGGTCATTAGTAGTTCTAAGGTAACGAACCTGATTCATCTCGCCGGATTGCAGGTCCCAGCCTGCCGCGCCGATCCAAGGTTGGGAGCCATGGTAAATGTCCTCGGCACAATTAACGTGTTCGAAGCCGCGCGCGACGCCCGAGACCAGATCAACAACGTGACCTACGCAAGCTCCGCGGCAGTCTTTGGCGTGGTGGAAGAAGAACATGCGATGACGGAACGGGACGAGCCGCGGCCATCAACCCACTACGGCGTATTCAAAAGCTGCAATGAAGGCAATGCCCGGGTCTATCATCTCGATCATGGAGTAAACAGCATCGGACTGCGGCCGCTGACTGTCTACGGAGTCGGCCGCGACTTTGGCCTGACTTCCGATCCTACAAAAGCCATGAAGGCCGCCGTGGTTGGTCGTCCGTTCCACATTCGTTTTGGCGGACGCACGGACTTTCAATACGTGGCCGACACTGCCGACGCTTTCGTCCGCGCAGCCACATCGAATTTGAAAGGCGCTCATGTTTTTAATTTGCACGGCGAGACGATTCATGTTGGCGACGTCGTCTCGGAGATTGAGCGCGTCTGGCCGGATGCTCGGGGAACAATCACAGTCGCGGACGAGCCTTTGGCAATACCGGCGGAGATGGATGATGCCGCGATACGCGAGGCGCTGGGACCGTTACCGGCAACGACGCTGGGGGACGGTGTGACTGCGACAGTCGCGCGATTCGCAGAGTTGCGAAGTGAAAGGCGACTGGATACCAGTGACCTGGATGCTTAGCTGAGCAAACGCGCGGTTGAGCCAGAACTGAAGGACACTACCGAAAGGAACAGACAATATGAATAAGCTGTTCGCTCTGCTGGTTATCTTAACTGCGCTGCTTTTTTCACTGAGTTGTGGCAAGACGGGACCACAGTCCGGCAGGAAGTTTACGATCGCCGTGATCCCCAAAGGCACTACTCACGAGTTTTGGAAAAGCATTCATGCCGGCGCCGATAAAGCCGCCAGTGAATATGCAGCGCAGGGAACGAACGTCGAAGTAATCTGGAAGGGCCCCCTGCGCGAAGACGAACGCGAGGCACAGATTCAAGTGGTGGAAGGGTTCATCAGTCAGGGGATTAGCGGGATCGTTCTGGCTCCGCTCGACGACCGTGCGCTAATTCGTCCGGTCGAAGAAGCGAAGCGCGCTGGTATTCCCACAGTCATTATTGATTCCGGCCTGCAATCTGATCAGATCGTTAGTTTCGTGGCGACGGACAATTTCAAGGGCGGGATGCTCGCAGCCGACCGCCTCGGCGAACTGTTGGGAGGCAAGGGAAAACTCCTCATGCTTCGATATCAGCAGGGATCGGCGAGCACTGAGCAGCGCGAGGCGGGCTTTATGCAGGAGATGAAAGCGAAGTTCCCGGGTATTGAGGTCGTCTCTTCGAATCAGTACGCGGGTCCGACACGGGACACGGCTAAGGCCGCTTCTGAGAATCTTCTCAACCGTTTTGGCGACGACATTCAGGGGGTCTTCACGCCTAATGAGTCGTCAACCACCGGGATGTTGCTCGCTTTGCAGGATATGAAACTGGCCGGCAAGGTGGTTTTCGTCGGCTTTGATTCCAGTCCCAGCTTCGTCGAGGCGATACGCAACAAACAGATGCACGGGACCGTTCTGCAGAGTCCTTTTAATATGGGCTATCTCGGGGTGAAGACGATGGTAGAACATCTTTTGAGCAAACCGGTGGAGAAGCGGATTGACACCGGTGTGGCGCTGGTTACTCCTGACAATCTCGACGATCCTAAGATTAAGGAGTTGCTCCAACCACCGGTGAAATAGCCTGGGTTGGTTTAGAGTTCAAGCTTCAGCTTGCTCCTGCAATCGGCAATCTAAAGGTTGAACTCTCAACGCAGATTCGCCAGTGAATATGATGCCAGGTTGCGCGTGCCGCGAGTGATGACAATGACTGTGCTCGCCTTATCAGATGTAGCCAAGCGATTCGGCCCCACCATCGCGCTCGACGGCGTGAAGCTCGAATTGCGCCGAGGTGAAGTGCACGCGTTGATAGGCGAGAACGGCGCCGGCAAGACCACTCTGGTGAATATTCTTGCCGGGGCTCTTCAGCCGGACCGTGGCCGTTTGGAAATTGACGGCAACGTCTACGCGCCCACCTCGCCGCTTGATGCGCGCCGGAGTGGTATTGCGCTCATTCATCAGGAACTTTCGCTGGCGCCTCACTTAACCGTTGCCGAGAACATTCTGATGGGACTGGAGCCATCGCACTGGGGTTGGCTCAATCGTGAAGCCGCGCGCCGCAAGACCCTCGAAGTGCTCGAGAGTTTTCATCACCCGGAAATACGTCCTGATCGTCGCGTCGCTGACTTGTCTATCGCTGCGCGGCAGGTGGTTGAGATATGTCGCGCGATCGCGGCGCGAGCCAATATCGTTCTGATGGACGAACCGACCAGCAGCCTCCAGCGGGATGACGTCGCTCACCTCTTTGCGCTCATCGGGCGCCTGCGTCATGAAGGAATCAGCATCATTTATATAAGCCACTTTCTTGAGGAGGTGCGTGAGATCGCGGATAGCTACACCGTTCTCAGGGACGGTCGAAGCGTGAGCACCGGGCCACTGTCCACGGTGACCAACGAGGAATTAATCACAGACATGGTCGGACGTCCAGTAGAGAATCTCTTCCCGTCTCGCGAGCCGGTGCAGGGCGGCCAGGTAATGCTTGAAGTGCGCGATCTGAGCGCGCCACCCGATCTGAAGCAGGCTAGTTTTGATCTACACGCTGGGGAAATCCTTGGTGTCGCCGGCTTGATGGGGTCGGGTCGCACAGAAATGGTGCGGGCTATTTTCGGTCTCGATCCAGCGCAGTCCGGGACCTTTAAGCTTCGTTCCAGGACGGTCGCCGCACGTGGTGGCTCGCCGACACTTCGACTGTTGCAGGGATTAGGCTATCTGAGTGAAGACCGCAAAGGCGAAGGACTGGCGCTGGCGCTGTCGGTTGCCGACAACACAACCATGACTCGCTTTGCCTCCTGTTCGCGCTGGGGCTGGCTCGACCGGTCTGCGCAGTGCAAACAGACGGAGGCGTGGATAAGGCAACTAGGCGTAAAAGCCCGCAATCCGATTCAGCCCGCGCGTACTCTCTCTGGCGGTAATCAACAGAAAGTGGCGCTGGCACGGCTGCTGCACCAGGACGCAGATGTGCTCTTGCTCGATGAGCCGACCCGCGGCGTGGACATTGGGAGCAAGGCGCAAATCTACGAAGTCATTGCCCGCTGTGCGGCTCAAAAGAAGGCTGTGCTGATGGTCAGCTCTTATCTGCCGGAACTCTTCGGCATGTGCGACCGCATCGCGGTGATGAGTCGAGGAACGCTAACGCCAGCGCGCGCAGTGAAAGACTGGACGCCCGAAACGGTCATGCTCGCGGCGATCGGCGGAAGAGAAGCATCAGCGGCGGGCGTCGCCGCAAGTCGGACCATGGCGGAAGCGAAGGGATAACCAGGTGGTTGGAGAGATAAAGATCGAGACAACTTCAGCCCGGCCTGGCCTGCTGAACTTATGGCTGGCGAGACTGGGACCGTTCATTGGATTGATCCTGGTGATTGCGATGTTCGCCCTTTTGACAGAGTCGCCGGGGCGTTACCTTTCCCCCTTCAATCTGCGCATCGTTCTCGCGCAGACAGTCATAGTGGCCCTCGGCGCGATCGGAATGACCATGATCATTGTCAGTGGCGGAATCGATCTTTCGGTCGGTTCGGTCATCGCCTTGTCGAGCGTTGTCACGGCTCTGATGCTTCGCGCTGGTTATCCTCCGGTAACAGCAGTCTTCGCCGGCGTGTTGGTGGGTGGCATGGTCGGATTGGTCAATAGCCTGGTCATTACCTGGTTACGTGTAGTGCCTTTCATCGCCACGCTCGGAATGCTTGGCATAGCCAGGGGCGTGGCGAAGTGGATAGCCGGGCAACAGACCGTCAACGTTCCGCAGACCTGGGTAAACGAATTGGCAGTAACTTTTCCGACTCCGCCGTGGTTGCTGCTCGCGCCAGGTGTCTGGGTTGCGGTTCTGCTGGCAATACTGACGGCTGTGATCTTACGAAACACGGTTTTTGGCCGGCGCGTTTTCGCGCTCGGCTCAAACGAGGCAGCCGCCCGCGCTTGTGGCATACCCGTCCAACGCCTCAAGCTTTGGATTTATTCTCTGGCCGGACTGTACTTTGGCCTCGCCGGCGTAACTCAGATGTCGCGCCTCAGACAGGGCGATCCAACCGTGGCGGTCGGCGCCGAACTCGACATTATCGCCGCGGTAGTCATCGGCGGCGGAAGTTTGTCGGGCGGCGAGGGCAGCATTCTGGGCTCAATGATCGGCGCATTGATAATGGCTTTTCTGCGCAACGGTTGTCAGCAGATGGGCTGGCCTAACTATATTCAGGAGATCATCATCGGCGGAATCATAGTGATCGCAGTGGCCATAGATCGCTTCCGTCACTCGCGCATCTACGCGTGAGTGTCCCCGCGAATAGGAACTGCCGCCCATCAGGAGTTGGATAAAAATGAAACTCGGGCAATTCAAAACAAAGGGGACAGACAAGCAACGACTCGGCGTGCTGCTGGGCGATGTGGCATGCGATGTGGCAGAGCTTGCCCGCGCGGTCAAAACATCGGGCAAAGAAGTTGCGGACTGGCTGCTCGAAGTCAATGGCAGTCTCGATGTTATCAAACGCGCCGGCGCCGGCCTTGGCGATCTGAGGGCTCTTTTGGACGGCGAGGGCCTTCGGTCCGGCCGGGCAGGCGTAGCAGCTTTTTCACTGGATTCCATCGAGTTTCTTCCCGCCACCTACCCGAGCAAAATTCTGGCTATCGGCCGTAACTACATTGACCACGCGATTGAAGATGGCGCTGAACCCCCGAAGGCTCCGCTGCTCTTTAACAAACTGCCGAATTCACTGAGTGCGCATAACGCCCCGATAGTCTTGCCGGCAATTAGTCAACAAGTCGATTACGAAGCTGAGCTGGCGATAATCATCGGCAGGAAAGCAAAACGTGTTAGCGAAGCTGATGCCCTGGATTACGTTTTCGGCTACAGCTTGATCGACGACGTTAGTGCGCGGGATCTGCAATTCGGGGATGAACAATGGACCCGCGGCAAGAGTCTGGACACCTTCGCGCCGCTGGGTCCATTCATAACTACGCGTGAAGAGATCGCCGATGTTCAGTCGCTGAAGATCGAAGGAATTCTGAACGGTAATGTGATGCAGTCATCAAACACTGCCAGGATGATTTTCCAGGTCAAGTACCTGGTCTCATATCTTTCGCAGGGAATAACTCTGGAGCCGGGTGACGTAATCGCCAGCGGAACGCCGGAAGGAGTGGGCATCTTCCGTAAGCCCCCGGTGCTTTTGCAGGCTGGTGACGTATTTGAAGTCAGGATCGAGAAACTTGGCACGCTTCGAAATCCGGTCGTCGCGGCGGAGAAATGAGCCGCAGATCTAGACAGATAGACGCTGATCTTAAATCATAATAAGGATCGGCATTGATGAACGCTTCATCTGAACTCCAGGCAATGATCTGTGTCTATCCGTGAAAATCTGTGGCTGCTAATCATGCGCGTCTCTTTATTCATCACTTGCCTGGTCGATCAGATGTTTCCCGAAGTTGGCGACGCAATGGTCGCCACGCTGCGGCGTCTGGGCGTAGAGGTCAGCTTCAACGACGCGCAGACATGTTGTGGCCAGGTTGCTTTCAATAGCGGCTATCGGCCTGAAGCGCGCTCGATGGCCAGGCATTTCATAAGGGTCTTCGAAAGCGATCCGGCCGATTTCATTGTCTCGCCATCGGGTTCATGCACGGCGATGGCGCGTAACTTCTACCGCGAGTTATTTAACGATCCTGATGCCGGCGAGTGGCGAGATCGATTCAGTCGCGTGCGGCCCAGATTGCGCGAATTCTCAGAATTCATTGTCAACGATCTCGGCGTCGAAGACGTAGGCGCGTCCTTTCCCCACCGAGTTACTTATCACGACGCCTGTCACCTGTTGCGCGAACTGGGAATATCCGATCAGCCGCGGCGTTTGATTCGCTCAGTGCGTAACGTTGATTTGATTGAAATGGAAGCGCCGGACACCTGCTGCGGATTTGGCGGAACCTTTTCAGTCAAGTACAGCGAGATCTCAAATGCCATACTGCAAGAGAAGTTGGCGCGAATCGCGAATAGCGGCGTCGAGTATGTAATTGCAAACGACTCGAGCTGCTTGATGCAAATCTCGGGAGGATTGAGTCGCGCCGGCTCTTCGGTCAAGACAATGCATCTGGCCGAATTATTGGCCAAACAATGAGAGGACTTGTTTAGAGTCGGGCTACTGCCCGACCAGGCGGGCGGTTAGCCGCTTTTAAACGTACTGATATGACTCTTCCTGATCCTGATCTGATCCAACGTTCGCACGCCGCCCTGGAGAATGACATTCTTCAGGGCGCGCTGAAGCGGGCCACGGACACTTTCATTGAGCGGCGGCGTGAAGCCATCACTTCAGTCGCGGATTGGGAAGCCTTGCGTGAACGCGCACGTCGGGTAAAAGAACACACAATTAATCATCTTGATTACTATCTGGAACAACTCGTCGCGAAGGTTGAAGAGCGCGGTGGCAAAGTCTACTGGGCCCGGACCGGCGACGACGTAAGCCGCTACATTATTGACCTGGCACGAGCGCGCGGCGTCAAGTCCGTAGTCAAAAGCAAATCGATGGCGACTGAAGAGATTGAGTTGAATCATGCGCTCGAGGCCGCCGGCATCAACCCGGTAGAAACTGACCTGGGCGAATACATCATTCAGCTTGCTCACGAGAAGCCATCGCACATCATCGTGCCGGCCATCCACAAAACCCGCGAACAAATTGCAGACCTGTTTGCCGAAAAATTACGCCAGGGCCGTCCCAATGAAGTTGCTGAAATTACCGCGATGGCCCGCCGGCGGCTGCGCAATGAATTCCTTTCGGCTGAGATGGGAATTACCGGCGCGAACTTTGCGATTGCCGAAACCGGCAGCATCGTGCTCGTCGAAAACGAAGGAAATATTCGATTGAGCACTCAAGTGCCGAAGCTTCATGTGGCCGTAGTCGGAATCGAGAAGGTTATTCCGCAGTTCCGTGACCTCTCTGTGTTTCTACGCCTGCTGCCGCGCAGCGGCACGGGACAAAAGCAGACCGCGTACGTTTCCTTTCTCAACGGACCAAGGCAAGCCGTGCCGGAATCGGGTTTTGAATTTCATCTGGTGCTGATGGACAACGGGCGCACGAGAATTCTCGCCGATGAGCAGATGCGCGAGTCGCTCTACTGCATTCGTTGCGGCGCCTGCCTGAACGTTTGTCCGGTTTATCAGAAAATTGGTGGCCAGGCCTACGGTTGGATCTATCCCGGCCCGATCGGTGCGGTGATCTCACCTCAGTTGCAGAGCTTGAAACAGTCTGGCGATCTTCCGTTCGCATCAAGTTTGTGTGGAGCATGCCGCGACGCTTGCCCCGTCGCGATCAATTTACCGGATATGTTGCTGGCGCTGCGTGCTAAGGCCAGAGAGTCCGACCCTGGCCGGAAGCCGGGTGAACGCACGGCGATGCGCGCATTTGGCTTCGCGGCCCGGCATCCGAGGTTGTTCGCTTTGGGCGGCAAGTTAATGCGCGCCTTTGCCCGGATGCTGGTTAAAGATGGACGTATCAAGCACGCACCGTTACATCCGCTGAGTGACTGGACCGATTATCGCGATCTGCCGGCGCCGCGGGGCAAATCATTTCGCGAACGCTGGAAAAAGAACGAGGGCGAGTGACTTTTGTGCAAACAACCGATCGCAGGAGCGTTCTGGACGATGTGCGTCAGGCGCTGGGTCATCGTGCGACTGTGACACCAGAGGCGCTTGAGCCTTTCATCGAACCGGCCGGCACGCCTGGCGCCGATTCTTTGGTAGCGCGCTTCACACAGGAAGCGACTGCGGTGCGCGCACAGGTGCATAGACTCTCCGGCAAATTGCAGTTGGTCGAAAAGATCCTGGAAATCTGCGCACATCAGGCCGGCGAAGTCGCTTTGTCAGGTTCCGCGCTCTTTTCCCAAATGGAATTGCCAAAGGCGCTCGCCGCTCATGGATTGACAACCTTCGAGAGCCACGAAACAGATCATGAGACCATGATCGCGCGATTAGCCAACTGCGCTGTGGGCGTGACGGCTGCTGATTATGTGATTGCGGAAACGGGGACCATCGTGCTGAGCAGCGACGAAGCGAATGCGCTGTTGGTTTCGCTATTACCTCCGGTGCACATTGCGATGGTTCGTGCCGCGCAGATTATTGCAAGCATAGACGAAAACATATGCCGACTGGGCGAAGACCAAATGGAACGAGCCAATCCCCCAAGGTCTGTGACGATGATTACCGGTCCCAGCCGCACCAGTGATGTCGAGTTGGTTCTGAGTATTGGAGTGCACGGACCGAAAGAATTGCACGTGATTATTCTTGATTAGTGTGTCATGAGCCCGACCATGAGCGGGGCTTGGTCAGCATGAGCAAGAAGCCGCGATTAACCAACCAGGACGACAAAGACAAAGGCCTGATCCCGGTCGCAATCCTTTGCGATAACACGCGCGATTTGGAAATGATCCCATCGAACCTCAGCGACTTTAATCATGTCACACTGATAGCTTCGATGAGTTTCAAATCTTATTAGGAGGTGCATTGATGATTCGATTCTTTGCTCTCTGTTTCATCATGCCAGCCTGCAGCGTCCTGGTTCCCGCGCAAACTCCTACGCCAACGCCGAGCCAGGTTGATCCTTGCGCTGAGATGACGGCCCGGGCAAACAGGACTGCAACCATACTAAAAGACTGGCCGGCGCTGGCGCGGTACCGCGAAGACGATGCTAAAGTCTTAGCGCCAGTCAAGAATGAAGACCGGGTTGTATTCATGGGTGATTCGATTACCGATTCGTGGGACGATACGAAGAGGTACAGTGGGTTTTTCCCCGGCAAGCCCTACATCAATCGCGGCATCAGCGGACAGACCACGCCGCAGATGTTGATTCGCTTTCGTCCGGATGTCATTGCCTTGCAGCCAAAGGTGGTGGTGATTCTTGCCGGTACAAACGATATTGCGGGCAACACAGGGCCGACGACGCTAGGGGCGATCGAAGATAATCTAACTTCGATGGTTGAACTCTCAAAAGTAAACGGGATTCGGGTCGTGCTCGCTTCTGTGCTTCCGATTAGTGATTACGAAAAGAACAAAGATGGGCAACAGATCATTCGCAGCAGGCAACGAGCGCCCGAGCAAATCATCCTGCTTAATGAATGGATGAAGAGATATGCAGTTGCCCATCGCGCAATTTATCTGGATTACT
>DASXRU010000060.1:0-7382 GCA_036506395.1 Pyrinomonadaceae bacterium | reverse complement strand
CAAGAAGAAACTGCCGGACGATCTGGTTACGCTCGAAGACATTCAGGGAATGATTCACTGCCACACGGTTTATTCCGATGGCCGGAACACAGTCGCAGAGATGGCCCATGCCGCGGAAGCGCTGGGAATGAAATACCTGACCATCACCGATCACTCGCCCACCGCCAGCTACGCGGGAGGAGTAACAATTGATCGCCTCAAGCGGCAATGGGACGAAATCGATGAGACGCAGGAGCGCGTGAAGATCAAACTATTAAAAGGCACTGAGTCAGACATCACGGCCAAAGGCGCACTGGATTATCCCGATCGCATTCTGGAGAAATTCGACGTCATCGTTGCCAGCATTCACGCGCGTTACAAAATGGACGAGGATCAGATGACTCGTCGCATCGTGTCGGCCATGAAGCAGCCGGTATTCAAGATCTGGGGCCATGCGCTGGGCCGGCTGATTGAGCGCCGGCCTCCATTCGCCTGCCGGATGGAAGAGATTCTCGACGTGATCGCCGAGTCGCGCGCGGCAATTGAGATCAACGGGGATCCTTATCGACTGGACATGGAGCCGCGCTGGATTCGGGCAGCGCGCAAGCGGGGGATCAAGTTTGTAATCTCAACCGACGCGCATTCAACGCGCGACATGAACAATCTGAAATTTGGTATCGGGATCGCGCGTCGCGGGTGGGTGCGTCGCGGCGAAGTGCTGAACACACTGAACGCCAGTAGATTCCAAAAAGCCGTCAGGCCCTCTGCCCGATAGGTTGCAGCGAGCTTCATAGAATACCCGCAGTCAGGAAGGGCGGTTTACCGCCGCCGGTTGAATGGCATTCGATCTGAAGCGGGGGCAAGCCCCTTTCCTGACTGCAAGTTGGGCGGGTTAGAGTCTTAAGTTATCGGAGATCGAATCAGTGGTTAGTATCTTCCAGGTGCCTTAGCTTCCAGTTAATTCGGTAGGGTTGGTAGCGGCAAACAGCGGCGTAATCACAGATGGCACAGGTCTTCTTCTGCAACGAAGGCGTCACGCGAAAATCTCCGGCCCGCATGCTATCGATGAATTCCCAAACACGCGAGATCACTTCCCCACGAACCTTCTGCCATTCATCGTCCGAGAGATTGGCCCCCACGCTGCCAATGCCTGTCATATCGCTATAGAGCGATCGATACAGACCTTTGTTGCGACGCTCGGTACGCCCGCGCAAAACGTAATAGCCGCCCCCGGCGATTTCGCTTCCGGGCAGGATGGTCTGCTCCAGCGCCGCCAGGTAGATCGCCAGCTGCACGTCGCGGCCCGCCTTCATATCGTGCAGCGTCGCTCCTTTTGAAAGCTTGTAGTCGTAGGCTATCAAGCCGCCGTCTTCAGCCACGTCAACGCGATCGATCTGACCCTTGATACGAACCGTTTCGTCTATTCCATTTCCGGCAGACCCTGAGCGAGCCAGCTCCAAATAGTTGTCCGTCGAAATCGGATCTGTGCCGCTACGTTTCATTCCGAAGGCAACTTCGAAGTACGTCGGCTGTACGCCGCTGTCGTGGGTCTTTTCCTGCACGCCCAGCTCGTATTCCAGCACCTGCTCCAGAATAATTTTGCGAATCTCGCGATCGATTTTCCAAATCCGCGGATTCAGTGGCGGCACGACGCGTTCGTGTTCATCGAAAACTTCGTCCGCAACCTCCGCCAGCTCGCGTTGGATCTCTTCACGATCCAGCGATAGCAGCGAATGGGTTCGATGGCCCTCAAAGAACCGGCGCAAAACTTCATGCAGCAGCTTGCCGGCATCAATGGCTTCGAGATCGAGCGCGGCTTCGCCGCGGGGCTGTAGCTTCAGCACCCGGCTGGCAAAGAATTTGTACGGGCAGTTCCCGTAGAGGCTGAGACCGCTGGCGCTATGGGGAAACAGCGGACCAAATTGGTCGCTCAACATTGAAATCAGATCAGGATCGGTAATCTGGCCGTCGTATGGGCCAAACCTCGGGCCCGCTCTTTCGCGTTCGATCTCTATCCGTCGCAACGCCGATGGCGACAGGTAGCCTCCGGCCTCCGCTTGCGAAATCAGCCGCTCGATTTGTATCAGCGGCAACACATTCTTCCTGCCGGCACGGTGCCGGTGCTGCTCGCTTTGCCGCACCAGCGAGATTGCCAGCTCAGCGCTACTCGAAGAATCAAAAAGGCCCAGTTCGTCAAAGTCACGCCGAATTCTTTTGACTTCTATTTCCGCTGGAGCAACGGCGTGCCGCAACTCATCGATGTAATAAGAGGCCACGGTTTCAGTTCCGTCGTCGAGCGCCAGTGGGCGCGTCAGATACAAACGATCGGTGGCACGGCAGGCTCCTTGATAGAAATAGTGCTCCTCCTTGAGCAGAACGTCCGGCGACTTGTCTTCCAGAGTCAGGCCGTAACGCTGCAAACGCTCGCGCTCTTCATGTGGATATATCCAATCCCGCGAGGCGCGCAGAGGGAATCCGCCTTCGACCAGTCCTGCAATGAACAGGGCGCGGAAACGCAGCCCGCGCACGTCCGTGGCTTCGAGCACACGCAGGCCGTCACGATTTCCCAGCCCCGCGCGCAGAATCTGAGTATGGAGACAGCGATTGACTTCGTTGAGAAAAACTTCCAGGGCGACCCGATCGTTTCCGTTACCACCAGGGCGGGGCGGCACAATTTCGCCGGCAATCTGAATACTGCGGACCGCTGCTGCAAACGCTCGCCGCAGACTCTCCAACCCACGCCGATCGAGAGCGACTTGCGCCAGTTCGGCGTCAGATGCACCTCGAGAGGCCCTGGTCGTCTCGCCATAGAACTGAAGCGCGTCGAGAAGCTTCATCAACGCGGTCCGCAACTCAAGGGGCTGACCCGTCGCTGGCAGGTCCCTGATCAATTGATCGAGACGTCTTATCACGATAGAGGCCCAGGCGATTGCCGCCGGATGAACTTCGCGTGAAGGGCGGCGCTTCTTCTCCGGGCGGGGGGCTCGCAAGATCGACGGGTCGTCTCGCTCGGATTCAGCTTCCAACACCGAATCACCGTCTTCTTCATCCGCGGATTCGCTGCCCACCAGCAATTCCCTGGTTTCTTGCGCCGCCGGTAGCTCGGCGATTAGCCGCCGTGCTCTGGCCAGCCAGTCGGCGACACGCAGTTCACTACCGACAAACGCAATCACATTCTCCAAACTGTCCGCGTCCCAGCGACCGATTCCCAACTCCCGGCGCATACGCTCCGCCCGGATGCTTTTTTGATCAGAATCCACATCAGCAAACTCTGCCAGAAGCAGACCGGAGTATTCGAGGTCAAATTCTTTCTGCAGTGAAGCAAGATCTTCTACCGAAAGCCGGAAGTAATCTGACTTAACCAGGTCGGCGAGGTCGGTACTCTTCAGACTTGAGGCGGCGTCACTGCCCAGCATCTGAAAAAGTTTCAGCGCCGCGCGCACTGCCGGAACTTCGATTGACTCAGTACGCCGTTCAACGTTGCAGGGGATCGCTTCGTCGCTCAGGACGCGCAGAATCGTGTCTGCGTACGAGGCTCGCTCGCGCACCACCAGGGCAATATCCGCCAACCTGTATCCTTCGGCCAGAACCAGACGCTTTATCTCTTTGGCAATGGCGCGCACTTCGGTCTCGCGATCACTGCATTCGAATAGCGTGATCTCTTTCTGAGGATCTTTTTCGCCGTTTGAACCTTTTTCAAGTGAATTTACAATACTCTCCTCAGCACCCTTGCAGTCAGGAAGGGGGCATGCCCCCGCTTCTTTGGCGTTTGACGAAGGAGCCTCGGAATTGAAGAGCCTTTCACGCAACAAAGAGAGCGTACCTTGTGCCGACAACCTCTCCGGATCAGTTTGCACTTCAAAAGGCGCGATCGAACAAAGCTGATCGATCGTGGTGCGGAACGGCCCGAAGATTTCCTCGTTCCCTTCATCGCCATTGAGGTTGACGATCACCTGCGGAATTGAAGGAATCAGGCAGCGCATCATCTCGCCCTGCACGGGAGTGAAATCGAAAAAGCCATCGAGCACCAGCAGCTCGACTTGTTCCAGCCAGGGAATGCGCACGCTGAGACCTGCCGACTCCTCACGCAAAATCTCGAGCGCCCGCAACTGATCCGCATCTTCATCCGTCAAGGCGAAGCGTTCCAACGCGTCGTTATAAGCGGAGTAGACAAGGGCGACGTCGCGATCGAAATCAATCTGCGGGCGTGGGCCAGGCGACCTTTTCGGCGCAACAGCTTCGGGAAGCAGGGAAAAGAGTGAAGGCTCAACAACAGAAGCCCGACCCCGGGATTCCCGGTCGGGCAGCCCGACTGGGGCGGGCCGGTTAGGAAGGGAGTCCGCGCCTATCCCCGCTGCTTCATCGAAATCCTTTGCGCGGGCTTCGACGATAGCTGCGAACTCCGATGGAGTCTTGCCGGCACGTTCAATTTCGCCAATCAAGGTCGCGATACTGTTCACGCAACCGTCACGGTGGACCAGCGGCGCCAGCGCCTTGAGCTTTCCGGTTGCGGCCAGCCCGTTGAGGAGCTGTGAAATCAGGCTGCGTTTCAGCGGCAGTTCCTCGTGGTCGATGGAAATTCGCGGCAGGATTGGTTGTCCAGGTTCCTGCGTTACGGCGCCGGCCAGTACACGCCGGACGAAGCCGCGAAACAGATAGACGGGAAACTCGCCCCACACGCCGCGTGCCTTTGCGCCATCAAGCAACCGCTCGGTGACCAACTCCAGCAGCGGATGTGACGCGGCCAGATAAAGAAACTTATGCGCCTCGCCTTTGGAGACAAACTCCGCACATCGCGCCAGCAGCCGCTCACGATTCGTGCCCAGCACCGGTCCTAACCAAATTTCTTTAGACAAAAGAAGTCCTATTGAGCAGGGAGCGAATTTTGGAGTGCGGTGGCAAGCGCAGCGCGACACCGCTTTGGATGGGTGAACCTAGCAATCAGTCTCGTGCAAATAGTCGCCTACCGCCGCACAACAGAAGGCCAGCCACTGCCCCGATACCCATAACCGGAACTGCCGCCCAAAGACCCCAGAAGATTGTCAGATAAAACACCAACCACACGAATTGCATAAAGTCGCGCCTGACCTGACCAAATAGCGTCCCGAAAAACGCCAGGTTTACGACCTGAAACGAAATGCAAATGAGCCCTATTGCCGTACCACGTAGGGCAGCAAACAGACCAGGATATAGGTCGGACGCGGCAACAATAGCGCCTCCCAGGATGTATCCGCATAATCCCGCGACTAAAGCTGGCGATAGGATCAAATTTGAAAAATTCCAAAAACTAAACTTCCGTAGATCTTCGAGGTAGGAATAATAGACCAATGCCAAGGCACCGAAGACTATGGCAAACCACAATCCCGCAACGAATCGCATGAAGATTGTGGGCGTTCCTCTTTGACGCGTAGTCGGTTTGCTCAGATCCAGCGAGTCGCCGAGTTGTTTTGTTAAATCGCCTTCCACTGGCTCCTTCACCCTTTCCTGCATCTGACTGTCGAGCCAGTGCCACCCGGCGTGTCTCGGGATGGATTCGATCCGAAAGTCTCCAATATCGCCAACCAAAGCGCCGTCGCCGCTTCGCTCTGCCGGCGCACTCCATATGCTCTTAATCACCCGCACTGGTGCTCCTCGAGCTCAGCAGCGGGAACGGATCTTCCTCCACCGCATCGTCGGATTCACCGGCGACCAAATCCGGAAACAGTCCGCCTTCATCCAAACCGAGTGCCCGGGCTGCTTTGTCAATTGGCTCCAGCGTCTCGATCTCTTCACCGGCGATGGCGCCACGCTCCTTGAACTTTCTTGCGGTTACGAGCACTCGCGCCTCCAGGGAACCCACACCTTTGTTATAGGCATCGAGCGCGCGATCGAGACCGTGTCCGATGTCGGCAAAATGATTCGTGAAAACTCGCAAACGGTCGTACAGCGTCTTGGCGAGGTTGCTTACTTCCTGAGCGTTTTCCGCCATCTGCTCCTGACGCCAACCGAATGAGACCGCCTTCAATAGCGCAATCAAGGTGGTGGGCGTGGCGATGATTACTTTCTCGGTAATCCCGTCTTCGATAAGTTTTGGATCGTGTTCGAGTGCCGCACTGTAAAAGGTCTCGCCGGGGAGAAAGAGCAACACAAACTCCGGCGTGGGTTGCACCGTTTCCCAATACGACTTTCGACTCAGAGTGGTGATGTGCATGCGCACCAGCCGCGCATGTTCTTTTAACTTCGTAAGGCGGATTGTTTCGTCGGTAGTGGAGATCGATTCATAAAACGCATCGAAAGGAACCTTTGAATCGACCACGATAGTGCGGTTGCCAGGCAGGCGAACGATCAGATCGGGCCGGATGCGAATATCTTCAGTGGCTACTGTTTCCTGTTCGACGAAATCGCAATACTGCAGCATGCCCGCCAATTCGACTACGCGTCTCAACTGAATCTCGCCCCAACGGCCGCGCACGTGCGGTGCGCGCAAAGCCTTTACCAGATTACCGGTCTCGGCCTGAAGCTGCAGCTGAGAAGTTGCCAGCGCCTTCACCTGTTCGCGCAATTCGGAATAAGCTCCCGCGCGAGTTTTCTCCATGTCGCCAATCTTGCCGTCGACTTTGTCCAGCGATTCTTTTAAGGGCTTGACCAACTGATCAATTGCTTGCTGTCGAGATTCAAGATCTCCTTTCGCAGTCTCCTGAAACTTCTCCAGCGTTGCGCGGGCCAACTCCAAAAAGGATTGATTGTTATCCTTGAGGGCATCGCGGGAAAGAGCTTTGAACTTTTCCGATAGTTCTTCGGCAGCTTCTTTAAATGATTCCTTTCGCTCCTGTGCAGCCCGGCGCTCCCCTTCCAGAGCAGCTTTCAATAAACTGCTTTGTTCCCTGGCGAAACGGTGATCGGCGAGTTCTTTATCAAAAGCTCCCTGCAGCCTTTTCGCCTCATGTTCTTTGCCCGCCAGGCGTTCGCTGAGCGTGGCCAGTTGCGCCGCACTTTCAGATCTAGCTCTCTCGTATTCGTGTTTCACCCTGGCTCTGAAGACAAGCCAGACACAAAGCGCGCCAACAGCGAGCCCAAAGAGTAGCGTTAACGGATAAGCCAGCATTTAATAGATTCTATCAAAGGATGTTGCAGAAATGAAACAGCGTCGCTTAAACGGGCTGAGAAAAAAATGTGATTACCGCCCGAAGCAGGCCACCATGCGTTCGTAAACTTTGCGGGTGACGCGAACGTCATTCAGATTGTACTCGCGAATTTCGGCCAGCCTGCCGGAGTGATAGAGATCAAAAACCTTGCTGCCTTCTACCGCCGCAGTCTTACTCGATTCGATTCCCAGGGCCCAGGCGATATCGTCAAGACTCACGTTCTTTTTTGCGCCCGACCACCAGCGATGCATCGTATCGAAGACGCCGCGCACGTTGTAT
>DASXRU010000059.1:0-4265 GCA_036506395.1 Pyrinomonadaceae bacterium | reverse complement strand
CACTTCCGGCCGACGCTGTTTCGGCTACCTTGCGTTGCGGGCGCCACGATTCGTCAGTGCTGGGTTCGTGCCGCTTGCGGGTCTTGCGACGTTCATTGCGTTCATTACGGCGTCCTCGCATGCCGGGCATTCTAACTCAGGCGTCGCTTACCATTCATTTCGTGAAGTGCTAACGTATAACCAAAGCGCTCGCAACGTTCAGACTGCGGCGCGCGTCTAAGATTGGACTATTAGAGATAAAAGTTAAGCAAATGGCGTCACTTTTCGCAGATTTTGAAGTTAACCACCGGCCTTTCTGGCCGCGAATCGGCCGGCTGGTGGGCTTATCACTGGGCGCGCACACTATCGCGCTGGCCGTAATTCTTTATGTGCCGGCTTTTCGCGACGCTCTGAATATCGCGTTCCTTTTTTCGGGCGCAGAGTTTGTTAGCCGCGATTACAACCGAACCACAATCGGCGATAACGTGGAAATAGTTGATCTGGCGACAGAGAAGTTTCACTATCCGGAAGGTTACTTTGCTCCCGAGGTGGCCCCGACGCCGCCGAATCCAACGGATCCCTTTGCGGCCCGGATTGTTTCGCAAGCCGCATCAGCCGCAACCAGGAAACCCGCCAGCACGCCGACGCCAACCCCCCAGCCAAGTCCATCGCCGAGTCCGCAGGCGAGTCCGTTAGCCAGCCCCACAACAGTGATCGCCTCAGCTTCGCCAACACCGGCCGGCTCGCCCACCCCCAGCGACCAGAAGGCGGAGATTTCCGAAGCGCAGAAAGAACTGGATCGGGTTGCCGCTGAGAACAACATTGAATTGCCGAAAGAAGGCGAGATAAACAAAAAGGCACTCAAAGATTTTGGCGTCTTTGCCAACGACCTGAAGAACCAGGGTAAGCTCGACTTGAATCAGCCGTTTGAGATTGTGATCGAGTCAGAGCTTGATGAGAACGGCAAACTGAAGAATGCAAAGTTTACCAAGAAGGCGGGCGACCCGAATCTGGTTGAATTGTCCGGACGCATGATCGCCGCACTAAACGATAGTGGCTTCCTGGTTTATTTGAAGCGAATCAACGAGGACAATCCAGGCACTATAGTTATCTTTACACTGAAACAGGATCAAAGCGAGGTTGTGGCTACGGTTGAATCAGATGCCTCGTCGGTCAGCAGCGCGCGGAGTCTTTCTCAGGCTTTCAATTTTCTGCTGGCTGCCGGCGCGAAGTCTCGAGAGGGAAAAGACGAGGAAGTGCTGTTGAAGAATACGACCGTCTCGCCTGATGGAAAGAGAATCAAGTTCAATCTAACAATGCCGCGCCAGCCGATAGTTGAGTTGATCAAGAAGCAACTGGCTGCGTCCTGAACGTAGCGGATTGCTCGCTTGCCTCCCTTCCGGCCCTCAATTAGAATCAAAAACTGCCCAAACAACTGAATTAGACGGGCCTTTATGTAAACAGCGTTTCGAGAAACAGGGAATAATAAGTGTATGGGGTTCGATAAAGCTTTAACCAAAGTATTCGGCAGTAGTAATCAGCGCTATCTGAAGTCTATCCAGCCGATTATTGAGCAGATCAACGAGCTGGAGCCGGCAGTCAAGAAACTGTCAGACGCGGAGCTACGCACTAAAACCGCAGAATTCAAGGAGAAAGTTGCGCGCGCGGTTGCCGATCCGCGCGATCCCGCGGACCTGAAACGACGCGAGCGCGAAGTGCTCGATGAATTGCTGCCGGAGGCATTTGCCGTCGTGCGGGAAGCGAGTGTGCGCTCCACGGGCATGCGCCACTTCGACGTACAGCTAATCGGTGGCCTGGTGCTGCACCAGGGGAAAATTGCCGAGATGCGCACCGGGGAAGGCAAAACGCTGGTGGCCACGCTGCCTTCGTATCTTAACGCATTGACCGGACGCGGCGGAGTGCACGTCATCACAGTGAACGACTACCTCGCCTCGCGCGATGCCGAGTGGATGGGCCAGATTCATCGCTTCCTGGGGTTGGAAGTCGGCTGCATTCAAAACGACATGGACGACTTCGAGCGCCAGGCTGCTTATGCCGCGGACATTACCTATGGCACTAACAACGAGTTCGGCTTTGATTATCTTCGTGACAACATGAAGTTCGATCTGGCGACCTGCGTGCAGCGCGGCCACTACTTTGCCATCGTGGACGAGGTGGATTCGATCCTCATCGACGAAGCGCGCACGCCCTTGATTATCTCCGGGCCGTCGGATGAAGCCACCGACAAGTACTACAAGGCCGACGCGATTATTCCGCAGTTGCAAAAAGGCGAGGAGCTCGACGGCAAGAAAACCGGCGAATACCTGGTTGACGAAAGACAACACACCGCCGTGCTGACGGAAGAGGGCGTCGATAAAGCCGAAAGACTGCTTGGGGTCGGCAACCTCTACGATCCGGCAAACATGGAGCTGCTGCATTGTGTCGAGCAGGCCTTGAAAGCGCACACACTTTACCGGCTGGACCATCAGTATGTGGTCCAGGACGGCGAAGTGATCATCGTGGATGATTTCACCGGCCGCCTGATGAAGGGACGCCGCTGGTCAGATGGATTGCACCAGGCAGTCGAAGCCAAGGAAGGCGTCAAGATCGAAAAAGAGAATCAGACGCTGGCCACGATCACGCTGCAAAACTACTTTCGGCTTTACGAAAAACTGGCCGGGATGACCGGCACGGCGGAGACAGAAGCGGCGGAGTTTCATTCCACCTACAAACTCGACGTCGCCGTCATTCCCACCAACATGCCCATGGTGCGCACCGATAATTCCGACGTCATTTACCGCACCTTGCCGGAAAAATGGGATGCGGTGGTCGAAGAGATTCAGGAGTGCCACGAAAAGGGCCAGCCCACGCTGGTTGGCACTGTCTCTGTCGAGAATTCGGAGCTTATCGCGCGCCGGCTGCAGAAAGTTGGCGTACCGCATAACGTCCTGAACGCGAAGTATCACGAGCGCGAAGCAGAGATTGTGGCGCAAGCCGGCCGCAAGGGCGCGGTCACAATCGCCACCAACATGGCGGGCCGCGGCACCGACATCCTGCTGGGCGGAAATCCGGAATTCATGGCCCGCGAGTTCCTCAAACAGGATGAGATCGATCCCGATGAAGTGGATGACACTCAATGGGAGCAGGCGCTTTCGCGCGCCAAGCGCATCGTCGAGGCTGAACACAAAGAGGTGGTCGGTTGCGGCGGGCTGCACATCATTGGCACCGAGCGCCACGAATCGCGCCGCATCGACAATCAGTTGCGTGGCCGCGCCGGACGCCAGGGCGACCCGGGCTCATCGCGCTTCTTCCTCTCGCTCGAAGACGATCTCATGCGGATCTTCGCCGGCGATAAAGTGAAGGCATTGATGGAGCGTCTGGGGATGGAAAAAGGCGTCTCTATCGAATCAAAGATGGTATCGAAGCGGATTGAGAGCGCCCAGAAATCTGTCGAAGGCCGCAACTTTGAATCGCGCAAGCACCTGCTGGAATATGACGACGTGATGAACAAGCAGCGCGAGACGATTTATGGCTTGCGCCGGCAGTTGATGGAAGAGCCCGACCAGCGTGAATACCTGTTCGGCGATCCGCCGCAGGCCGGAGTTGCTTATGACCTGCTGACTGATTTGACGAAGCAGTATCTAAATCCGGACGTCGCGCCGGACGATTGGGATGTAGAGAACTACACGATTCAAATTAAGACTATCTACGATTTCGATGCAGAGGCGGAAAAGATCGACTTCCAGAATCTGGCGTCAGAGGAAATTGCCGACGCCATCTGGGAGAACCTGAAGGTCAGATACGCCGCGAAGGAGCAGCAGATTGGCGCGGAAGCTATGCGCACTTACGAGCGCATCATCATGCTGAACATCATCGACGCGCAATGGAAGGACCACCTGCTGGCCATCGATCACCTGAAGCAGGGAATCGGCCTGGTCGGTTACGGGCAGAAGGATCCGCTGGTCGAGTACAAAAAAGAAAGCTTCGATATGTTTCAGTCGATGCTCGATCGCATTGACACCACCACGATTCGATCGCTCTTCAATCTTCAAGTAGTGGCGGAACAGGCGCCGGAGACGCTGCAACAGCGGCGCGCCCGCCGCGCTTCAGCGCTAAACTTCACCGGACCGAATCAGGACGCACCCGCAGCCGGCGAGGAAGCCGGCAAGTCGAAACCGATGGTGCGGGATCAGCCGAAAGTTGGCCGCAATCAACCTTGTCCCTGTGGCTCCGGCAAGAAATATAAGAAATGCCACGGGGCTTAAAACAGTCTTCGCTTTGATCAG
>DASXRU010000058.1:0-10971 GCA_036506395.1 Pyrinomonadaceae bacterium | reverse complement strand
GGTAACTGCAGCGATTGCGCTTTTCAAGTTGAACGTGGAAATGTACCCCAACGCCTTTAATACCTACGACAGTCTGGCTGAAAGTTACATGGTGCATGGCGAGCGGCAGGCCGCTATTAAGAATTACCGCAAGTCGCTGGCTCTTAATCCGCAGAATACGAACGCGATCCAGATGCTGAAGAAGCTGGAATCGACGCCGTAAGAAAACATCAAATGAAAACCGCAGGCATAATCGGCGGCATTGGACCAGAGTCAACCGTCGAATACTATCGCTCCATTATTGCCACGTATCGCCTGCAGAATAGAGATGGCCGTTATCCCTCGATCTTAATCAACAGCATCGACCTGAACAAGATGATCGGTTTGGTCGAGTCGAATGACCTGGAAGGGGTAACCAAATATGTCGTTGGCGAAGTGGAAAAGCTTGCTCGCGCAGGCGCAGATTTTGGGGCGCTGTCGTCAAACACGCCGCACATTGTTTTTGAAGAGATTAGTCGCCAGGTATCTATCCCGCTGATCAGCATTGTCGAAACAACCTGCGAAGCCGCAAAGGCCCTGGGATTGAAACGCGTTGGCTTGTTTGGCACGCGTTTCACAATGCAGGGACAGTTCTACCCCGAAGTGTTTTCCAGAGCCGGGATTTCGGTGGCCGTACCAGACGAAGACGAGCAAACATTCATCCACAGGCACTACATGCTGGTTTTGGTGAAAGGCGTCTTCCTACCTAAGACTCGCCAGCGATTACTGGAGATCGCGCATAAGTTGAAAGAACGGGAGCATATCGAAGCTCTGATCCTCGGCGGTACTGAACTGCCCCTGATCCTGCGAGATGTGACAGACAGCGACGTTCGATTTCTCGATACAACGCAGATTCACGTAAACGCGATCGTCGCCCAACTATTGTCATAAGCTCAGGTGCGACCGGATGGTCCACAGGTTTGAAAGAAGACAGGCAAGAATGCCTGTCCTACGGGGAGGTTCTTATGCGACGACTCTCTTCGCTGCTACTCTCGATGCTATTGCTCTTCTCAGCCGCGATATGCCAAACGGAAAAACGTTCTCCCGCTTTGGCATCATTGCTCGCTGCCGAGCGGGCCTTTGCACGTACGAGTGTGGAGAAAGGAATCCGCGAATCGTTTCTGGCCTTCTTTGCGGATGACGGAATAAATTTTCAGCCCCATCCGGTCAAGACCCGGGAAACGATTTTGAAGCGGCCGGCGCCTTCGGTACTGCCTCCAGTCGTCCTTAACTGGGAGCCCGCCTATGCTGATGTTTCCAGTGCCGGCGATCTTGGCTACACAACGGGCCCTTATGTCTTCACCGATGTGTCTCCGCCCCAGAAACCGCCCCACTATGGGTTTTACTTCTCGGTCTGGAAGAAGCAGGCCGGCGGCACATGGAAAGTTGTCGTCGATGCAGGCATCGACACTCCCGATCATTCAACGCAGAAGTTCCCACTTAAGACAGCCAGTCCCTCCAAATGGAAGAGCGCCGCCGCGAAGCTCAATCGGGAAAGCGAGCGCGCATCTTTGATGAATCTTGATCGCGAGTTCCTGCAAGCGGCGAACGCGCGCGGATTGGTAACGGCGTTTCTCGAATACCTGGGAGATGAAGTCAGGCTGCACCGCGACGGCAACCTCCCCTTCATCGGTCGAGATGGGATTCGGTCTTTTCTATTGCAGAAGCCGGTAGAGATGAGCTGGCAACCGATCTCTTCAGACGTCTCCCAATCGCACGACCTGGGCTACACCTACGGCAGCTACGATTTGAAATACGTGGGAACGAATGAATCTGAAAAGGGATACTACGTGAGGGTGTGGAAGCGAAATAAGAGAGGCGGCTGGAAGATCGTGCTTGATACGTTGAGCCCAATTCCGCCCGAGAAAGGTTAAGGCAGCAATCACCACCCCTATAGTATCCTCTTCATACGAGTTGGGAGACTTTTTGTAGCGGACCGCCGTGCTATGTCGCAGTTGGTATTACAGATTGCTGTTAATGAATCTGATGCGGCACGTTCAATGGCCTGAGGGCTCCGCGCGACAAGTTCTACTCGTAACAAACAGAACGGCGCGCGACTTTTTGCAGTCGCGGGCCGTCTTTCCGTCTCTGCTAAAACTAAAAGCGGAAGTTGAGGCCAATGCCGACACGGAAGTTGTGATTCGTTTCGCCATTGATCCTTACCGGATTGTAATCGGCTTTGACTAGTCGCAGATCCACGTTATCGCTCAAGCGCACATCAACGCCGCCTCCGAATGCGGCCGCCAAGCCGGTATCGCTGTCATTGAAGTTCGCTGTTACGCCGCCGGTGCTGGTGGCGTCAGCTGTCACGTGTCCCACGCCGACGACCGCAAAAGCGAACGGCCGGACCTTCGTCGCGGCGGCATTGTCCTGTAGCTGCACCCCGCCCATGGCCTCGTACAGTCTGGCTTTAACATTCACGTTGGTGCTGGCAGGCAGGGTGAAGTCCTTGCTCTTCTGATGGTACGAGAAGTCACCCTTCAATCCGAAGTAACGCGTGAGGTTGCCTTTGACGTCGACGTTGACGCCATTGAAACCATCGCGGCTGCTATCGTTCGGATCGTTCGGATTGAACGCCCCCTGGGTATCCACTCGGTTATGCGAAAAACCAACGTAGACTTCGCCCCTCTTGTAATCGTCCTGGGCAAGAGCCGCAGGGACGCAACAGGCGATTAACAGAACCGTGAAGAATGCTTTACGCATATAATTCATTTCCCTCCATCCTAAATTAAGAATATTGACAAATATTTTGCAGGGGCCGGGACATCTTCGGTGGTGGCCTCCGCTTATCGCCCTTCACACTCGATGGTAGGGTAATGAATCAGAATCGTGTGGTCTGCTTGTGACAGATTAATGATTGTCACAGTTTGGGGCATGCCAGGCGCCTCTGCCGTAGTCATTTGGAGCTTTCCGGGCAACTTCCTCTGGGAGCGCGGGCGTCCCCGCCGGCAACGAGCGGGGAGTTATTCTCGATCAATTGCAAAAATGATTGGGGCGATAAGTAAATTGTGGTCACGCTGGACGCGACCAAAGTCAGGCGGAAAGGAGGCGGGCACAGCTACTCAGCCGGAAGTTGAATCAACGGCAGCCCACATCGGGCTGGGCCGGCGCGGCGAGGAGTGGGCCGTAGCATATCTCGAGCACGCCGGCTATCGCATTGTAGGTTCCAATTTTGCGCTGCCGATCGGACGCAATGCGCGTGGCGTCATTATCCACGCCGAAATCGATATCGTCGCATACGATGGCCCGGTGCTTTGCTTTATCGAGGTAAAGACGCGCGCCTCGGATTGGTTTGCCCCGCCTCAGGTGAACGTGGACGTGCACAAGCAGCGCCAGATTGCGCGCGCCGCTCGCGTCTACCGGCGCATGCTCGATCTGGTAGGCGCGCCTTATCGCTACGACGTTTTGAGTTTGATTCTTCCCGCCTCTGATACAGGGGACGCCGCGGTCGTTTCCAGCACCACGCTACTGAAGAACTTCTGGTCTGATGGGAAGTTTCGCAAGCGCCGCTGGTCGGAGGTAACTTATGACTAAACAGTTTCGGTTTAAGAGAGCTCGAGGTGCGCCTGCAATTGCTTGCGAGAAGACTTGAGCCCTTCAAGTCACGTCAAACTGGATTGGCTTCGTCAATGTGCGCGAACGTAATCGCTTCTTCAAGCAGGCCGAAGCTAATCTCCGCTTTTGAAGATGGGCACTCTTATGAACGGCAATGGTCTGGCCACAACCCAGGCGGCACCCAAACCAATGTTGTTGCTTCCGTAAGCGATCAATCCGTAACCGCGCTCCACGGAAAGTCCGGGGCCGGCCCATTCGCCCCAGCCGGTGCCCCAGGAATTCTTGATCAACCATGCTCCCAGCTTGTCGTCCCAACCGATCAAGGTAACACCATGGTTGGCGCTGAATGTCTTCAGCTTTCCGTCAACCGTCTTGCCATAGCGCACCGAGTCGGGCAGATATTCCTTGAAGACTCCTCCCGTATAGGAGATCATTTTGGGGGTCGCAAGCAGAGTAATACTTATTGGCCCGTAGCGGCAGAGCGCCTTTTTGAGTTCAGCAACTTCTGGCGGGTTCGGCTGCGCAAATCCGGTAGCTACCTTCGAAGGAACGAAGCCCCAGCTTTCCGCCTTGTATAACCGAGGGACGCTTTTGCAGATGCCAGTAGTCGCCGTGAACGGAGCGCTTGATTCAGTGGTTGTCCCTGTCTTTATCAAATAGTCATAGGCCCAAAATCCTCCCTTGCAAGTACCGGCGCCACTGCAGGAAAGAACGTCCTGCTCAGAAGTATCGCTGACGCCACTGCGCAGCAGATAACTCCCTTCAAAGGCGCCGAGCGTGGCAAAAGCCCAGCAACCACCGCAGCCCAGTTGATCGCGCACGGGACTAACCCTACCCTGATCGCGCCAGTCGAATGACGCCGCCGCGGCACTGCAGCTATAGGAACTTTGAAATGAAGCATCCACCATTAACATGTTGGCGATGTCTTGCGAATCGGTACTATTGTTCCGGCCAAGCAACGCATTATTCCGGCGATACTGATCTGCCAGATCGTCCGGAACCCTCGTCCCGGCAAGTTCATCCATAGTGCGGTCCATTGCAGTCGTGTAGCCGACCGTATAAGACAAATTCTGTTCCCGAATCTCGCGGCGAAACTGTTCAAGTTGTCGCCGGATTTCAGCGGAAGCGTTTCTTTCGCGCTGCGTGTAGAACTCGTCAATCCGCCGATTTGCCTCTTGTGCGGTTTGAGGGGTCTGCCTATCAACACCGGGCCGCACCTGGCTCCTGGCAGGGAAACTCTGGAACGCCAGGGCCGCAAGGAGAGCCCCTGTGCTCATGACCCTTAGCGGATTCCTTTTCATGACAGTCCTTTGCTCTTTGAAAGTTCCGTTTTGGATGTAGTGTCGCGGGGCTCCGCGACAGACTCGGTGCGGGACTAAGACATCCGCGGCATCGTGTTACGTTGGCAACTGCCGTGGCCGCGGAGGCGATGGCGGGTTCTCTTCTCCGCTCTTCTCGCCGGTCTGGGACAAGACTTCTTTGATTGCGCCTACGCTCGCTAACATCGCCGATGTTTCCACTGGCATGAAGATTACCTTCGAGTTATTGGTGCGCGTCATGTCGCGCAGACTTTCAATGTAACGGGTCGTGATCAGGTACTGCGCCGGGTTGCCGTGATCCTGCATTGCCTGGGCCACCCGCGAGATGGCCTCAGCTTCGGCGGCCGCATTACGCAAGCGGGCCTGGGCGGCGCCATCTGCCTGCAGGATGGCCGATTCCTTTTCGCCTTCAGCGCGGGTGATGGCCGATTGCTTTTCACCTTCGGCCCGGGTGATGGCCGCCTGCCTGTCGCCTTCGGCCTGTAGCACCAGCGCGCGGCGGGTGCGCTCTGCGGTCATCTGTTTCTCCATGGTGATGCGCACATCTTCCGGCGGATCGATGTTCTTCACATCAACGCGGGTAACCTTGACACCCCACTTATCAGTTGCTTCGTCAAGGATAATCCGCAACTTGGCATTGATCTGATCGCGCTGCGAAAGCGTGTGGTCCAGGTCCATGTCGCCCATCACGGCGCGCATGCCGGTAATCGTCAACTGCACGATGCCGCCGACCAGATCGTTCATCTCGTAAACAGCCTTGATGGGATCGGTAATCTGCCAGTACACGACGGAGTCAACATGGATCGTCACGTTGTCACGCGTGATGACGGGCTGAGGCGGCAAATCTATGTATTGCTCGCGCAGATCGATCGACGTCATTCCCGGCCGCGTGTTGGTCCAGTAAACGGCCCGCGGCTTATCCATGAAAGGGATGAATACGTGCAGACCGCTATCGGCAACTTTAAGGAACCGTCCGAGCCGCTCCACCAGCATCACAGTCGCCTGAGGCACAATCCTGATCGTCTTGATCGCAATGACCAGCATAAAAACGGCAATAAAAGCTAAAAAGAAAGCCCAAAGAAGAAAGTCCATATCTGCCTCCGGATTTAAAAGTCAGCGATACGCAAAAGCGTCTTGAAAAAGTGTGTCCAGACTATATCGGATCGGGGTGTGTCCGACAAACTTTATAGTTTCCTGGACATACCGCAGCGTCTGGAAACAGCCTGTAGAGGCCGCTCAGTATTGCGGCTCTGCCGCCGCCAAGTGCGGAAAGGCTTCGCCTTTCCGCCACGCCACCCCTCAATTGTCTCTGAGGCTGCGCCTCAGAGAGTAGAGGCGCAGCCTCCAAATCATAAAATCCGATCTACCCGGTAAGGCACAGCCTTACCGCACTGTGCGGCGGCAAAGCCGCGCGCTCCGCCACGAATCAAAGTTTGTCCAACACTGGCATTTGCCAGCCGCCGAGTTCTCTTTCAACTATCGCCGCCACAGCCAGGACAACTTCCTCTTCATAAGGCCGGCCAATTATCTGCACCCCCAGCGGCATCCCATCAAGCGAGCGTCCGGCGGGAACGCAGACCGACGGCAGACCGAAAACATTGTACGTTTGACAGTAGCTGAAGGCGCGAAAGACGCTTAACGTCTGCCCGCCAACATCTATTCGACGTGTCCCGTGCGCGAACGCCTGAGTGGAACCCACAGGCGCGATGATCACGGGGGTTCGTTCCATCCATTTGAGCAACTCACCACGCAGACGCTCGCGCTCGGTCATCGCTGCTGCCAGGATCTCCATTGTATCGTCTGGTGACTTTCTCTTTGCCGCCAGCAGAGCGCCGGCAGCGGATCCTGCCTCGTCTTCTCTACCGCGATAAAACTCACGCAGTTGATCGATTGAAGGTTCCGAGAACAATTCAATCCAAAGTCGTGACCCTCGAGAGACACAGGGAGGAAGAGATTCAACCACTTCCGCGCCGGCATCCCCGAGCGCTTCCGCGACTGCTTTAACCGCGCGCGACGTTTCTTCAGTGACGGGCGCGACGCCATCGTTCACGTGCCAGGCGATGTTCAGGCCGCCCAAAGCGCCGCCGGCAGAAAACTTTTCTGTCCCCCTTGAATGATCACTCAGCTCAAATTGCGTAGGCTCTGCAATCACCCCAAACAGCAGTCGTATGTCTGCGACGGTCCGGGCCATTGGTCCGATGCAGGCACCCAACGTGAACGGTCCCGTGACTGGCGGAATATGACCATCCGTCGGCACCCGTCCACCGGTAGGTTTCAAACCGACGATCCCGCAGAAGTGCGCGGGCACGCGTATCGACCCTGAGAGGTCACTGCCAATTCCTGCCGGGGAAAGGCATGCAGCAATCGCCGCCGCCTCTCCGCCACTGGACCCGCCCGCAGTGCGTTCGAGATCGTACGGATTATTCGTGCGGCCAAAAACCGGGTTGTCGGTCTCGTAGGGAATCGCCAGTTCCGGGGTATTAGTCTTGCCGAGGATGATCGCGCCGGCTGCTTTCAAACGGGCCACCACGGTTGCGTCTTTTTTGGGAACGAAGTTTTCGCGAATTCTCGATCCACTCGTGGTCCGAAGGCCGGCAGTGTCAATCGTGTCTTTGATACTAACCGGCACGCCGTGCAGCGGGCCCATCTCTGCGCCACGCATCAGCATCGCTTCTGCTTCCCGTGCTCGATCCAATGCGTCCGGCGCAAGCGTTACGATGGCATTCAGCGCTGGGTTTACATGCGCAAGGCGACGAATGTGCGCTTCGACAACTTCGAGGGGCGAGATCAGATGTGCCCGGATCAGTTCAGCAAGCTTCGACGCTGGCTGAAAAACAATGTCTGAATTGTCGGGCCTCATTTCAATTGTTTAAGGATCATAGCAACTGTCAAAGGAATCAGAATCAGGGAACCGAGCGCGCCGGCAATAATGCACCACAAGGCCATTCGACTGCCACTGAGTCTTCCTTCTGAGTTGTTGATGATCCGCCGGGTTTTCAGTCCTATCATCAACGCAACTAAGGACCCGATTCCGAAGATCCCGGTTATCGAAAGAGCGAAGCCGAGACCCAGTGTCTTGCTAACTTGAACCTGCAACGCCAATTCTGGATCAGCTATCTTGAACTTTGCTTTTCTCCAGCTTCTCAATATAATTTCCTTGTTCTGAGCAATCTTATTACAAACTCGCCTGAACGAAGATCATTAGCTTTGATGTTCAAGCCCACAGGCGAAGGAGTGTGTTATTGGCGATCCATCTGAGCAGGACCTTTGTCCTGCGAAAGCTGCATCAACTATCGGGCATTGTTCCACTCGGCTTTTTTCTTCTGGAGCATTTCTACACTAATTCAAAGGCGTTGAGCGGGCCCGCTGAATTCAACACCGCCGTCCAGGGTCTGCAGTCGATTCCCTACATAATCTTTGTTGAAGTTGGCGGAATATTTATACCGCTCATCTATCACGCCGTCTATGGCCTCGTGATTACGATTGAGGCGCGGCCCAACAATCTCAACTATCCGTACTCGCGCAACTGGTTCTACACGATTCAGCGGGTTACCGGAGTCATTCTGTTTTTCTTCATAACTTTTCACGTCTTAAACTTCAGGTTCGGCTTGATTCCGGGACTCAACACGCGCTCGGTCGCGACCCATAGCGATGCGGCCTTTGCCATAGTTCGGGGCGAGTTTCTGAACCCGGCAATCTTCATCGTTTACCTCGTCGGCATTACAGCCACCGTCTGGCATCTCGCCAATGGCATCTGGCTGTTCATGGTTGACTGGGGTATCACCATTGGCGAGCGCGCGCAACGTTTGACGGGCTACGCCTGCATCGCCTTTGGCATCGTGCTGCTGTTGGTTGGAGTAAACGCCGCCGTCGCTTTCATCCGGCCCGGTGGATTATTGGGAGGACTCCTTTAGCGAAATGGCAAGCGGAAGTGAAACCAAAATCGCAATTGTCGGCGGCGGGCTGGCGGGACTGGCCGCGGCGATGAAGATTGCGGAAGCCGGACATGCAGTCGATCTCTTTTCGGTTGTGCCGGTGAAGCGCTCGCATTCCGTGTGCGCCCAGGGTGGAATTAACGGCGCGGTCAACACCAAGGGCGAAGGCGACTCCACCTGGGAACACTTCGACGACACGGTTTACGGCGGAGACTTTCTGGCCAACCAGCCACCGGCGAAAGCAATGTGCGAAATGGCGCCGGCAATCATTTACCTCTTCGATCGCATGGGAGTTCCCTTCTCCCGGACCAGAGAGGGTCTGCTCGATTTTCGCCGCTTCGGCGGCACTAAACATCATCGCACCGCGTTCGCCGGCGCTTCGACGGGACAGCAACTGCTCTATGCGCTCGATGAGCAAGTGCGGCGTCAGGAAGTTGCCGGCCGGGTTCAGAAGTACGAAGGCTGGGAGATGATGTCGCTCGTGCTCGATAACGCACAGGTCTGTCGCGGTCTGATTGCGATGAACTTGCAGACGCTGGAGCTGAAAGCCTTCAAAGCTGACGCGGTGATCATGGCCACGGGCGGACCGGGGCTGATCTTTGGCAAATCAACTAACTCGATGGTCTGCACCGGCAGCGCGGTTTCTGCTTGCTACCAGCAGGGCGCGAAGTATGCGAACGGCGAATTCATTCAGGTCCACCCCACTTCGATCCCGGGTGAAGACAAACTGCGTCTGATGTCCGAATCGGCGCGCGGCGAAGGCGGTCGCGTATGGGTGCCGCGCCGGCAAGGCGATAAGCGCGCGCCCTCTTCTATTCCCGAAAGCGAGCGCTGGTATTTTCTCGAGGAGAAGTATCCGGCCTACGGCAACCTCGTACCGCGCGACATCGCCACCCGCGAAATCTTCCAGGTTTGCATCGAGGGTCATGGGGTCGATGGCGAGAACCAGGTCTATCTCGATCTGAGTCACATCCCTGCTGAAACACTTGACGTCAAGCTGGGCGCGATTCTCGAGATTTACGAAATGTTCGTGGGCGACGATCCGCGCCATGTGCCGATGCGCATCTTTCCCGGCGTTCACTACTCGATGGGCGGCCTCTGGGTTGACTTCAATCAACGCACCAACGTCCCCGGGTTGCTGGCCGCCGGCGAATGCGACTACTCGATTCACGGCGCGAACCGGCTCGGCGCTAATTCACTTGTCAGTTGTGTCTATGGCGGTTTTGTTGCCGCGCCTGCGGCCATCGAATACGCAAAGAATGTCGAGCGCAATGGTGCAGATGGATCCACGATTTATGAGCGGGAGCTGAAACACCAGCAGGAGATCAACGACACGCTAATCAGGCAAAGCGGAACGGAGAACCAGTATGGTCTGCATCAGGAGATGGGACGATGGATGACGGACAACGTCACCGTAGTTCGCCATAACGACAAACTCAAGGCCACTGACGACAAGCTGCGCGAGCTGCTGGAACGCTACCAGAGCATTTCGATAAACGACTCGAATCTATGGGCCACGATGGCCCTGCCACATGCGCGACACCTGAAGAACATGCTGGAACTAGCGCGCGTGATCACGCTGGGCGCGCTTAATCGGAACGAATCACGCGGTGCGCACTACAAACCGGAATTTCCCTACCGTGATGACGAGCAGTTTCTGAAGACAACTATCGCCGAACACTCGGGCGAGGGTCCGGTGCTGTCTTACGAAGCAGTCGATGTCTCGCTGATAAAGCCGCGCAAGCGAGACTACAGCAAAGGCAAACAGGAAACGGCGAAGGCTTAGCAATAGGCCATCACCGTTTAGCGGCGGGCTGCTGCCCGCCGGATCCGCTAGAAGAAAATAATCGGCGGGCAGTAGCCCGCCGCTAAACAGTCAGTTGATGTCCATGAATTCAGAAAAGAAAGCCTCGAGGCGTACGCCACCGAAATCCGTCGAGATCCACATTCGCCGGCGCGCCAATCCCGATTCGCCGCAATACTGGGAACGGTTCGAGATTCCCTATCGCCCAAACCTCAACATCATTTCCTGCCTGATGGAAATTCAGAAGAATCCGGTCACCAGGGATGGCAATCCCACGACGCCGCCCGTCTGGAGCATGAATTGTTTGGAACAGGTTTGCGGCATCTGCACAATGGTCATC